>DATNGC010000084.1:0-26462 GCA_035606075.1 Elusimicrobiota bacterium
GACATGGAGCTCGGCGGATGGACCTCTGGTCCCCAAAAAGCGAAAGTTACGATCGGCGTCGATTTGAAAGACGCCGACGGGCGAGAAGTTTGGAGCGCCGAACTTCAGGGATCCGGTCATGGAAAGGGTGTGCTCGACACCGGAGGAGCGTGGAACGCCGCGCTCAACGATGCGATCCCGCGCCTCGGGCCAATGTTGGCGGAAGAGCGGCCTTGGGAGCGTCTCCCGCATAATCGACCCCTCGTTGCGAGCGTAGCCGCGCCCATTTCAGCGGACGCGCCTCCTCCGTCGGACATTGATACCTTGCCGCCCGCGGGGCCGGAGCATCCGAGGTCGTACGCCGTCGTGGTCGGCGTCGAGCATTACCGCGCGAAGCTTCCTAACGCCGACTTCGCGGCGAACGACGCCCGCCTCGCGGCCGAGTACTTCAAGCGCGTCCTCGGCGTGCCTGAGGCGAACGTCGCACTCCTGACCGACGATCAGGCGACGAAAGGTGACTTCGAGAAATACTTCGAGCGCTGGCTGCCGAACCAAGTCCAGCCTGGCGACGTTGTCTACGTGTACTATTCTGGCCATGGCGCGCCAAACCCGGCGAAGGGGGACGCCTATCTCGTGCCTTATGACGGCGATCCAGCCTACGTCGATCAGACCAGTTTCGCCATGAATCGTTTGTACGCCGATCTCGCGAAGCTTCCCGCCAAGCAGGTCTACGTCGCGATCGACTCCTGCTTCTCAGGAGCCGGCGGCCGGTCCGTCCTCGCCCAAGGGGCGCGTCCCTTGGTCAGCGTGGTGCCGTCCGCGGTCCCGGCGAACGTGACTGTGGTCTCCGCGTCCGCGGGCAACCAGATCAGCAATACCTATCAAGAGAAAGGTCACGGTCTGTTCACCTACTACCTGCTCAAGGGTCTGCGTGAGACGAACGGCGACCTGAGAGCTGCGTTCGACTACCTGAAACCCGAGGTCGTTCGCCAAGCGAAAACCGCCTATAACTCCGAACAGGTGCCGCAGTGGCGGCAGGGCCAGTGAGTCTCTCAACGAACTGAAGGCGATTTCTGCATCTTCCGCCGTAGTTCTGCGCCAAAGGCGGCTCCTGGCGACCAGCGACCCGCTCCGGTAAAAAAATGGTAATTGGGTCGCTATTCCTTGACAAAGAATTGGATGGGGGCTACACTGAGCCCAGTCGTGAAAAGCGCCTCAAGACCGATTTTTTGACCGTCACGCGGAGCGACCATGGACACGCAGAATTCCTCGGTGGTTGATGTCCCCGACTTGAAACTTGCAAGAGTCGGGGCTAAACGCGAGAAGAAGCGCGGCGGGGCCGGTTGGTTCGGAGGCCGCGGCGCCGCCTCGGCTTTCAGCGGCGCCGCTGGCGGTGCGGGCGGCGCGGGCATGTCGCTTGCCAAGATTCTGACGATCCTTCTCGTTTCCGGCGGCCTGAGTGCCGGGGCATGGCAACTCGGAAACATGATGTCGGGCGGCTCGACCACCGGTAACGCCGCACCGAAGGTGTTCGCCGATAAGGGCGGCTCGCAGAAGTACGACGATCTTTCCGGCGTCATCAAAGGCAGCGATCGATCGATTCCCAATTCTCTCGGTTACGTCAACAACGACGGCCTGACGGACGAGCAGCGCGCCGCGAAAAAGGCGGCGGACGACGCGGCCGCGGCGAAGGCGGCCGCGGACGCGCAGGCCAAGGCCGACGCGGACGCGAAGGCCAAGGCGGACGCGGACGCGAAGGCCGCTTCCGCGACGCCCGATCCGACGGCGGCGGCCGGTGATGCGGCGCAGGGTCCCGCGAAGCCGAGCCTGGGCGGCAGTCGCTTCGGCTCGATGGCCTCCTCTTTCGGCGGTGGCGGCGGCTTGTCGGGCGGCGCCGGTTTGTCCGGCGGCATCAACCGCGGCTTTTCGAGCATGGGGAACATGGGCAACAAGCCTCAGGGTGGAGCGCTCGCGGCCTTCCGCACGCCCACGGCGGCCGCCTCGAGCCGGGCCTCCAGCCCGACGCGTGGACACTCCAACGCCAAGGGTTTCGCCAAGCAGCAGCTCGACATGGCCAACGGCCTGTCCCGCACCGCGGCGGCGACCGGGAAGAGCGAGACGGCGTCGGTCGGTGCCGCGACGCCCTTCGATAACAACGCATCTCAGGGCAGCGTCATCTCCGGACCCGGCCTGGGCAACGGCACGCAGACCGGCCCCGCCGACGGCGGCGGCTCGAACAATCCGTCCACGGGCGGCTCTGGCCCGATCAGCGGCGGGGCTGCCTGCGCGAACGCGAATTTCGAGCCGGACGCCAGCGGCAATTGCGTCACGACGACCGCTCCTCCTCCCGGCCAGGACGCGGCTCCTTATCAGGGATTGCTCAATGCGGCGATGATCCTGATCGGAATCGTCACCGTCTTGTCTTTAGTCGCGCTGATGCTTAGCGGCACGCAGTACCTAAAGACCATCGCTCTATACTTTTTGGGTATCGTCGCCGCGCTCGGGGCCGCGATCGCGGCCATCGGAGTTGCCATCGCGACCATGAAGCATGGCGATTTCATGATCGGCGGCATCCTCGGTGTGGTCGGTGGCTTCATTGCTTATAGCGCACTTGCTTCTTGGGGTGCCGCGACCACTGCGGAGGTATTGGTTGTTCAACCTGCCGGCGTCTTGATCGCCTCCGCGGTCGGTGAATTGGCGGCGATGTCCGGCAAAGCGAAGATGAATCAAGCCGCGATGCAGTAGGTCCGGGGAAAAACCATGGCTAAAGACAAGGACGACATTCTTCAAGCCAACACGGGAGCGCCGGCGGCGAACATCCCCGACCTCAAGAAGAAGGAGAAGGAGCGCAAGAAAGCGGGCGCCGCGTGGAGCGGCGCGCGCGGCGCGGCGAGCGAATTTTCCGGAGCGACGGGCGGCACCGTGGCGCGCGCGGCGGCCAGCGCGGCCAGCGAGGGCGCCGCGGAGCTGGCGGCCGAAGCCGCCGCCGAGAGCGGCGGGCTGTTCTCCAACATCGCGCGCTTCTTCGCGAACATCGCCGAGTCCCTCGGCATGGGCGACGCCTGGGCGGCGTTCACCGCGTCGAGCTTCGGCCGCATGGCCATCGCCGCGGCGGCGTTCTTGATGGTGGCCGCGGCCGGAATCCTCGGCTATGCCCTGCTGAAGGGCAACGGCAGCGCCAACCTCGGCAATCCCAACCTCGGCGGCATCGCGGACTCCATGCACGTCCGCGCCGGCGGCGACGACCGTTTCGGCGCGAAGGGCGGCGAGCTCCGCTTCGATCCCCTGACCCAAGCCAAGCCCGCGCCGGCCGCTCCGCCCAAGGAGGAGAAGGCGGCCGACGAGAAGCCCGCGCCGAAGCCCGACATGGACGCGGAGAAGGCCATGGCGACGGGCCAGCTCGCGCACAACCTGAGCGGCGCTCAGCTGTCCAGCAGCCTGGGCGGCGGCGGATTCGGCAGCAAGGACATCTTCGCGGGCAACAGCAACGCCCCCAAGTTCGGCGAGGGCATGCTGGGCCTGAAGAAGTACCCCGGCGCGGCCGGCAAGCTCGGCAAGATGCAGGCCAGCTCCATTCACGCGACCCCCTCGGCGCGCTCGGTCAACAAAGCCTCGGCCAACAAGGCGTTCGGCCAGCTGCGGCTCGCGAAGGGTCTTTCCCAGCAGGGAGCCAGCTCGAGCAGCGCGGAGCAGGCGGCGGCGGATTCGCAGGGCGCCTTCGACCAGCAGCAGCCCACGAACGGCAATCTCGCGACCAACGGCGCCCCCGGCGGCGACACTCCGCCTTCGCTCGGCCAAGGCGCCCCGGACACCAGCATCCCGAACGCCCCCTCGGATCCGACGGGCGGCGGCACGAACCAAGCCCTCCAGAACGCCATGCAGCAGATCTCGGACATGGCCAACAAGGGCATGCAGGACATCCAGAGCGGCACCATGATGATGACGATGGGCGCGCTGCTCATCGGCGCCGGCGTGGCCCTGCTGTTCTGGCCCATGACCGCGGTCGGCCTCGCTCTCATCGCGGCGGGCGCGGCCCTGGTGATGATGGGCATGATGAAGATCTCTCAGGGCAAGCAGGAGATCGCCCAGGCCGAGCAGATGGGCCAGCAGCTCGCTCAGCAGATCGGCAACCAGCAGCAGGCCACCGCGATCAACGCCTGCACCTCGCAGATGTCCGCCGCGGCCAACTCCGGCTCGAGCATGACCGCCAGCCAGTGCCAGACGGACCAGGCCGTCGGCGCGCAGCAGGAGAGCACGCAGGACCAGTCCGATATCCAGAGAGTGCACCAGATCCCGGTCGGGACGGCGAAGGTGATCACCAACTAAGAGAACGAGCCCAGATGACCACGGCCACGCCGAACAAGAGCACGTTCCTCCAGCGCAACAAGAAGAAAAGCGCGCTAGGGCTGCTCCTTTTGTTCCTTCGCGAGAAGAAGGTACTGGTCCTGCTCGTTCTGCTGGTCTTCGTCGCGTCGACCGTCTTCATCAGCCCCTCGTCGTGGATCACCGGGCTGCCGGGCGGCGAGCGCTTCGCCGCCGGCGTCGCGTGGATGGCGGGCAAGCTCGGCGTCGACGTGTCCAAGTGGGGCCTCGGCGGACCCGGCAAGCGCTCCTACGCCGATCTTCTGGAGGCCTTCCGCGAGGCGAAGGCCTCGCACAACGGCGGAGGCATCGGGTGGGGGCCGTTCTTCGGCCACGGCGGCGCGAACGGGGCGGGCGCCGCGGGCGCCGGCGGCGGCGAGGGCTCGCTCGGGTTCGTCAAAGGCAGCAAGTCGGATCTCGATCACGGCGTCGGCGCGGACGGAGCGGGCGGCGGACCGCAGTCGGTGGCCGGCGTCGTCGACCCGGCCGAGCCCAAGAGCCGCGACGGCAACGCCGTGACCTTGACCGCGGACGATTTGGGCGGACAGCGCGCGGGCTACGCCAACGGGCTCAACGGCAACGGCTTCATCGGCGCCAGCCATTTCGCGAACGGCTCGGGGCCCGGCGGCGGCGGTCCGCTGTCCGGCGGCGCCTTCGCGAACAAGGGATTCTTCAACGGCAACGGCGGCGCCGCGGGCACCTCGAACAGCCTGGCCAAGGCGGGGCTGGCCAGCCTGGGGCCCGTCGCCACGCCGGCGAGCGTGAAGGGCGGCGCCGCCAAGGGCTCGCTGTCGGCCTTCGCTTCCCGCGGCGTCGAGTCGCGGGCGACCAAGGGCGTCATGGGCGCGGCCTCGCTGACCAACAATCTCGCCTTCGCCCAAGCCGCCGAGGGCAAGGCGCGCGACGACATCGGAACCCAGTGCGTGCCGCCCAGCTGCCCGCTCGAGTACGCGTCGACGAACTCCGGGGCGATCTACGACGGCAACAACATCACCTCCGGCTTCCTCTCGAGCTCGGACCCGGGCGCGGGAGGCGTCGGCCTGGACAACTCGGCGGTGCAGCTGCCGCCGGACTCCGTCGGCGCCGGCGGCGGTGGTTCCGACACCGAGGCTCAACAGGTGCAGACCTGCTCCACCATGGTGCAGCAGTGCCAGGCGCAGAAGACCGCCACCATGCCGAACGTCGGAGCGGACCAGAGCCAGCTCAATACGCTTTTTAATCAGCTCCCCGGCGCTTGCGGCGACCCGTGCAACTGCGATCCGTGCACCAGTCTCGAGAACCAGATCAACGCCACGTGCGCCGACATGAAGACCCAGCTGGCGGCGGCCGACGCGCCGTGCCCTCCGCTGCCGGATTACTGCGCCGCTCTGGGCTTCACCCCCGCTCAATTCGATCCGAACGCGCTGGGCCAGAGCTGTCATCCCTCGTTCGGCAAGTGCGGCCCCAACGGCCTCCTCGGCGCCATCGCATGCCTTCTCGGCTCTTAAGAGCCGCGGTCGACGTTCCCTGGGCGCTGGCGTCGTCGATCCTCCTCGTCCTCACCGCTCCGCCGACGAACCTGACCTTTCTCATCTGGATCGCCTGGGTCCCGGTCTTTTTGGCCCTCGATCGCGCGCGTTCCCGGCGGCAGGCGATGCTCGACGCGGCCGCCTTCTGCGCGCTGTATCACTTCCTGATCTTCCGCTGGACGCTGATCATGCCGGTCGCCGTGATCGTGTTCGTCCTGCTGTGCAGCGTCGCCTACGGCGCCTACTTCGGCGCCGCCTGCTACGCCGTCCGCCGTCGTCCGGCCTGGCTGCGGATCGCGGTCGTGCCCGCACTGTGGGCGGCCCCCGCCGTGATCGCCGGCAACCCGTGGCATCACTTCCTCGACACCGTCATCCTCCTGCTCGGCATGCACAGCCCCCTGCCGCTGCCGTTCCTGCAGCTGGCGCATCCGTTCGGGGAGCCCGGGCTGGCCTTCTTCGTCGTGCTCGTCAACGCCGTCTTCTGGCAGGCCGCGGCCGCGCGCAACCGGCCGCGCGAGGCGGGGGCGATCTTCGCGTGCGCGTGCGTTCTGCTCGCCGGAGGCTGGGTCTGGGGCGCCGGACAAGTCCGGAGGTATTCCGAGTCGGCGCCGCCCGAGAAGCCCTTCCGCGTGGCCTGCGCCCAGCAGGACCTGCCCTTTCCGTGGGTGTGGCGGGCCGCCCATCAGGACGAGATCTACCGGACCTACGAGGAGATGACGGCCTCCGCCGCGGCGCGCGGCGCGGAGCTTGTGCTGTTCCCGCAGTACCAGATCCCCGAGGACATCTACCGGCATCCTCAGCGGTGGGGGGACATCGCGCGCAAATCTCACGTCTACATGGCCCTGGGGACGTACGCGCCCGTCATCCCCGAGCATTACGCCGAGGACGCGTGGGTCGTCTCGCTCGTCTTCGGCCCCGACGGGCGGATGATCGGGTCGCATCGCGCCCTGCATCCCTCGCCGTTCGGCCGGCCCATGGTCGTCGCCGGCGAGGACGCCGAGCCCATCCCCATCCCGTCGCTGGGGGGACTCGCGATCCTGCCCTGCTTCGACGACGTGACGCCGCGGCCGGCGCGGATGTTCAGCCGGGCGGGCGCCGACTTCATCGCCGCGATCGCCAACGACGGGCTCTTCAAGGGGACCATCCATCCGAGCCTGCATCTGATCCGGTCGCGCCTGCGGGCCGTGGAAAGCCGCAAGTCCTTGGTGCATTGCACGCCCAACGGGATCTCCGCGGTGATCGACCCGGCGGGGAGGGTCCTGGACTCCCTTCCCGGCGGGAGAGGACTGCTGATCCACGACTTCGCGAATGCGAAGATAAATTAACGGTAAAAAACCGTCGCCCCATTGACAAGCCCCAGGGGGCCCCCTAAACTATCTCGATCGAGGAGAGAATCCCATGGACACGCAACCCAAAATCCCCACTCTGAAGGACTCCCAGAAGCCCCAGGTGAAGATCCGCGGCCTCGAGACGGGAATGACGCTCTTCGATCGCCTCAAGCAGTTCAAGAAGAAGGACCTGGCCTTCATCCTCGCGGGCCTGGGCACCCTCTTCATGGCGCCGCTCGCCGAGCATTTCATGATGAGCCCGGAGTCGGCCGACGGCCAGCAGCTGAAGGCGGGCTGGGGCCAGGGCGGCGGCAAGGGCATGTTCGACGGCAGCGGCTCCAGCCCGTACGAGCCCGGCACGACCGGCCTCGCGCCCGGCTCCGCGGTCGGCGGCGGCTCGGACATCATCACGCCGCTCAACGTGCGCGACCCCAGCGCCTTGGTCATGGGCCCCGGCGCCACGCAGCAGCCTCCGACCAATTCCGTGATGCCGGCGACGCCTCCGCCCACCGCGCCGGCCTCGCACTCCGATTCCGATCTGAAGGACGCTCTCGCGGCCTCGGCCCGCGGAGTCGGCGCCGCGGCTCACGCGGCCAAGGCGCTTCTGCCCGTGCCGAAGATCGCTCTGGCGGGCTCCGGCGGCCTGCGCGGCCTCGGCGTGGTCAGCGGCGGCACCAGCGCCGTGGCGGGCGGAGCGCCGAGCTCGGCCGGCCTCGTCAGCGGCAAGGCCGCCACCGGCGGCGGCATGGCGGGCGTCACCGGCGGCAACAATATCAAGTCCATCGCGCGCAGCCCCACCGGCGGCGGCAGCGGCGCCGACGCCGCGCTCAAGGCGGCCGGCGACGCGGCGGCGAACATGTTCAACAAGGGCGGCACGACGGCCGCCACCAGTCTCGATAACGCCGCGGCGCAGCAGATCCCCGCGGGCGGCGCCGCCGCGGGCGGCCTCGGCGCGGGCCAGACCGGCGCCACGGACAAGGCGTTCGGCGGCGACCAGAACAAGGACGGCAAGAGCGTGGGCGAGTCCCTCGCGTTCCTGAAGCAGAAGGCCATCCAGGAGGCGCAGATCGCCTTGTGGTCCAAGGAGCAGGAGGCCGGCGACAACAAGCTCGAGGCTCTCAAGATCCGCAACTCCATGGCCGAGGCGTTCACGTCCAAGATCGCGGGCGCGGCGGCCGACCAGGCGGTCTGCTCGTTCACGGGCGGCGCCGGCTCCAACTGCCCGGCCGGCGCGGCTGGCGTGACGAACTATTGGTGCAACATGCCGGGCAGCTCCTCGCCGCAGCCGATCTCGGCCTCGTCCGTCGGCAAGAACAGCGGCGCCTGCATGGCGACGCCGGCCGGAGCGGGCGGCGCCGGGGGCGCTTCCGCGAAGATGTACTACACGACCAACGGCGGCTCGACTCTCATCTCGTGCACCAACGGCACGGCTCTCACGTGCACGCCGGACAACCCGTCCAGCGCCTCCGGCGGCTCCTCCGATCCGCCGAAGAAGAACGTGGACGATCTCAAGAGCGGCGTCGCCGGCGCCGGCGTTTCCGGCGACGCGGTGAAGTCGCCCTCGAAGGACATGGGCACGAACTGCAACACGCTGAAGGACCTCAAGTCCAAGGTCGCGAACTCTAAGGCGACGGTGGACCAGATCGATGCCTTCATCAAGGCGGCGGGCGCCGTCGTGGCCGTGCGCGACGCCATCGAGAGCACCGATCCGACCAAGGCGTCCGGTGACTGCGACAACACCTCCGTGATTCTGAGCGGGAAAAACCAGAAGTCTCTGATGGAGCAGCTGCGCAACATCGCCGGCAAGGCCGACGGCGTCTTGACGAAGACCAGCGGCACGCTCGATAAGATGGACGCCCTGAACTTGATCAAGAAACCCGACGACGATCGCATCAAGCAGATCGGTCAGGACGTTAACGGCGACGGCCAGGACACCCCGGGAGCCGCGAAGGCCATCGACAACTTCGTCTCCGACGAGGGGAAGGTGAATTCGGCCCCGGGCGCGCAGGGCCTGAACGCGGACGTCAAGCTGGATCCCCAGCCGCTGCTCGACGCGCACTACGCCGCCAAGGACATCAAAGACCTCACCGACCAGATCAACGCCGCGGTGAAGACGGTGAAATTGGGAGCCGAGACGACCGGCAATTCGCTCGCCCACCTGAACTCGGCCGCGCAGGGGCTCGCCCCGCAAGCCGCGGTCTTGCGCGTGGCGGCCGGCAAGGACCCCAAGGGCACGGACGGCACCGTCGGCCTGCTCGTCCAGCGCAACGCGGACTTCGACAATATCGGCGGCGCCGCGGACCAGGCGAAGATTCCCACGCCCACGTTGACGAAGCCCGACGCGTCCAAGACGTCGAACACCGGCGGCGGCGACATCAGCGCTGCCAACGCCTTGGCGAAGCAGCTCGCGGACAAGGGAGACGTCGATTCCGGCATCCAAGACGCCGACAAGAAGGTCCAGAAGCTCAATGGGGACTTGACGAAAGACTCCGCCTGCGCCTCCGCTCCGTGCACCACGGACAAGCAGCCGGCGCAGGACGCGTTGGATAAGGTCGGACCCGGGATGTCCTCGGCGCGCTCCGCTCAATTGTCGATCGATAAGACGGTGCGGAACGCGGCTCAGACCGCCGCCGGGCTGGTGAATCTCTAGGTCTTTAGGCCCAGGCGAAGGATCGACCGGAGGCGCTAAACTGACAGACGTCGGTCGTGCGTGATATTTTGGAGAACGCCATGAAACCCCTGAAGCCCGTCATGGCGGCCATCTTGGCCGCGTCCTCGTTTTCTTTCCCATTGGCGATGAAGGCGGCCGCCGATGAGGCCCCGCAGCTCTCGGACGCGGACGCGCACGCTCGCGCCGCCAATCACGACGACGAGTTCGTCCAGCGACTCATGTCCTTCGTCGGTTCCAAGCCGGAGGTGCGCCAGGACATCGGCGCGCGCCTGCAGAAGTTCGTCTTGAATCGCGCCAAAGGGCGGCAGTATTTGACCACCGGCCTTCTCGACGATAAGACCCTCATCAAGATGGTCGTCAAGGCGGCTCAGGATTGGCCCGAGACGAACAAAGGGAACGCCGAGAAGGTCGCCAAGCTGTACTACGTCCTGGGAATGGACGCGGACAAGCTGCCCGCGTGGGCGCCCGCGGGCTACGAGGACGAGTTCAAGCCGAACGCCGTCTGGAGCAAACGCCTGGCCGCCGCGCTGTCCGGCGACAAGTGGGACTCGACGAAGCAGGTGGCCCAGGCCCAGGCCGCCAACGGGACGGTCGCCCTGCTCGACTCCGCGGCCGACTGGGCGGTGAAGATTTTGAAGGACGCGCGCGACAAGCGGGAGATCCACGGCAGCATCGACTCCAACGCCACGACCGCGCTGAAGCCTCCGACCGAGGCGGCGCCGGCCCGCAATCCCCTGGATACCACCGGCTCCGGCTTCGACTCGAAGGCGCTCTATGAGGACGGCGCCGTCGTCGCCCACGTGTACGGGCCACACGACAGCGGCTTCCGGAACTTGTCGATGAAGGTCTACACGATGAAGGACGACAACGGCAATTTCTACAACAAGATCGGCGTCGTCGACATCACGCAGCCCGACGTGGGGTCGCCTTCCGCGACGCAGTGGATCGACGCCTCCAAGGCCGGCGACACCGACATCGTCTTCCGCGACGGCGGGCGCCACTACACCGCCACCGTCAAACCGGACGGGACCGTGACGCTCAAGCGCGCCGGGACCAATGACGGCGAGGGCGGCTCGATCTCCACCAACAAGGACGAACTCTCCTTGAAGCGCGACGACCAGATCGCCAGCGGCGGAGTCGTCGGGATCGGCCAGCCTCCGCAGCCCTACTACGTCCTCGGGCAGGGCGGGCAGAAGGGGTCGTTCTTGTTCTTCCCGAAGTCGCAGATCGACGCCATGCGGGCCGCGCACGACGCCGGGAAGCATCCCGACCTGAACGCGCATCCGGACCTGATGGGCGACGTCGTGCAGGCGGGTAACGACGGCGCGGTGCCGATCAAGGGCAAGCCGGACCTCGGCTCCCTTCCCAACGGCGATCCGTACCACCTGGAGTTCGATCCCTCGACGCGCATGTGGAAGGTCATGCCGGGCAAGGGCGACCCGCCGGCCGGGGCGAATCCGGCGGGCTCGACGGCGACGGTGACGGGGAGCGGCGGCAGCGGCGGGACGACCGGCACCGTCGATCAGGGGACGCCCAAGACGCTCAACGACGCCATCGCCGCCGCCAAGGCGGGCAGCCCGGCCTGGGTCGAGGACGACGGCAACGGCGGCTTCGACGACGCCAGCCTCGGCCTGATCCGCATCATGAGCCGCAAGGACAACGACGGCACGCATTTCAAGGCGCTGTTCGACTCGTCACTGGGCGTCAGGGGGAACCCGAAGAAGGGCACGAAGGACAACGAGTTCGAGTTCCAGGTGATGAACGACAACATCCGCCTGAACCAGATCCGCGGCTTGAAGAACTACGTCGTGCTGGACTACAGCGTCGGAGCCCAGTACTACGACGTGCAGAACTTCGCCAACTACGTCCAGCACTCCAATAACGCGGACGTCTCGTACTCCTCGTCCGGCGGCTACGACGTGGGCAAGAAGCAGATGGCCGAGGTCACCAACGCGGACATCGTCCAGGACATCCTGACGCATTACATGGGCGTGAAGCCCAGCGACGCGATGATCGCGACGGTCCAGTCCCGGATCGCGGAGCACTCCAAGGGAAAGGGCTTCGTGATCAGCGGCAGCGTGGCGGACAGCCTCGTCATGGGCGTGGGCGAAAAAGATCGGCAGATCTGGCCCGACGACATCGACGCCGGCGACAAGGGAAGCAACGAGACGATGACGGGCCTGCGCGGCCCCGGCACGGCCGTCCAGGTCACGGGCGGCGAGCGGGGCGAATACGCGACGGATCCGGAGATCGGCAACGGGCGCACGGCGCACCTCGAGAGGACCGAGAACAACGCCGCCCTCTACTCCGCCGAAGAGGACGAGAACCAGACCCGCGACGGCAAGCCCACGGTGGTCACCGTGCCCGTCTGGTCCATCATGATCGACTACGTCAACGACACCGGCCGACCGTCGCGCACGAAGGCCCTGCCGGTGTTCGGCGGCGGCAAGAACCGCTACCCGCTGCCCGACAAGGAGACTTTTCACATGCAGGGTCTCCCGAACGTCAAGCTTCCGGCCTCGACCCAACTGGCGTTGGTGGGCGGGTCGACCGCGAAGAACGGCGCCATCGCGGCCTATCGCTTCGCGGTGCCGGACAAGCAGGGCGCCGCGAACGTGAAGGACACGAAGGGCAACTGCGGCGGAGTCGTCCTCTGGTGGGGCGGCGTCACGAAGGAGAAGGCCCAGGCGGCCTGCGAGAAGGGCGGCAAGCTGTAGGCGGCCGCCGGACGGCCCGGGACTTTAGGCCCAACTGGCGGGGGTCCCGGGCCTCGCTTTTGAGGGGGACTTTGGGCCCTGACAGGAGCGCCTTCCTCTGTTAAACTACGCCTAGGCCTAAGGTCCCATCCGATGAAACCCCTCGCGCGCAAGTCCGCCGCGTCGCTGCTGAGCGCCGCGCTTCTCCTCGGGACCATCCCGCGCGCCGCCTTCGCCGATCCTCCAGGCGACGTCGACGCGCAAATCCGCGCCGCCGTGGCCCCGCACAACGGCCCGGCCGCCAAGGGCGTCGCGCCGCGGGCTCCCGCCGCCGGGGGCCCGCCGGTGAGCCCGGCCTCCGCGCTCAAGGACCTGAAGGCGTGGGGCGTGATCAAGGGCGACGACGACGTGCTCCGCACCTATCTCGGCGACGGCAAGGCCTTGACGCCGCTGGGCCAATCGCTGTACCGCTCGCTGGTCGACGCGCACGACCCCAAGGTGGACCAGGCCGCCCTCATCGACGAGGTGATGGGCCTTCAGCCCGCGCTCGACAAGCTGCGCCAGAGCGGCCCCTACGACGCCAAGAAGGAGGCGAACGTCGCGCGCACCCTCTCGCTGTTCGAGAAGAGGTTCGGGAAGATCGACGAGCGCTCGGACGGCTCGGTCGAGGACGAGTTCATGCGCGGCGCCCAGCGCGAGGCGCTGATGACCGGCGCCGCCGTCGCGGACCCGCCCAAGCAGAGCGACATGGTCCAGGTGAAGGTCAAGGACGGCTACGAGTTCTGGGACAAGAAGGGCCTCGCCTATCGCATCAACGCCGGGGACGCCAACGGCCAGAACGCCGCCACGACCTACAACCGCGAGCTGCAGAAGGCCCAGCGAGCGATGAACCAGTCCCGCCCGCCGGAGGTCCCGTTCATCCCGGAGACCGGCCGCTACAGCCCGGAGATGTTCGAGTACTCGTACTACCGCCTGAAGGGCCAGTACGACGCGCTGATGGAGGGCATGCGCCGCGACCGCGTGATGGCGCTCGCCGACCTGCTCGGCGAGTCCGGCAAGTACCGCGAGGACATGTGGTTCACGGACAAGCGCATCCAGGCCGACCTGGAGGCCGAGGCGCGCTCGAAGACCTACAGCCATCACGGCAAGGACTACAACATCCTCGATCTCGTCAACCAGAAGTTCCTGCAGCGGATCTATTACTTGGACAACGCCAAGAAGGGCGTCGACCGCTTCAAGGCCGACATGGACGGCCTGATGGCCGGCTTCAAGGCGAACCCGGTGGTCAGCGACGCCCAGGTGCAGGACCTCTCCCTCGACGAGCAGGGGACTTTGCGCTTCCTGAGCCTCGGCGTGCTCGAGACGCAGAGCTTCTACGTGAAGAACCAGGTCGAGCGCCTCGACCCGTCGTCGCCCGACTCCGAGCAGGTCATGAAGGCGATCGACGGCTCGGACCTGACGCCCGAGCAGAAGGCCAACTACAAGCTCCAGGCGAAGGGCATGGTCGGGCGCCTGCACGCGCTCGACGGCGTGCTCGAGAAGACGCGCGCGACGTTGAGCGCCGCCGACTACTCGGCCAGCCTCGACATGGCCAACGCCGCGCTGACCTCCAGCCAGCGCGAGCTCGGCATGCTCGGCGCCGACTACTCGATGTTCGTCGAGATCCCCACCGTCGGATTCTCGTCCCACGAGCAGGGCGATTCCTCGTGGAAGCACTACTTGCGGCGGGGCTGGATGGCCATCCGCTCGGGCTCCGACTACTCCGAGGATATGAGCGCGATGAGGGCGAATCAGCCCAAGTACGCCGAGATCGCGCGCCTCATCGCCGACGGCAAGACCGCGCAGGCGCGCCAGGCCGTCATCGACATGAACCCCGACGCCGTCAAAGGGGCGTTCTCGGCCGCGCTCGGCGGCGATCCGGCGCGGATCACCGAGGCGGCGCGCCTGGCCGCCTCGCTGAAGGTCAACCGCGACCGCCTCGCCACCGTATTCGAGACGAACAAGTGGCTCGACTCCGCGCAGACCTTCGTCACCTGGACCATCAGCATGGCCGTCGCGGCGCCGATCCTGCGCGCGGGCTTCAACGGCATGGCCGGGACGCTCGCGCGCTTCACCAGCGAGTCCACGCCCTGGATGGTGCGCCGGGCGGCGATCGTGACCAGCGAGACCCTGCTCCACACCGCGGCGCGCCTGCAGTCGCTGGACCCCGACGCGGTCTGGGTCCAGAGCCAGGCCAGCAACGCGGTCACGCGCTACATGCTGGCGACGACCATGCGCGCCGGCAGCGTCGCGATGCGCCAGGCCTCCTTCACCGCCATGTCGGCCGGCATCTCGGGCGCGTTCACGCTGGGCCAGCACCTGTGGGACGTCGGCTCGGAGAAGATCTTCGCGCCGGGCCAGTCGGCGACCGTGACCATCGCCCCGCACGACACCCTTGGTTTCCACTGGGGCGGGACCAGCATCGGCATCCGCCCCAACGATTCGATGTTCAATTCCGACTTCCGCGGCGCGGTGGACGCGTTCTGGACCGGCGCGAAGGGCGGCATCTGGTGGGCCAATAGTCCCATGGAAGTCGGCGGCGTGCCGGTGCTCATGCCCGGCATGCTCGGCTACGTGGGCCTGCCCGCGACCGCCTTCCGCGGCACGGCCTTCATGCGCTACGCCGAGCTCGTCGGCTCGCGCGGCGTGGTGGGCTCGGCCGTCACGGGGACGAAGTGGATGTTCACCGGGGCCGGCGGCGCGGCGGCCGAGGGGGCCGTCTCGCGCGGCTTCCTGGAGAACCTGGCCGAGAAGGGCGTCGCCGGCAAGGGCGCGGCCTTCACCCTGGGGATGGCGGACAACGTGGCGAAGTACGCCGTCTTCAGCGACGTCGTCGGCGCGGCGGGCAACAGCTTCGCCTATCACTTCACGTACCGCGACGAGGACAACGTCGAGCGGCGCATCAAGGGCGCCAACGCCTCCGGCCAGAAGTGGCTGGCCTCGCCGGCGTGGATGCTGATCCCGACCTACGCCGCCCACCCCGCGCGCGACGCCGCGATCTATCAACGAGGCGCCGAAGGCGCCTCGCAGTACAAGGCGGCGGGCCTGGACCACGAGATCGCCAACGCGGAGGAGGGCGCGCGCCTGCGCTTCCTGAAGACGCCGGAGATCCCGCTCTCCCAGCGAATCTTCGAGACCAGCCTCAAGGGGCCCGAGACCGGCGACTATTTCATCGTGACCAAGGAGATGCGCCGCGAGGCCATCAAGAGCCAGATGGTCAGCTCCTTGGGCGGCGAGAAGGCCACGCCGGCCGACATCAACCCGATGGAGTTCTACCGCGCGACGAAGATGGCCGACGGCGAGAACTTCGTCAACCTCAAGGTCAACGACGAGGTCCGCCTCATCGCGCACCAGGACTTCGTCGAGGCCCTGCTGGCCGATCCCGTGCGCGCCCAGCGCGTGCTCGACGCGCCGCTGGGCTCCAACGTCGAGGGCTTCGGCCGCGTGACCCCCGAGGTCCAGAAGGACGTCGCCGTCGCGCTGTACTCCTCCGAGATGCAGGCCGGCAAGCCGATGCCCAAGGAGCTCTCCGGGCGCGTCGAGGCCATCCTCAAGCCGTACCTGGAGGCCAACGAGTCGGTGAAGCCCTCCGCGGAGACTCTCATCAAGGCCCTGGACTCCGCGCCGGCCAAGTCCGAGGCGCTCGACGCCGCGCTGAATGACGCGATGGCGAAGACCTCGGATTGGAAGCAGAACAGGGCCTCGCCCGATCATCCGTACACGGAGCTCGTCACCGAGCTGCGCGCCGCCGCCGATCAGCTGAAGGCCGACGGCAAGCTCAACGCGCAGGAGCACGCGGTGCTCGGCGGGATGTACGACTACATCGAGGCGATTGAGAAGCGCTTCAACGCGTTCAACAACGTTGAGAAAGCCCACGGCCTCGCCAGCGAGACCCTGGCCGCGCTCAAGGTCCAGTACCAGGCGAACCCCGCGGTGCTGCGCGTCCTCAACGAGTTCTCGGGCGCCGTCGACCGGTGGGCCGGCGCGCACGGCCCCGGCGACTTCGTCAGCGGCCCGCGCGCGGACGGCGGCCCGCGCTCCAAGAGCACTTTCGAGAAGATGGTGGAGTCGCTCGCGACGGACCTTGAAAATTCCAAGCGCGGCCTGTCTCCAGCGGATTTCGCCGCGCTGAAGGGGGCGGTCGACGACATCTCCGCCTCGCCGTGGGTGCTCCACGATTCGAAGGGCACGGCGCTGCCCAGCTGGCGCCCGGAGCAGTTCGAGAGCTTCATGGGCGCCCTGACGGCGATCGGGGAGACGGGCCGCGCCGGCAACTCGGTGCGGCTGTTCCAGATGCTCAAGACCGGCGGCGGCAAGACCATGCTGACGTTCGAGGGCCTGCTCCCGATCGTCGAGGCCGACGCCGCCAAACGCGACATGCAGCCGATGTTCCTGACCGTGCAGTCCAACCTCGAGGCGCAGGCGCGCATGGAGTTCATCGCCTACAAGAAGATCGGCTCGAGCCTCAAGTTCGACACCTACGAGGGCTTCAAGACCAAGATCGCGGAGGGCAAGACCCAGGGCAAGAACGCGCTGCGCAAATACTGGATCCTGGGCGACGAGATGGACGGCGCGGCGCTGCAGCCGGCGCTGACCATCGGCCAGGTCAGCGGCGGCGTCCCGAAGCGCTCGCCGATCTACAATCGCGTCGACGAAGTCGACACGGGACTGGCCAACCGGCTGACGGCCGGCCAGTCCTCGCGCGACACGCGCGTGCTGACCGAGTCGCGCCGCGCGCAGAACGCGCTGGCGCGGCTGGAAGGCCAGGAGGGCGCGGACCTCGTCGCGCAGGGCGCGCGCCTGGAGAACGCGGCCGGCCGCTTGAAGGACGCGGGCGGGCCGGAGTCGCGCCGCGCGGCGCTGGCCGACGTCCGCGACAGCGCGGCGCGCATCGAGAAGCTCCTCGACGCGGTCCCGTCGCGCGAGTCCGACGCGGTCTCCACGGCGCGGCAGTCCCTCGGGCGGCTGAAGGAAGCCCTGAATCAGCCCTCCGGCGACGCGTCCGCCCGCGCGTCCGCGATCAAGGAGCTCGAGGCGGGCTTCACGCGCGAGGAGAACCTCCTGCGCCTGACCGGCAGCGAGCAGGGCTTGCGCCGGCTGGCTCTGGAGGCCGGCGCGCGCGGCTCGGAGCTCGAGGGGCGCATCGCCAAGCTCGCCGACGACGTCGAGGCCGCGCGCGCGTCCAAGACGCCGGGCTCCGCGGAGCGCGCGAACGCGCTGGCCGACGAGTTGGCTCTCGCCAAGAAAGAGCTCGCGATCGTGGACCGCTTCCGCTCGGAGGACGCGGGCCAGCGGCTGGCGAACCTGCAGGAGAAGATCGCGGCGGCCAACGCCGACCCCGCGACCGCCAAGCCGGGCGGCCTCGCCGGTTGGAAGAAGCAGGCCTCGAAGTACGAGGCCGCGCTGCGCCCCGAGGCGCGCCCGGCGGCGCAGGCTCACGCCGACGCGCTTGCCCGCGTCTACGACCTCGGCGGGCAGATGCGCGAGCTGGACGATCAAATCGCCGACGCCGCCCGCGAGGGACGCCCGGCCGACGAGCTCAAGGCCCGCCGCGCCGCGCTGCAGGGCGACTACGAGACCGTCCGCTCCGAGGCCGCGCGCCTCAAGGACGACCTCGCGGCCGGCTCGTCCTCCGGCGACCTCGGCGGCATGCTGCGGCGGCTCGAGGTCCTCAAGGGCGACGAGTCGTCCGCGGCGCGCGCCGAGCGCGCGGACATCCTGAAGAGGGCGCAGGGCGAGGTCCGCCGCCGGCTGTCGGCGTCGGCCGACGACGTCTCCGCGCTGGCGCGCGGAGGCCAGCCGGGCTGGGAGGACGCCGCGGTGCGGCTGCTCGAGCGCCGCCGCCAGATGATGGAGGCCTTCGCCGGCGACGAGAACCCGATGTACACGGCCTTCCGGGACATGAAGGACGACATGCAGGCCTTCGCGATGAACGAGGCGCTGAAAAGCCCCGACGAGGCCGTCTACAAGCCCGCGCAGGAGCGCCTGTTCAAGCTCGTCGACGGCCGGCCGCTGTCGCGCGTGCCGCTGAAGGTCGCGAAGCTGGCCTACGAGGTCTTCACGGGCCGCGACGTCGACGTGCCGCTCGACCAGGTCGGCCTGACGCGCCTGCACGCGGCCAAGATGCTCAAGGCGCTGCTGTCGGACCCCACGTTGCCCGCCCACCAGCGCGACAACCTGTTCTGGAGCCTGTCGTCGTCGCTGCTGTGGCCGGGCCGCACGGGCCGCAGCTCGTGGGTGCGCACCGAGCTGCTGCGCCAGCTGCACGGCTTCGGCGAGGACCCGGCGGGCATCCGCATGGACAGCCGCACGGGCCGCATCAACGTGGTCCACAACGGCCAGTGGTTCGAGTCGATGGACAACGAGACGCGCCGCTTCTGGGAGCTGGAGTACGGCGTCGACTTGACCTTGCCTTACACGAACCAGTCCATCAGCACGATCAAGGACGTGACCACCGACAAGAAGGCGCGCTTCATCTCCTTCTCGGGCACGGCCGGCGAGAAGCTGCGCGAGCACTTCGAGAAGAACACGATCCGCATCGCGGGCGAGGGCTCCAAGCCTCCGCAGGACCCCGACCGCGTGGTCGTGGGCGCGCTCGACGGCCTGGCTCCCGAGGCGCGCGAGGCCGTCGAGGGCAAGCTCGGGCGATCGCTCGCGGAGGGGGACGTCCTGAGGCTGTCGCAGTTCGCCGACCTGGACTCGGGCGCGGCGCGCGACTGGCTCGAGGGCCTGCCGCACGCCGCAGACGTCGCGATGGACGTCGTCTCGGGCCCGACCAGCCGCTTCGGCCGAATCGGCGAGGCGCTGGCGCACGTCAACGCGAGCCGCGGGAAGGCGATCCTCGAGCCCGAGATGCTGGCGGACGCCCCTCAGCCGGTGCGCGAGGCGATCGAGAAGAAGCTCGGCGGCCCGGTGACCGAGACGCGCGTGATCAAGCTCGCCGATTTCGCCGATCCCCATCTGGCGGAGACGCGCGACTGGCTGACGGCCCTGCGCGAGAGCCAGGGCGACGCCGACAACGTGGTCGTGCGCCGCGGCGACGCGGTCCCCGCCGACGCCAAGCCGGCGGTCGACGCGTATCTCAAGGAGGCCAAGCTCGCGGGCAAGGACGACGCGGTCGTGCGCATCAGCGAGGTCACGGGCCCCGACGACCGGTCGACGGCCGCGGCCCGGAGCTGGCTGCGGACGCTGCGCGCCAACCAGAAGGACACCGGCCTCGTCGTGCTCAGCGTCTCCGACACGCGCGTGCTCAAGATGGTGCGCGAGTACCTGACCCGCGTGCAGGGCATCAAAGAGAACGAGATCTCCATGGTGTTCTCGGACACGGAGTACCTGCGCAACAACGTGCCCGAGGCGAAGGTGGCCGAGCAGATGAACCTCGACGCGCTCAACGACGGGCAGGCCCGCGTGCTGATCCTCGACACGCGCGTCGGCGGCCGCGGCTTGGACCTGAACTTCAAGGGCGAGCGCGGCAGCCTCGACCCCAAGGCCTTCCGCGGCTACACCAGCTTCGAGATGCTGATCGTCGACCCTCAGAAGATGTCCCAGGTCCACCTGCTGCAGGCCGAGGGCCGCATCGACGTGGGCCGCGTCCTGCCGGGCGCGCATCGCGACTTCTCGCTGGTCATGGACGTCCAGTCGGTCCAAGGCGAGCGCGTGTTCCGCGACATGATCGCCAGCGACCCGTTCTTCGCGGGCCTGCGCAACGACCCTCAGTTCGCGGCCTTCGAAAAGGCGCGCGGCGGGAAGGCCGACTGGGCCATGTTCCACGACTACGTCCGCCAGCGCGCCGCCGACGGCACGGCCGACGGCGCGCTCCTGGCCGAGCAGTACCAGGACGCGGTCAAGAAGAACCTCGAGATCCAGCAGGGCGAGGTCGAGGAGAACCAGCTGCGCTCCTCGTCGGTGCTGACCGACCAGCTCAAGACCGGCGGCAAGTACCCTGGTCTCGAGGGCATGCGCTAGAACTCGCTCCGGAGCGAGCGGAACGGGCGGAAACGCGATCTCCAACGATCCGGGATAGTTGAGTAGAATCTGGCGGTGGAAGAACTCTCGCGCACGCGGGACCGCCTGCTCGGCGTGGCGGCCATCCTCGCGGGCTGCCTGGCGGCCGGCACTCTCGGCTACAAGCTGATCGAGGGCTGGTCCCTGTTCGACGCGCTGTACATGACGGTGATCACCGTCGGCACCGTCGGCTACGGCGAGACGCATCCCCTCTCGACGGCGGGCCGGGCGTTCACGATGCTGCTGATCCTGGGCGGCATCGGCGCGTTCACGTACGGGATCTCGACGATCGCGGCCGTCATCATCGAGGGCGACCTGTCGGACGCTTTGCGGAGGAGACGCATGGACAAGAAGATCGACGCGCTGTCGGGGCACTATGTGGTTTGCGGAGCGGGACATACCGGCGGCGTAATTTGCGCCGAGCTCCGCAAGACCGGCCGCGCCTTCGTCGTCGTCGACCTCGAGCAGGCGACGATCGACAAGCTCGCGGAGAGGCTCGGCGCGGAGTTCCTCCACGTCGTCGGCGACGGCACCGAGGACGAGGTCCTGCGCCGCGCGGGAGTCGAGCGCGCGTCCGGCGTCTTCGCCGTGCTCGCCACCGACCAGGACAACGCGTTCGTCGTGCTCAGCGCCAAGGGCATCAACCCCAAGGCGCGCGTGCTCGCCTGCCAGAAGTCGCTCGGCGTGCGCGAGAAGCTCCTGCGCAGCGGCGCGGACGGCGTCGTCGATCCCGAGTTCATCGGCGGCCTTCGCCTCGCCTCGGAGATGATCCGTCCGGCCACCGTCGGCTTCCTGGATTCCATGCTGCGCGAGAAGGGCACGCACGTGCGCTTCGACGAAGTCCTCGTCCCCGCGGGCTCCGCGCTCGTCGGCCGCGAGCTTTCGGAAGTGAAAGGCTCGCAGGGCGGCGCGCCGCTCGTGGTCGCGGTCGTGGCCGCGGGCACGGACCGCTACGAGATCAACCCGCCCGTCGCGCGCGCGCTCGCGGCCGGGGATCGGCTCGTCCTGATCGGCGAGACCGAGGGCATCGCCGACCTGCGGCGCCGCGTCGAGAGCACCTCCTAATCATTAAAAGCCTGGCACTCCGGCCCGATTCTGTGGTAGAATCGCTTCACCATGGGACGACCAAAACGAATCCAGTTCGCCGGCGCTTGTTATCTCGTCGTGCTGCAGGGCAATAATCGGCAGGACCTCTTTCTCTCGAATCAGGACCGCCGCCAGTTCCTCTCTTTGCTCCGTTCCTACAAGGAGCGCTTCGGCCTTAAGGTCTACGCCTACAGCCTCATGGCCAACCACGTCGACCTGCTGATCGAGACCGGCCAGGCCAACCTCGCGGCCGTCATGCAGGGCTTCAACACCCAGTACACCAAGTACTTCAACGGCGCCCACAACACCGTCGGCCACGTCTTCCAGGGCCGCTACAAGGCCTGGCTCGTGGACAAGGAGACGCACCTGGCCGAGATGACCCGCTACGTCCACCTGGCCTGCGTGCGCGACGCCCTGAAGGACAAGCCGTGGCGCTACCAGTGGACCTCCTGCGCCGCCTACGTCGAGGCGGAGCTCAAGGAGCCCCTGATCGACTCCGACCTCGTCCTGCGCAAGTTCGGCGGGACCCGCCTCAAGCAGTCGGTCCGCTACCTCCAGTACATCAAGGACCGCATGAAGGGCGCCGGCGAAGAGGTCCTGCCGGTGGTGGGCGGCGTCGCGATCGGCGGCGAGGCCTTCCTGAACAAGCTGGCCGCGCACCGCGACGCCCCGGCCATCGCCCGGCCGGTGCCGGTCGAGGCCGCCCGCAGGATCATCGCCGAGGTGTCCGCCCGCCACGGGATGACCGAGGAGAAGATCCTGGGACGCGTCCAGTGGCGCGAGGTGTCCGCCGTGCGCCGCGAGGCCATCCATCGCGTCTGGAAGGAGACCCGGATGGGGGTTTCCGAGCTCGCCCGCCTGTTCCAGCGCACTCCCAGCGCCATCAGTCAGCTCATCCGGAACCTCGAGGAAAGCCCCGTCTCAATGAATTAAAGCCTGGCACCTGCGGGTCTTTTTACCCAAAGGGCCGTGGGCCATTTCCCCTCCGAAAATAGGTCCCCGGAGGGGGGTGACATCCATCGGAACTCGATGTATGCTCTAGGGAATGAGCCCTCACCCGCAGCACGGGTGGCCCTCTCGAGCGATGGCGGCCTTCCTCTCGGCCGCCGTCTTCCTGTCTTCATTCGGTCCCGGCACGCCCGCTCTCGCCGCTGACCTCCACATCGGCGCGTCCGAGGCCGGCGCCGCCGAGGGCGGCGTCTCGAAGGTCCAGCCGCTCGCGCTGGCTCCGTCGTTGTTCTCGCCCGCGCTGTCGCCGATGGGCGCTCCCGCGCTCTCGGCGCCGTCGCCCGCCCCGTCGGCCGCGCCGCTCGTCCTGGGCGGCCACGCGCTTCCGCAGGCCGCCGCCGCGGCGCCGAGCCTGTTTGCCGCTCCCGCCGTCTCCCTCGCGCCCGCGCCGGCCGCGGCCGCGGCCGTGCCCGCGCTCGCCGCGCCCGCCGAAGGGCCGCTCGAGCGCGTCGGGAGCTGGCTCACCGGCGCCTTAGGCCGCGCGGCCGCGCCGGCGGACGGCCCGTCCCGGGACGGGGCCTCGCCCGCGAAAGGAGGAGCCGCGGCCGACAAGGCGCGGGCGGGCGTGCCCTTCGGCGAGGACGCCGCGGGGTCCCGGGCGGAAGCCGACGACGCGGTCCTGCCCGGCGGCGAGAGCGCGGCCGCGTCGCGCCCGTCTCTGGCTCCCGCGGGCCGCCTGGCGGGCCTCGCCGGCGCCGAGAGCCGCGCGCGGGCCTCGCTCAAGGGCCGCGCCGAGCATCTGCGCCTGATCCGCGCCTCCGCCGACCTTCGCGGCGCGGCGCCGCGCTGGACCTTCGGCTACCACGCTCCGGCGAAGAAGCTCATCCTGACCGCCGGTCCCAACGGCGTCGAGAGCCGCAAGGCCGGCGGCGAGAAGCCCGTCATGCTGCGCCAGGAGGCGCTCGCCTCCGCCGATCTCGACCGGGCGCTCGCCGCGATCAAGGAAGAGCACCCCGGCTTCAAGCCCGTGCGGGCCGACGTCGTGCCTCGCGCCAAGGGCGGCTTCAGCGCCCTGTTCGTCGACGCGCGCGGCGTGACGATCAAGGCGCCCGATGCCGCCGCCGTCCGCCCCGTGAGCCCCGCGGCGCCCGCCGTCGAGACGCCGGCTCCCGAGGCGCCCGCCGCGGAGGCCGTCGAGCCCGCCTTGCCGGGGAACTGGACGCGCCTGCCCGCCGAGGCCCGCGAGGCCGACTCCGCCGCCTTGGTCAAAGCGAAGGCCGAGGCCCAGGAGCGCGCCCGCCGCCTCGCGCCCGACGCGCGGCTGGTCGGCGTCGCGATCAATCTGCAGGACCCGCGCTCGCATTGGATCTTCGTCTTCCGCTCCGACAAGAAGCGGCAGGAGCTGACGGTCTGGACGAAGCGCGTCGCGGTGCGGCCCCTGGGCTTCCGCCCGGCCAAGGCCCCGACGCTGCACGAGACGCGCTTGGCGGCGATGGGCTCGCTCGAGCGCGCGCACGCCGCGATGGAGAAGGCCGCGCCGGCGTTCCGGCCCGCGCGCGTCGAGGTCGACCCGGCGTGGAACGGCCCCGCTTCTTATCGCTTCGTCGACGCCGACGGCCGCGCCGTCTCGGTCGGGGCGGACGGCAAGGCCCGTCTTCCCGCGGCGCCGCTGAAGCTGGACGCGTCCGCCAAAAATCCGCCGAGCTTCGCGAACCTGCCCGAGGACGCCCGCGGCGCCGACGGCGCGTCGCTGCTCGCGCTGAAAGCCGACGCCGAGGCGCGCGCCCGCCGGATCGCGCCCGACGCCCGCCTCGTGCGCGTCGCGATCAATCTCGACGAGCCGCACGCGCACTGGATGTTCATCTTCCGCTCCGGCAAGAAGCGCGCGGAGCTGACCGTCTGGACCAAGCGCATCCAGACCCGCCGCCTGTCGCCGCGCGCGCGGCCCGCGCGCACGCTCGACGACGCCGCTCTCGCCGCGGCCGCGCCCGTGGCGCAGGTCTACGCGACGCTCAAGAAGGCCAAGCCCGGCCTCGTCCCCGTTCGCGCCGAGCTCACCGCCGCCCGGAGCCCGGCCGCGTGGTCGTTCCTCGACTCGCGCGGCCGCGGCACCGAGGTCGAGTCGGCCGCGGAGGTCGCCGCGCCCGCGCCCGAGCCCGCGATCCCGGACGAGCGCGGCCCGCCGGCGGAGGTCCCCGCGCCGCCCGCGACGGTCCCGCCCGAGACCCCCGCGCCGCCGGCGCCTCCGGCCGAGACCAAGCCCGCCCCGGCTCCGGCGCCGGCGCCCGCGATCCCGACGAAGTACGTCTACGAGGACTTCCTCGGCTTCCGCTCAGTGCGCGGCGTGCGCCGCGACGCGGCGCTGGGCCGCCTGCCCGCGAACGCCGACGTGCCGCGCGTCATCGCGCAGATCTCGGGCCAGTTCGGCATCCCCAAGGACGAGATCCTCAAGATGGCGTCGAAGTTCCGCCTGGACGAGACCAGCTCCCGCGAGGCGTGGCTGGCGGTCTTCGACCGCCTTCAGGAGGCCAACCGCAATCAGTTCAAGCGCTTCGACTCGAAGAAGTACGAGGGCTGGTCGAGCTTCCGTCAACTCGCCAACAAGGAGTACCCCGCGGGCTGGAAGGGGACCTTGCTGCGGGCCTCCGAGCTGCACAAGCATCTCATCGGCGCCCTGATCCGCTTCCCGTACCACCTGTTCGACATGTTCCTGTTCGGCTACTTCCGGCAGGCCGTCTCCTTCGAGTTCTTCCACTCGACCGAGGACTTCCTGAGCCTCTCGAAGGAGAAGGACATGGCGCGGCAATGGCTCGAGGCCTCGATGCGCCAGCAGGGCTTTAAGGGCTCGGGGATGCTCGGGGGACTGCGCGCGCAGACGTGGTATCGCCAGGCCGAGCGCTGGTTCCTCACGCCGCTGGCGAAGCCTTTGGCCACGTTCGTCGTGCGCCGCCTGACGCTGGCGGTCATGAGCGCGGTCGCGATGGGCCTGCTCGGCGCCTTCGCCCCGGCGCTGCCGCTGTCTTTCGCGCTGACCTCGATCCCGCTGCTGGGCCCCGGCATCGTCTACGCGCACAACGGGCTCCCCGTCATGGCGGCCGCGATCCCGTTCGTCGGCCACTTCTTCGCGCCCGTCGTCGCCGCCGCGCTCGGCGCGCTGGCCAAGGACCTCGTGCTCGGCCCCCTGCTCAACACGATGATCCTGTCGACGCTGCTGACCTTCCCGAACGCCGCCCGCGAGCGCATCGCTCAGGAGCGCGACAAGCACCCGCAGACGCGCCTCACGGCCGGCGAGTACGCGCGCGCGATCGGCGGCACGGCGCTGACGTGGGACTTCTGGCGCTCCAACCTCAAGTCCTTCGCCGGCCTGACCACCGTCGGCGCCGAGATCGCGGGCATCATGACCTACGCGGGCCAGATCGACAACGTGGTCGACCCCGGCTTCAAGGCGTCGCACAAGCTCGGCGGGCAGAACGCGGGCGTCGTCGAGATGATCGGCGCCGCGGTGGAGCGGCCGAAGGGGCAGAGCTCGATCCCGTTCGGCGGCGCGATCACGTGGGGCAGCGTGCTCCTTTATAAGTTCGAGTCCGCCGTCCACTTCAACATCTCCGATACGATCATGAGCTGGACGCTCGGCGTGAAGAGCCTCGCCGGCGCCGAGGGCGGCGCGGACGGCGTCAAGGCGCCCGCGCAGGCGGTGGTGAGCGCCGCCGAGGCGCGCCCCAACGCCAAGATCGAGTTCGACGAGAACCTGTGGAAGAAGTCGCCCGCGGAGGTCGCGGCCCGCATCAAGGACCTCGCGGCGAACGCCGGCGGCCTGCAGGCGGAGCTCGCCGCGGTCAAG
>DATNGC010000085.1:0-10397 GCA_035606075.1 Elusimicrobiota bacterium
TCGCGTCCGACCCGCTCTCGCCGGTGCGGATGCGGATGACCTCGGGCAGGTCGAGGATGAAGATCTTGCCGTCGCCGATCTTGCCCGTGCGCGCGCCCTTGATGATCGCGTCGACGGTCGGCTTCACGAAGTTCTCGTTGACGGCGATCTCGATGCGGACCTTCTTGAGCAGGTTCGTCGTGTGCTTGACGCCGCGGTAGGTCTCGGAGAAGCCCGCCTGCTCGCCCGCGCCGAGCGCGTTGGAGACGGTCATCTTGTGCACGGTCGCCTCGTCGAGCGCCTTCTTCACGTCCGGGAGCATGTGCGGCTGGATCAGCGCGACGATGAGCTTCATGCCTTGTCTCCCGCCACGGCCGCTTCCTTCTGCTCGTCGCTCTGGCCGTCGGCCGGATTGACCAGGCCGAACTCGGTGAGCCACGTGTCGAAGCCGGGGTAGGCCTCGATGCCCATCTCGGGGATGTCCAAGCCCTTGATCTCGGTCTCGCGATCGACGCGGTTGCCAATAAGCAAATCGAGCGCCTTGAAGATGACGAGGGACGCCAGACCGATGAAAATAAAATCAGTCGCGACGCCGATGAACTGCGCCGCGAGCTGGCCGCCGTCGCCATAGAGAAGACCCTTCACGCCGCCCGCCACGCCGTTCAAGCCGTCGCCGTAGGTGCCGTCGGCGAACAAGCCCAGCGCGAGACACCCCCACAAGCCGTTGGCGCCGTGCACCGCGATGGCGCCGACGGGATCGTCGATCTTGAGCGTGCGCTCGACGAAGAACGCCGCCTCGACGACCAGGACGCCGGAGACCAAGCCGATCAGCAGCGCGCTGCCGGGGCCGACGTAGGCGCACGGCGCGGTGATCGCGACCAGGCCCGCGAGCATGCCGTTGCACATCATGCCCGGATCGGGCTTGTTGCTGCGCACGAGCCACATCCACAAAGTCGCGACGACGGCGCCCGAGGCCGAGGCGAGCAAGGTGTTGACCGCGACGATGGCGATGCGCAGGTCGGTGCCCGCGAGCGTCGAGCCCGGGTTGAAGCCGAACCAGCCGAAGGCCAGCACGAAGGTGCCGAGCACGGCCATCGGGATGTTGTGGCCCGGGATCACGTTGGGGTTGCCGTCCTCGTCGTACTTGCCCACGCGCGGCCCCAGCAGCCAGGCGCCGACCAAGGCCATCACGCCGCCCGTCATGTGCACGACGGAGGAGCCCGCGAAGTCCACGTGGCCGTGGCCGAGGTGGAAGTTCGTGCCGAGCGCCGAGAGCCAGCCGCCGCCCCAGACCCAGTTGCCGTACAGCGGGTAGACGAACGCGGCGATGAACCAGCCGTAGGCGAAGAAGGACGAGAACTTCCAGCGCTCGGCCATCGCGCCGGTCGGGATGGTGACGGCGGCGTCCATGAACACGAGCTGGAACAGGAACAGCGTGAACAGGCCGACGTCGTAGGAACGGCCGAGGCCGAAGCCGTGCCAGCCGGCCAGGCCGAAGGTCTTGCCGAACAGGGTGATGCCCGCCTCATGGTTCAAGCCCGCGTAGCCGCCGAGCGTCGCGAGCGGGCCGAGCCCGCCGAACATGATCCCGAAGCCGACGTAGTAGAAGGCGATCACGGCCACGGGATAGATGAGCAGGTTCATGCTCATGGTATGGCAGGCGTTCTTGGCGCGCGTGAAGCCGGTCTCGACCAGCGCGAAGCCGGCGGACATGAACATGACCATGAAGCCGGTCAGCAGCATCCACATCATGTTCAGCGCGACCTTGTTCTTGCCGGCCTGATTGGCCAAGTCCAGCGCCGAGAGCAGCCCGGGAGCGGCGACGGTCACGTCGGAGGCGTTGCCGGTGTTGGCGCCGGCGGCGTCAGCTTCGTGAGAATTGGCGGCGGGAAGCGCCGAGACGACGGAGGACGCGGCGGGGGGGCCGGCGACGGCTTTCAAAGGAAGAAAAACGGCGATGAGCGAGAACGCGAACGAGAGGCGTGTCATTATTCCGCGGGAACGACTCGAGTGCCGGCGACGAGGTCGTGCCAGGTGCGGCGCTGCGGCTCCCACAGCGCCCAGAGGTAGCCCAGGAACATCGCGTAGCCCGAGATCAGCGAGAAGCCCGCGCGCAGCATGCGCTGGCGCTTGTCGACGGGCTGGCCGTTCACCGAGACCACCTTGAGCTTGAGCAGCTGCTTGCCCGGCGAGGCGCTGAGCCATTTCAAGAAGACGAGGCTGTACACGAACCAGACGATGGCGAAGTCCCAGCGGCCGCTCATGAAGCGGCGCGCGAACGAGCCGCCGTCGTCCTCGTCCGCGTCCTTGTCGCCGTCGTCGTCGACGCTGACCTTCACGCCGCTCTTCGGGTTCTGATAGACGACTTTCTGCGGCTTGGCCTTCGGGTCGACATGGATGCCGTGCTCGTCGATGGCGATGTTCGTGTCCCCGGCCTGGCCGTGGATGCCGCTGTCGTCGAAGGCGAGCTTGGTGTCGGGGCCGTTGATCTTCATGCCCTTGTCGTCGACGTCGACGGTCGGCACGGACGCCAGCTTCTTGCTGATGTGGAGCTTGCGGGAATGGCGCGAGCCGACGAAGAAGCCCAGGATCATCGAGCAGAGGATGCCGTCGATGCACAGGGCCGCGGCGCGGCGCCAGCTCGAGGGCAGGCGCGAGGTCGCGGCGCCGGCGGGGATGGCCTTGACGCCCGGGCCGAACGCGGCCGGACCTTCCGCGAGAGGCGGAAGGAACTTGAGCAGGCCGCGCCGCTCTTCCGCCTTCGCCGACGTCGCGCCGACGGGCTCCTCGCGGCGGACCTTGTAGACGCGGATCTTCTCGGGGATGCCCTTGAGCTGCATGAGGCCGATCTCGCTGGAGGGGACCTCGGCCTTGTTCATGGCGAGGTAGACGGCCTCGGTGAAGTAGACCTGGCCGGCCTCGGCGATGCCTTCGATGCGGGCGGTGATGTTGACGGGCTCGCCGAACACGTCGCCCTCGGCGAGGTTGACCTCGCCGGCGTTGATGGCGATGCGGATCTCGAGGCGGTCGTCGGGGGACTTGCCCTCGTTGCGCTTGGCCAGCGCTTCCTGCACGGCGACGCCCGCCAGGACGGCGTTGGTGGGGCTGTCGTACGTCATCAGGAACGCGTCGCCGATGGTCTTGATCAGGCGGCCGCCGGCTCCTTCAAGAATGGGGAGGACGATGGCGCGGTGCTCGTCGAGCATGGCCTGGATGTCCGCGCGGGTCTTGTGCGAGGTCTTGTCGGTGAAGCCCTTGATGTCGGTCAGGAGGATCGACAGGTGGCGGGTCTCGGGGGAGGCCATGTTCAATATTATAGCAATGAGCGGCCTTGCGCGCCCGAGGAACGGAGGCTATCCTTCGACGATGGCGTGGGAAGACGAGCTCGAGCCGGATTGGGTTTACGAGGCGCCGTTCTACCTCGTCGCCACGATCGCCTACGGAGTCCTGCTCACGATGAACCCGACGATGCGCTGGGGCGGGGGCCGGGCCCCGGAACCGACGGTCCCCATCGAGTTCGTCGCCGCGCCGCCGCCTCCGCCGGCGCCGGCCGTGAATCTCGCGGCGCCGCCCGTCGTCGGGCTCGGTCACGCCGAGCCGGCGCCGCACAAAGGGCCGGGCGAGCTCAAGCCCGAGAAGATCAAGGCGGGAGCGCAGGACGCGCCGCCGAAGCCGGCGCCCAAGCCCAAGCCCGCGGCGGTGAAGTCGACGCGCGTCAAGCACGGCGCGACTCTGTCCAAGGCTCATCCCAAGAAAAAGGCCGTCGTCGCCAAAGCCGTGCGGACCGCGCCCAAGCCCAAGGCGGTCGACGCGAAGGCCGTCATGGCGGCCTCGATCGCGCGGCGGGCGAAGGTCGAGCACCAGAGGCAGGTTAAGGCCGCGGCGGCGGCGGCCGCCGCGCTGGCGGCGCAGAAGCGGGCCGAGGAAGCACGGCTCGCGGCCGAGCAGCGGGCCGAGGCGAAGCGCGTCGCGGCGGAGGCCGCGCGCGAGAAAGCCGCCGCGATCGCCGCCGAGAAGGCGCGCAGGGCCGAGGAAGCTCGCGCCGCGGCCGCGGCCCGCGCGGAAGCCGCCCGTCAGCGCGCTCAGGCGCTCGCGGAGGCGAAAGCCGCCAAGGCGCGCAAGAAGGCCGAGCTCTCCCAGCAGCTCGCCACGATGAACGATCCCGATGAGGCGCTGGCGCAGGACGCCGACACGGCGCAGCCGAGCACGGCTCACGCCAAGATCAAAGGCGCGAGCAACAAGGCCGGCGCCGCCGCCGCGCTCGCGGCCGGCTCGCCCGCCGACTCGGACGGCGAGATGGACGTGACCCATGACGAGGGCGCGGCTCTCGCGGGCCAGCGCAGGGCGGGCGCCGCCGCCGCGCTCGCCGACACGGCCGAGTCTCCCGATCCGGGCGACGCCGCGGGCTCCGGCGGCTCGGACGTGCTCGACGCGAAGGCGACGGGCGGGGGGACCGGGCCTGACGGCAACGGAGTCTCCTACTCCGTCGACGGCCCCGTCGGCAATCGCCGCCTGCTGCGCCGCACGATCCCCGTGAGCCCGGATTGGGTGGGAACCCGCGGCCTCGACCTCACCGTCACGGTGCGATTCCAGGTCCTGCCCAACGGACACGTGAAGCCGGGGGCAGTCGTCCAGAAGACCTCCGGCTTCCCTGAGATCGATTCGCTCGCGCTTCAGGCCATCCGCCAATGGATTTTCCAGGCCGCCGCGAACGCGAACGGCGCGAACGTTTGGGGCCGCGTGACGTTCCACTTCACGAGCTGATTCCCTATTAACCCGCTCAAATGAGACTCGGCGATCGAATCGGTCTTGCGGTCATCATTCTCGGCGCGCTCTGGTTCTGGCATGAGGTCCGCGAGGTCCACAATAGGGGGGAGCAAGACCACGCGGCGCTGAAGATAGGGATGGCGATCAAAGACATGCCGTGGCCTCGCGGAAACTTGGTTTGGGCGATGTGCGGAAACGATGGTCCAACGGTGGATCAGACAGAGTGGGACAGCTTTATTCACGGATCTAAGGAGTTGCCCGGCGACTGTCATCGGCTGCGATTCGTAACGACCGGCCAAGGGTTCGAACATGCGACGTGGTCGGTCGACTTCGACGCGAACTGGAGGATCTCAAACGTCGGTCCTCTCTCTTTCACGGCAAGTTAGGGTCGGATTCACGGAGCGCCAGGCTTCCAACATGAAAACGGGGAGACTTCACTCGATTTTGGCATTCGCCGCCGTGTTTCTGAGCTCGGCCTGTGCCTTCTATCCAAAGAAATCCGAAGATTTCGATGGCCCAACCTGCGCGGTTTACCGCAATCCACTGACCCTGGACGTCGCTCCGGCGGAGATCAATTGCGATCATAGCGACGTCCGTTCCTGCCTCATCGCCTACTCCATGATGGGCCCGGCGACCTTCGCCGCGTCGGGCACCCTCGTCGCCGCCGGCAACGGCTTGTACTGGCTCGGGAATCGGAGCGACTGCTCGATCCAGGCCTACGCGCGCCAACACACACGGCGACATCAAGAAATGACGGCGGTCGAGCCGCCGTACAAATCCACTCATTAGTCGACAGTAATGAAGCCATTCCAAGGTGAAGGCACGGCGCTGAGAACCGAGACGCGCGGAGCGTCCGCATATTTCGATCGCCTCGACGCCTTGGACGCGCTCAAGCAGCTCCGCGCGCTTCAACTGCTGCTGACGACCACGATTGAGGCCGGGGGCGGGAACATCCTCTCGGCTGCAGGAGGCTCTCAGCTCGCATTTTGGGCGGCGAACGGCCATGCGCAGTCCGCCTTCGATGCGGCCGTCGAAATTTCTCGTCAGGTCGCTCAATCGGAATTTTCGGCCGTTCCGATTCAAGTATTCCTGGGCACAGGCGAACTCGGCGGAGATTTCATGGGACCGCTGCGGCAATTCCCGATCGCCGGCAAGGCGATGGCCGTTCTCGATCGTCTCGCAAAGATGAAAGCCGAGCCCGGCTCCCACATCCGCCTTTCCCAGCACACGGCTCGCGCCGTCGTCTCCGCGCGACCACTTTCGGCGATCGGGACAATTGAAAGAGGCGAATCAGAGCCCCTCGAGGTGTACGTTTGCTCGACCGCCTGAAAGCCTATTCGCGGGGCATATCGCATGAACTGCCTCGGCTTCCGTGGATCTTTTCGATTTACCACTCCGTCATCTTCATTCTGTTCGCCTTTTGGAGCTTCCGCCACCTACACCCTCCGCTGCTGATCCTCGTCGCCTTGTTGGAGCTGCCCACATTGCCGGCGGCGTTTCTCTTCGGCAAACTTCTCGCTCAATTGAGCGACCCGATCGGCGTCATCGGAGTCTATCTCGTACTGCTCGGTGCGTGGATCATTTATGGTCTACTTCTGGAGCGATGGCGGGTCGACCGAAAGATCGGACTCGGCTGTTGTTTGGGGGGTATATTGATTCTAGTCTGGGCCATGCTCGGGGGCATCCTGCTGCACCCTCGGAGCGGCCTGGAAGGTCTCGGACTGGGTAGTAACCAAACCATGGATACCAATATAGTCGGACACCCTCCGGATTCCCCGATGATCTCACTCCCCGGCGTGAAAGGCGGCAATTCGAGGGACCGAAAGGCCCATTGATGCGAGTCAAGCCGCGGCGTTGACCCGGCTCCTCACGTCGAGGTTTTCCCCCGCGGTATCATGATGTCACCCTCAAGGTGAACATTATGAACCGCATCAACCCGATGAACGTCCTCGCCGCTCTCGCCCTCGCGACCCCATCTTTCGCCGCCTTCGTCCCGACCAAGATCCCGACCCTGACGGTCCTGCCGATCACCGGCTCGGCCCCGGCTGCGATCTCGTTCCCGTCCGTGACCCCGTCGCCGCTGCTGCCCGCGCCCGCTCTGCCCTCGCCGTCGCTGCCGGTGAACATGCCCCGAGCGCTGCCCGGAGCCTGGAACCACCAGGCCGTCGAGCTGCCCGCCCAGCCGGCCGTCCCCGTTCCTCAGCCCGCCCACGACACCTATCACCTGGACTGGAGCTTTCTCGATGGAGGCCACGACGTCGCCCACGTCGCGGCGCCTGTAGGGCCAGCCCCGCTCCCTCTTCCGCCGGCCGGCGCCGCCGCCCAGCTCGCCTTCGCCGCGGACCAGCTCGCCCAAGGCATCTCGGCCGTCGAGGACGCGATCTTCGACCACGCCCTCGCCCATCCCCGCCTCACCGTCCGGTAGCCCGAAGTAGCGACGCGGCCCGGTCATTGACAGACCCTCGGCCGGGCTCTACACTTCCGACGTGAGACGCGCTCTTTCGCGCGCCGTCCTTCTTTGCGCCCTGGCCGCCCCGGCCTTCTCCGCCAATGGCGGAAAGGACGACGTGCGCGCCGACGGCTACGACGCCCTGACCAGCGAGGGCCAAGCCGTGCTCGGCGAGCTCAAGATGGAGCGCGGCGACGACGCCGGCGCCAAGCAGACCTACCGCAAGTCCATCGACGCCGACGTAAAAAGCGGACGCGGTGGAGAGGTCGCCGCGCTCGACCTGTACCGCACCGCCGAGATCTCCCTGCGCTCCGGCGACTACGTCGAGGCCCGAAGGCTCCTGCAGATCCTCGTCCAGCGCTATCCCCAGACCGACTGGGCTCTCAAAGGCCAGCAGATGCTCGCCGCCATTCCCGGCAACGACCTGCCGTCCTCGTTCGCCGCCCCCGACTCGCCGTATGTTCCCGCCATGCCGTCCACGTCGGCCGAGGACGCTCTCGCCCGGCTGCGCGGCGCCGTCGACGCCGGCGCCGACGACCAGGGCCTCGGCGACGCCTATGACTTTTTACGCCGCTATCCCGACCGCCCCGAGCGCTTCGAAGTCGGATTGGCCGCCGCCGGCATGCATTTGCGGCGCAACGAGCCCGAGCGCGCGCTCAAACTCTTGCTCCCGCTCCTGAAAGACGGCCGCGCCCCGCGCCTGCGCTCGCGCGCCATTCACCTGATCGGCGGCGCGCTCACCGCGCTCGGCCGCGACGCCGACATCCTGAAGGTCGTGCCCTCGGTCGATCCCGCCTCCGCCGCCGACCATTGGATCGCGGTCGCCCAGATCTGGCGCGCCGGCGCCCTCGAGCGCATGGGCCGCCGCGACGAGGCCGCCGAGCTGTACCGCGGCATCTCCGCGTCGGATCAGAAGTCGCCCGTGCGCGCCTATGCTCTCGCCGCCATCGCCGCCGACTGGGAGCGCCATGGCAAGCCCGACCGCGCGCGCGACGCGCTCAAGCGCGCCGGGGAGGAGGCCCAGCGCTGGAGGCTCGACGGCCTGAGCGACACGCTCGCCCTCGCGGGGGCGACCGCGCTCGCGCGCGCCAAGCGCCTCGACGACGCGGCCAAGGCTTATCTCGATTTCACTCGGCGCTTCCCGACGAGCCCGCTTTTTGCCCAAGCCTTCTACGAGCGCGGCCTCGCGCTCAAGCGGCTCGGCCGCCCGGAGGAGGCCGTAGCGTCCTTCGAGTCCCTGCTCGACCACGCCCCGGATTCCGCTTACGCCTCCGACGCTCATCTTCAGCTGGGCCAGCTCGACACCGAGCTCGGCCGCACGAGCGAGGCGCTGTCGAACTACAAGCAGATGGGCAAGACCTCCGAGGCCAAGGACGCCGACCGCGAGGCCCTGCTGCTCATGGCGCAGGTGCACTACAACGCCAAACGCTGGAACGACGCCATCCCCCTGTATCGCCGCTATCTGAAGGACGCGGCGGCGGAGGACCCCAAGACAAAGGAGGTCGAGGGGCTCCTGCTCGTGTCGCTGTGGTCGTCGGACCGCTCAGACCCCGAGCTGGCCGAGCTCGCAGCCAAGCTGCCCAACCATCCGCTCGTCGCCTCGATCCGCTGGGGTCTCGCGGCCGACGCCTACAAGCGCGGCGACTGGGCCGCCGCCGAGGGCCTGTTCCGCAAGCAGATCGAGGCCGATCCCCGCTCGCCGCGCACCGCCGAGGCGCGCTTCTTCCGCGCCGAGGCCCTGCGGCGGTTGGGCAATACGGCGGACGCCGCGGACGCCTACCGCAAGTTCCTGATGAACCATCCCAAGGACCCGCGCCAGAAGGAAGCCGCCATGCGGCTCGGCGCTCTCCTTTATGAGTCCGGCGACGCGGAGGGAGCCGCCGCGGCCTACGGGCGCGTGAAGGGCAGCGACGCCGAGGCCGCCGACGCCGCTTACAACCGCGCGCTGGCCTTGGCCAAGTCCGGCAAGAACGCCGCGGGCGCCTGGGAGACCTTCGCCGGGAAATTCCCGGGCCACGCCAAGACCTCTTGGGCGTGGTGGGAAGCCGCGCATCTGCGGGAGGAGCGCCGCGACGACGAAGCCGCCGCCAAAGATTATGAGCGCGCGACCGGTCCTGCCGAGCACGCCAAAGCGCTTTACGCCTTGGGCCGCCTGCGCGAAAAGTTGAAGCTCACCACGCGCGCCCAACAGGCCTACGAGCTGCTCAAAGGCGTCTCGCCGAAGGACGATCCGGCGAGACTCGCCGGACTCCTGCGCCTCGGCCTCATGCTCGAGCTCAAGGACAAGCCGAGGGAAGCCGCACCCCTCTACGGCGACATCATGAAGCACTCCGAAAGGGGGAGCGCCACGTTCGAGGGCGCTCGCAAACGCCTCGAAGCGCTGACGCAGGATAAAGCTCTGGTCGGAAAGTAGGGTCAGGCCTTTAGTTATTTTAGTTGTTGGTCCAATAACTTAATTAACTAAAGGCCTGACCCCATCGTGGTATTGCGCGATTTGGGGGGCTCCGTTATACTGGCGACCATATGGGTTCCATGAGCTTCGGCGAGATGCTGCAGATCAGCATCGCCATGCCGATCCTGCTGGTGTTGTCGTTCGTCGTCGTCGGGCAGGCGCTGGAGCGTCTGTTCGCCTACTGGATCAAGCTGCGCCTGCCTTCGGCGACGTATGAGAAGGTGCGCGACCGCCTGGAGGCGGGGGACAAGGCCGGAGCGCTGGCCGCCGCGCGCCGCGATCCGAGCATCCTGGGCGCGGCGCTGGCTTCCCTCCTGACGAAGGAGAACGCCTCCACCGAGAAGCTCGTCGAAGGGTTTCAGCTCTATCGCCAGCGCTTGTCGATGGCCCTCAACCGCCGCGTCGGCCTGTTCGGCACCGCGAGCTTCGTCTCGCCGCTGATCGGCCTCATGGGCACCGTGCTCGGCATCATGCGCGCCTTCCACGACTTGTCCGCGGCCGGCGCGGGCGGACCCGCGGTCGTGGCGGCCGGCATCTCGGAAGCTCTCGTCGCGACCGCGTGCGGGATCGGGCTCGCGGTGTTCTCGGCGCTGCTCTACAACTACTTCACGCTGGAATCCCGCCACCGGCTCAACACCGCGGACCTCTGGGTGCTCGAGCTGACCGAGCTCCTGGAGACCCCGCGTGTCTAATCCGTTCGTCCGGCACGACGAAGCGGCGCCCATCGCGGACGTGAACGTCGTGCCGCTC
>DATNGC010000086.1:0-13432 GCA_035606075.1 Elusimicrobiota bacterium
GACGTCCATCTTGTTGAGTCTCATGCGTTTCTCCTCTGCGTCAAAAAGTCTGCAGCTTCTCCAGGTTCTCGAAGCGCTTCTGCGCGCGCGCGCGGCCCGCCTCGACGTCGCGCTCGATCTCGTTCTCCTCGATCTTCTTGAAGCGGGGCTCGAGGTCCGGCTTGTTCATGTCGCCTTTCACCCGGAACCCGATGGCCGGCCGTCCCTTTTCGTCGACCCACCATTCGGGAAGGGTGCCGTCGTAGGAGCCGAGGCGGGTCAGGATGTTCATGTCCACGAGCTCCCGTCCGAAGTCGGCCGTGCCCTCGGCGTAGGCGACGAGCTGGCTGCTCTCGACGTGGAAGTAGCGCGTCGTCGCGACGCCGCGCGAGGCGCCGTACTCCCCGTCGATGCGCGAGAAGTCGAGGGACTTGGGGTAGGCGGTCGCGGTGCTGAACACGGAGAGCTTGTTCATCTTGTGCATGAAGATGAAGGGCAGGAACACGACGTTCAAGAACTTATTGCTGTCTTGGAGGGCCGGGATGTCGTTCACGCGGCCCGCTCCGAGCGAGAGCCGCGCCTCTCCGCTGATCTTGTCGAGGGCCGGAGTCACGCCCCGGATCGACCAGAGGAACTCCACGTCCTTGCAGTTGAAGTTGGGATGCGACACCTCCCCGATGTGCACGTGCCCGGTCGTGTCCGGAAAGCCGTGCGGGATCGAGTACTTGAACGTGCGCAGCCAGGGCTGGTCCTCGTCCGCCGCCGACGCGGTCGCGGTCTTCGTCGAGATGGCGGCCCGGATGTCGGACCACAGGCGCGCGCCGGCGTCCCAGTCGATCTTGTCGACGCTGCCGGAGAGCTCGATCTCGTTGGGCGCGGGAGCGGCGCGCCGCAGCAGGCGCGCGCGCAGCTTGACGCGGGAGCCGCCCCAGCGGAAGGCCAGGCGCTCGATCGTGACGTTCTGCTTGTCGAGCGTCAGCGCGCCGGCGATCTCCTCGAACGTGTTGCCGATGGCGAAGACGCGTCCTTGGGTCGCGGTCGCCTTGACCTTCGAGAAGTCCTCCGTGGCGGAGGCGTCGATGTCGGCGCCGTCGACGCGGCGCCCGTCCCACTTGAGGCCGAAGCCGCGCAGGGACAGGTCGGCGTCGCGGGCCTGAAGCCGCCCGGGCCAGCCCGTGATCGCGGCGCGCAAAGTCGCCTTGCCCTCCAAGCCGCGCTCGGACAGCGCCGGCGCCCACGACGAGATCTTCGCGAGGTCCGCGTCGCGCGCGGAGACCTCGACGCTCAGATTGGGAGTGCCGTCGCCGAGGTCGAACAGGCCGGTGGCGGAGGCGCTGCCGGCCGGGGTGTCGACGACGAGCTTCTGGACGTCGATCATCCCGGCGGCGGGAAGCTCGGCCTTCAGGCTCCAGTGCGACGGCGGGATCGTGACGTTCGCCTCCCGGCCGAAAAGGGCGCGCCAGACGTTCGGACCGGCCGGAGGGGCGTCCATCGCCGCCTCGATGACGGGCGAGGCGAAGTTGCTGGCCGACGCGCGTCCGGTCAGGACGAGATCGTCGCCCTCGACCCGGAAGCGGTCGGCGACGACCGTCGCGCTGGACCAGCGCAGGCCCGCCAGGTCGACTCGCCCCGAGGCGGAGACCGACGCGGCGATCGAGCGCCCCGCGACGGTGTCGGAGCTCGCGAAGCTGACCTCGACGGGGAACGGCTTGTCGAGATTGAACGCGTCGACGCGCAACGAGACGTTGCGCAGCAGGACGTGGCGGGCGCGCAGGCGGTCGTCCACGCGCACGACCCCGTCCTCGATCACGGTCGAGGCCGCCGCGAAGGTGACGGGCAGCAGCGACGGACGCGCCGCCGCCGTGGAGCCGAACACGTCGGCGATGCTCCACACCCCGTCCGCGCTCCGGGAGACCGAGATCTGCGGCGATTGGAGAACGACGGACTCCAGGTCGAGATGGCGCTGGAGCAGGGGCTTGAGCTTGAAGGTCATCAAGGCCGAGTCGCAGGTCAGCAGGTCCCCTTCGGTTTCCGCCCTCCCGCGGCGCACCCGGACGCCCAGGACCTTGAGGCCGTGCGGGCTGAGCACGAGGCTGTCGATCGTCACCTCGCGGTGCAGGAGGCCGGTCATCTGCTCCTCCGCGAGGCGCTTCGCGTCCTGGGGGCTGAAGCGCCGGTAGACGAAGGTGGCCAGGCCGGCGCAGAGCACGACGGCGATGAGAAAAAGCCAGCCGATCCCGCGGAGGATTCCGTGCAGGGTCTTGCCGAGAAGGCGCAAGGCCCCCCGGGCCCACTCCATGGGCTTCATGCCGGGGATTTTACTTCTTTAAGAGTCGCTCGTAGAGCGACAGCACGGCGCGGCCGTGGGCCGCCAGCGTATAAGGAGCCGCCGCGGCCGCCCCGCTCGTCGACAGGCGCGCGCGCAGCGCGGGATCGCGGGCCAGGCGGGTCATCGCCGCCGCGAGGGCTTCCGGCGAAAGCCCGTCGAGGACGAACTCGCGCGCCGGTCCCTCGAGCAGCTCCGCGGCGCCGACTTTGGCTCCCGCGATCACGGGAAGCCCGCACGCCATGGCCTCCAGCACCGTCATGCCGAACTCCTCCCACTTGGCGGCGTGCACATAGACATCGATGCCGTGGTAGAGCCGTTCGACCTCCGAAACCGGTTGTCGAAAGAACACTTTGTCGGCGATTCTGAGTTCTTCCGCCGATTTGATATACGGTCCCGGCCGAGTCTCTTTCCCGACGATCAGCGCCCGAGCCGTCGGAACCTGCTCCAACGTCTTCGCGAACGCGCGCAGGAACGGGGTCACGCCCCTCTTCTCAAAATCCCCGGACGTGATCAATCCGAACAGAGGCTGGTCCACGGTGAGCCCGAGCTCGCGCCTCAGCCCCGCGCCCAGACGCGCGCGGTCCGACGTTCGGAAGCGGCTCTCGTCGAAGCCCGGATAGACGACCTCGATCATCTCCTCCGGCACGCCGAAGCGCCGTGCCGCGTCGTCCTTCATGAGCTTCGAGTTCGCCGCCAGCAGGCGGAAGCGCCGCTCCTTCAACTGAATCGCATGCGAACGCCCGACGGCGTCGCTCTCCGGAAGCGGAAGGCCCGTCGCCGCCTCGTGCGCCGCGTGGACGCAGTTGTGAAGGCTCAGCAGGTCCTGCTCGAGCAGGTCGCCGTGGCCGTGAACGACGTCGTGGCCGCGCGCCGCGCGGCCCGCCAGCGCCGCGAAGATCCGGCGCTTGAGCCCCGAGCCCCAGCGCCAGCGCGGGATCCTCCGGGGCCGCGCGCCGGCCTGCCGCGCCGCCGCGGCGTCGAGCTTCTCGGAATACACGTCCACCGTCCATCCCGCGTCGGAAGCCGCGCGCGCCTCGGCCAGGATCAGGCGCACCGCGCCGGAGAGACCTTCCACCCGCCGGGACGCGAGCGCCAGGGTCCGGCTCATCTCGCTCCCAGAAGCCTCAGCACGGCGGCGACCGTCACCGGCATCCAGAGGTTGTCGTTGAAGAAGCCCGTCGTCGGCAGGAGCTCGACGGCCGTCGCGGCGGCCGCCGCGACGAGCGCGGCGCCGGGACGCGCGCCGACGGCGATGGAGATCGCGAGGCAGGCGGCCAGGCAGGCGAGGCTTCCCTCGAGCGACTTGTGCCCGCCGAACAGCTTCGTCTTGCCGAAGGCCTTGCCGGTCAGCGCCGCGGCCGCGTCGCCGAAGGCGAGCGAGCCGATCGCCGCCCCGACGATCACCGGGTCGCCGCTCGCGACGAGCATGGCGCCGAGGCTTCCCGTCGTCGTGTGCACGATGCCGCTGTAGTGCTTGCGCTCGCTCTCGCGGATCATCCCGTCGAAGAAGCCGGCGAGCGCGCGCTCGAGGACCGGCACGCGCAGGCGCGCCGTCTCGATGGCCAGGACGACGACGAGCCAGACGGCCATGAGGCTCACGATCCTCGGCCAGCCGAAGAACGCGAACGCGGCCCAGTAGACGAGCGACAGCATGTGGAACGCCTTGCGTCCGAACTCGCGGCGAAGATCGGTCATGAGCGAACGCGCCTCCAGAGGTCCTTCGCGGCCGGCCAGGCCAGCGTCCACGCCTTCGTCCAGAACCACCACGCCCGCCGGCCCGACGCGTCGAGGGCCGCGGTCAGCGCGACGCTCTCCGGAAACAGCGTCTTCAGGAGCAGGAGAACGACGAGCCCGTTGGCCATGCCGATCAGCGCGAAGGAAAACACGCTGCCGCCCGCGTCGTCGAGGTCGGGCTGCTTGACCTGCGTGAGCGTCTCCCACGTCATCAGCGCGTGGAACGCGAGAGCCCCGCCCATGAGCAGGAGGAAGAGCGCCTCGGCCTGCGCCTGGGGCCGCGCCCAGATCAGCACGCGGTAGCCCGCGACGACCGCGAGCGCGTGGAACGGGACGCAGTACGGCGCGAGCGCGACGAACGCGCTCGAGTGGGACAGGTCGACGTGCCCGCCCTTCTCCTCGACGTGGATCGCGAACACGCTGCCGCCGGAGGTCCAGGCCGCGAGCGCGTGGGTGAGCTCGTGGCCCAGCACGTACATCCAGCGCGCGGTGCGCATCCCCCAGCCGAGCTTCCCCTCGGGCTCGATCACGTGGCGCCCGAGGAGATACGCGACGGTCATCAGGCCCAGGCCGGCCGTGAACGGCGCCGCGGCGGAGGCGCCGATCGCGACGCCGGCCAAGGCCTTCGCGGCCGCCCAGAACAGCGACGCCGACAGCGGCAGGAGCAGGACGCCGAGCAGGAGGCGCAGCACGCGCTACTCGAGCATGTAGTCTTGGTAGGGGATCTTCTTCGCGTCGAGCTCCTTCTTCCAGAGCTCGCGCGTCGTCTTCATCTTCTCGCGGGACATCGCCGTCCAGCGGCTCTCGGGAGGCGTGAACAGCTCGGCCGCCGTCTGGAACCAAACGTAGGCGTACTTGAGCGAGCTCTCGGAGACCTGCTGGTCGCGCTCGAAGCGGGCCAGGCCCAGCCTCTTGTCGAACTCGGCCGGGGTCAGGCGGCCGGCGTCGCGGTCCTTCTCGAGCTTCGCCTGCTGATCGGCGAGGATCGCGTCGAAGTGGGCCTTCTTCAACTCGGGGCGCTCGTTCCAGGAGAGCCACTTCTCCCCTTCGTTGTAGGCCGAGCGCGCGCGGAGCACGACGTCGACGCAGGCCGCCGCGTAGACGAAGGCCAGCAGGCCCGCCGCCGTCAGCAGCGCGCGGCGCCAGGACATCTCAGCCGCCCTTCTTCGGCTGCGTCTGCAGAAGGCGGTGGAGGACGGAGGCCAGCACGGCGGGGCGCACCGGCTTCTCCAGGAAGTCCTTGACGTTGGACTCCTGCTTGATGAGCTCGATGCCCTTGGGGTCCATCTGCCGGCCCGTGACGATGATGATGGGGATGTCTCCGTGGCCGGCGCCCTGCAGCTGGCGCAGCACCTCGTAGCCGCCCAGGCCGGGCAGCATCATGTCCAGGATCAGCAGGTCGGGGTTCAGCGCCGACGTCTTGCGCAGCGCCTCGGGCCCGTCCTCGGCGCGGTCGGTGCGGAAGCCCTCGTTCTTGACCACGTGCTCCATCAAGTCGAGCAGGCTCTCGTCGTCGTCGACGAGAAGGATCAGCTTTTCGGATGGAGCGGCAAGGGGCAAATCGTCCAAGATCAAGCCTCCGGGGGCGCCTCGCCCGAGGCCACGCCGGGCCTCAGAATGCGCTGGAGCGCGAGGATGAAGCGCGTCGCCTTCACGGGCTTCTCCAGGAGCTCGACGACGTTCGACTCCTGCCGGATCATCTCGGCCGTCGAGCGGTCGGTGTAGCGGCCCGTCACGATGACGATGGGCGTCTTGGCGAGCTCGGTGCCCTGCAGGTTCTTCAGCAGCTCGAAGCCGCCGTAGCGCGGCAGCATCAGGTCGAGCACGATCAGGGCGGGCTTGAGCTCCAGCGCCTTGCGCTCGCCCTCGGCGCCGTCCTCGGCGGTCTCGACGCGCCAGCCCTCCTTCTTGATCATGACGGCCAGAAGCTCGCGGATGCCTTCATCGTCGTCGACGACGAGGACCAAGGGGGGCTGCGCCATGGGTCAATTCAACCAAAAGCGACCGCGACCTTCAAGGCCGCGGCCGAGCGGCGGGAACGGGCTTTTAGAGCCCGAAGATGCTCAGCCAGCTCTTGCGCACCTTGACGAGCTGCTTGGGCGGCGGCCAGACGCGGAGGACGATGGTCCCCGTCGACGCGGACGCGGGGACGATCTTCTCGACGTGGATCCGGTAGTCGGCGATCAGCAGGGTCTGGCCCTCGTGCACGTCCGGCTGCGTGAACGCGTCCGGCATGCCGTCGACCGTGATCGAGAGGCTGGCATGGAGCCCGTTCTGCCGCGTGTCCTTCTCGTCGATGTAGGGGCCGCCGCCCATATAGCCGGCGCCGATGCCGAGCTTGCCGAAATTCCCCTGCGTGTCCGAAGGGATGGACAGGCTCATGGCCTCGGAGCCGCTCTTGTCGACGGGCGCGGGAGAGGCGCTCGTGATGGCGGAGGCGGCCAGAGCCGGAAGGTTCTGGGCCGACGACCCCGCCTGCAGCAGGAACAGGCCCGCCGTCAGGATCAAGAGCGAAGTCCGTCGGTTAGGGCGCTTTTTCATTGGCATAGACATAATACAGTGATTTCTGGAGTCGCGTCCAGGGCAGCGTGATCGTGGGCTGGCTCGAGCCCCAGGGATTGGCGAGCGTGACGGTTTGAGCGGCGGCGTCGACTTTCTTCACCCAGTACGAGTGGGTCGTCACGAGCTTGACGATCTTGTCCTTCGCGGCGCACACCGGATCGGCGGACCCCGGAAGGCAGGCTTTATTGCCTTGGTAAAGGGGGTCCGTGCAGACGGAGTAGCCGAGCGGCTGGGCCGGAGGCATCGCGGACGGCGCTCCGTCCGAGCTCTTCGCCGTGTCCGTGGAATCCGCCGGGCAGCCCTTCTCGGGCGCGTTCTTCGTCGACATGGCGATGGGCTGGGAGTTCGCGTCCCAGCCCGCCAAGTCTTGGAAACTCACCGGCTCGTACCTCGAATCCGCGGGATCGATCACGAGCCGATGGCTCGGCTGGCCGGTGAGCTGCGTCATGACGTCGTCGGGCCAAACGCCTCGGTTGAGCTGCGCAAACGATTTGCCGCTGAACTCGACGGCGTAGGCTTTCTCGATCAGCAGGGGCCAAATCGCGCCCTGAGCTCCGGCCGGCGCGGCGAAGACGGCGCTTCCGCCGATGTTCACGGCGCCCGCGGTTATGCCCGGCTTGTAGACCGCGAATTTATCGTCGACCGGGCCGACCAAGACCGGCTTCGGCGGCTTGCCGTCGAAAAACTGGATATAGACGGCCAGCGAGCCCTGCTGCTGCTTGATCATCCTGCGCAGCACCTGCGGTTCCTTGTTGGCGATCGCGGCCAAAGAAGCCAGCAGCGAGCAATCTCCGAGGCCGCCTTGGCGGATGTCGTCCGTGCTCACCTGCCGGGGCTCCGCCCAGAACTTCCACCAAGGCCGGTCGTCCCAGATCTTCGCGTCTTGCTTGCCTTTATATTTGAGCGTCCCGTATTCGACGAAGTCGGTGATCGGAACCGACTTCAGCCCCGCGGGCGAGTTCTCCTTGACGGTCATAACCTCCACGCAGCCCGGCTTGCCGTCGGGGCATGGCACCGCGCGGCTGAAGGACGGATTCTCCACGGGCTTGGCCGGAGGAGCGGCGGGCGGGCTGGAAAACCACCCGCCGAAGGTCGAGGTCATGCCCTCCCAGAGCCCGCCCTGGCCGGCCTCGGTCGGCGCCTCTTCCCTTCGATTCGGGGGCGCCGCGGCTTCTCGCTGAAAGCCGATCGGCAGCTGAGCCGCCGGCAGGCCCGCGCCCGAGTTGGCCGTGACGCCGCCTCTTTGCGGCGCGCCGGACGAGCTCGCGTCGGGATCCCCCAGCTGGCGTTCGCCGTAAATCCGCGAAATTTGTCCCGCGGTCAGATTGCCGATGACGCCGTGAAGGTCGTTGCCGAGGGCGCCCGAGACGCCCTGCGCGGCCGCCACGCTCTTTTCGGTCTCCGAAGGCGGGCCGTCGTCGCCGACGCAGACCCGCGGAGGGATGAGGAGGGCCGAGGACAGCACGAGTCGAAAGAGGCGTTTCATGCCAGACCTGGGGGTTTCCGCAGTATAGCCCCGGACCCCGGCGGCGTCAATGGGCCGCTGCATGGGCCGGGGCCGGGGCCGCGTGCAGACCGGGGCGTTAGGAATCCCTGACCCGGCCGTCAACGTTCGGCCATCGATTTTCGCGCGGCCATTGAGTATGATGCCGCCATGAATCCGCTCGGAACGCTCAAGAGCCTCCTGCTCGCTTTCCACGGCGGCGGCGAGCCCCGCCATCTCGCCGCAGGCTTCGCGCTCGGAGCCGCGCTCGGCTTGGTCCCCAAGGGCAACCTTTTCGCGGCGGGCTTCTTCCTTTTGTTCTTTCTCTTCAACGTGGACAAGGGCATGGCCGCGATCACCGCCGCCGTCTTCACCGCGATCGCCTACGCCATCGATCCCGTCGCTCACGCCCTCGGCCTCTTCCTGCTGAAGGCCGGCGCGCTGCGCGGCCTCTGGACCGTCCTCTACGGCTTGCCCATCGTGCCGTGGACCCGCTTCAACAACACCGTCGTCCTGGGCAACCTGGTCCTCGGGCTCGTCTTCTATCTTCCCCTGTACTACGGCTTCCTCCGCGCGCAGAAGCTCTACGACCTCCGCCTTCGCGCCCGCGTCGAGAACCTCGCCGTCGTCAAGGCGATCAACGGCTGGGACAAGTTCCAGAGCCTTCGCGCGAAGTACGACCGGTGGCTGAAGTGAGCTGGATCAACAAGAAGTCGCTCTACCAGCTGCTCGGCGGCGCGGTCGTCCTCTGGCTGATCGTCTTCTTCTGTTTCGATCCCGTCCTCAAGTTCGGGCTCGTGAAGGCCGGCGAGGCGGCGGCCGGAGCGAAAGTCGAGATCGCGTCGCTCAGGACCAAGTGGCTGGCGGGCACGCTCGAGATCCGAGGCATCCAGGTCGCCGACAAGAGCCAGCCCATGAAGAACGTCGTCGAGTTCTCGCGCGCGGCCTTTTCGCTCGACGTCGGGCAAGCGCTGCGCGGAAAGGGAGTGGTCCGCGAGGCCGCGCTCGAAGGCCTGCGCGTCGGAACGCCGCGCAAGACCAGCGGAGCGCTCCGCAAAGCGAAGCCCTCCGCGGTCGAGCTCGCCGTCGAGCGCTCCGTCGCCCCGGTCGAGCACGCCGCCGCCGGCGAGGCGTCGAAGGTCCAGTCCAACGCCGTCGGGACCGTCGACGCGACGAAGCTCCAGGGGCTCAAGAAGCTCGACGAGACCAAGGCGAAGTCGGCGGAGATCCAGAAGCGCTGGAAGGACAAGTCGAAGGAGACGCAGGACATCGCCAAGCAGGCCCAGGACATCGAGAACGACTTCAAGGGCCTCCACGGCGGCGCCAGCCTCGCGACGGTGCAAAAAGCCGCCGAGGATCAGAAGAAGCTCAAGGACTTGATCGCGCGCGTGGACGCCCAGCGCGACCAGGCCAAGAAGGACCTCGCCGAGATCCAGGACGGCTTGAAGGAGGCCGACGCCCTGCGCGGCAAGGACGTCAACGGCCTGCTCTCCGCTGCCGGCATGCCCTCGCTCGACCCGCAGGACCTCGCGCGCCGGCTGGTCGGCGCGCAGACCGCCTCGCGGCTCTCGACCACCCTTCATTGGATGCGCTGGGCGCGAGACCGCGCGGCGGCCCGAAAGGCCGCCGCCAAGGCTTCGGCCTCCGCCGCGCCGCCCGCTCCGAAGCGCCGCGCCGGCATCGACGTCGAGTTCCCGCGGCCGCACGCCTATCCCCAGTACTTGCTCGAGGACGCGAAGCTTTCCGGAACGCTCGAGGACGTGTTCATGGGCCAGGCCATGGCCCTCGCGGGAGACCTGCAGGGGGTGACCTCCAACCCGGACCTCTACGGCAAGCCCGCGACCCTGACGCTCGCCGGGAACGCCGCCGGCGGCGCCGCGTTGAAGCTGTACGCCGAGCTCGACCAGCAGGACGAGCCCGTCGGCGTCTCGCTCAAGCTCGACGGCTCCGGCTTCTCGCTCGCGGGCGCGACGCTCGGCGACGCGCAGGTCGGCGCCGGCGTCTCGGCGGGCACGGCCAAGCTGTCCGGGGAGCTGCGCTCCGTCGGCGACGAGTGGAAGGGCGAGGTGCTGGTCTCGGCCTCGGGCGTGCGCCTCGAGCCGCGCGTCTCGCTGTCGGGTCCGGCGGGCGGGCTCGTGTCCAACGCGCTGAGGTCGCTGAGCGCCTTCAACGTCCGCGTCGGCGTCTCGGGCAAGGAGAGCGACCTGAAGCTCGCCTTCTCCTCCAACATCGGCGACGCCGTCGCCGGAGCGATGAAGAAGGCGGTGTCCGGCGAGTACGAGGCCCAGCGCAAGGCGGTCCAGGCCAAGGTGGACGCGCTGTACAACGAGAAGCTCAAGGGCGTGAAGGCCCAGACCGACGGCACGAACGGCGCCGTCATGGGCCCGCTCGACGCCCAGAAGGCCTCGCTCGACAAGCTGCTGCGGGACGCCGTGTCCAAGTCCGTGGGCGGCGGGAAGCTCCCCGATTTCAAGAAGCTCTTCAAGTAAAGACGCGGCGTTCAAAAATAATCCGCATCTCCGTCACAACTCCGTCACTTTTTTACGTTTCCCGAGGGGAAATCGAGCCTCCCGCCCCGTCGTGAATTTTTACTCCGCCGGAATGGCTTTCGACGGGCGCCCGGTTTATACTGCATGAATGCTGGAACTCTCGAAGAGGACCGTCGCCGTCTTCGAACTCATCAACGAGCGCCTGCGCGAGGTCTACGTCGGCTGCACGACCGAGATGAGCGCGGCGCTCGCCGGAACGGCGCGCCCCTCGCCCGCCCCGCAGATCGCCCACTGGAACCCGGAGGACGTCCGCCCCCCGCGCAGCATCGAGCGAGACCTCGACGAGGAGGACGCCCGGACCTTCATCGAAGCCTACGTCCGAACCCCTTTGCCGGAGGGTTGGCGCTTTCTCGTCTAGCGCGGCCTTCGACGACGCTTTCGGATCCGAAATGTTCGTCACAAAAAGGCGATAACCTCTCAGTTCTCAGAGGGAAACCGCCGCCGCGCGCGCCGCGTTGAGATTTTACGTTGCCGGAATGGATTCTCGACGACGTTCCCGTTATACTCATGGAGATGAACATCCCAACCGCACGGAAGACTTTCACGGTTTTCGAGCTGGTCAACGACCGGCTCCACGAGATCTACGTGGCCGCCACCGAGGGGCCGGTCTTCAACGTCGTGGCCGACCTTCGGCGCCAGCCGGCGCCGTCGATCAGGCATTGGGATCTCGACGACGTCGGGCCGGTGCGCAGCGTCGAGTTCGGCCTGAACGGCGAGAGCGCTCGGAAATTCATCGACGAGTACGTCCATAACGCCGTTCCGGACGGCTGGCACTGCCGGACCTGACGGGGCGCCGGAGGCGCGCCTCCCGGGATGTTATAATCGTTCGTCCGCATGCGCCTCCTCCGCAAGACCCTCCTTCTCGGCTTCGCCCTCGTCGCCCTCGCGGCCGGCTACGTGCTTTGGCTGCCCGACGTGCGCCCCTTGTCGAAAAAGCCGCCGAAGACCACGGCCTACATCGAACTGCGCAAGCGCGAGGCCGCGGCGAAGGGGCGCAAGCTCGACCTGCATTGGACGTGGGTGCCGTCGGACGAGATCTCCCAGAACCTGAAGTCCGCGGTCGTCACGGCCGAGGACGACACCTTCTACCGCCACGACGGCGTCGCCTGGGATTCCCTGCGCGCCGCCTTCGAGCGCGACCGCAAGGAGGGCAAGCTCAGCGTCGGCGGCAGCACCATCGACATGCAGCTCGCGCGCAACCTCTACCTGTCGCCGTCCAAGAACCCCCTGCGAAAGATGAAGGAGATCCTGATCGCGCGCCGCCTCGACAAGACCCTGGGCAAGCGCCGCGTGCTCGAGCTGTACTTGAACGTCGTCGAGTGGGGCAAGGGCATCTTCGGCTGCGAGGCGGCCGCGCGCGCGTACTTCGGGAAGTCCTGCGCCCAGCTGTCCCCCGACGAGGCCGTGGCGATGGCGGTCGTGCTCCCCAACCCCCGGCGCTGGGACCCGTCCAAGCCCGGCAGATACGTCGCGCGCAACTCGGCGCGCATCGTGCGGCGCATGGCGGCGTCGGGCCTGTGGCCGGAGCCCGAGGAATACGAGGACTCGGTCTCGACGGAGGAAGCGGCGGCGGAGGCTTGGAATCCGGAAGCGCTGTCCCCCGCGGCTGCCGCGCTGGCGCCCGCCGCTTCGCCGGCGGACTCCGACCAGCAGGCGTTTTAGCCGCCGGTCAGCGCTTCACTCCTCGCACGAGAAGCGAAACGATCGGAAACGCTATCGCGGTGCGTCCGGACCCAGCCGGTATCAGAGGTTCGTCGTGACGAGCGTCTCGGTCGCGGCGACGCCGTCCACCGCGCGCACGCGGCTGACGATCATGTTGGAGAGCTTGTCCATGGTGTCCGCTTCCGCGGACAGGATCATGTCCCAGCCCCCGAACACCATGTAGACCTCGGTCACGCCCTCGATGGCGCGGATCTCGCTGACCGATTTCTGCTCCTTGCCCGGCGTCAGCTTGCACAGCACGAAGGTCTTCATGTCATCTCCTCTCGTTCCACTCGCGCGACCGGTAGCGCTCCTCGAGCGCCCGGCCCGCGTCCAGCCAGCTCTCCGGCAGCTCGGTCGAGAGCGCCGCGCCGAACTCGCGCGCGACGCCGTCCATCACGGCCGCTTCCACGGCCTCGCGCGGCAGACTCAGCGTCTCCGGCCGCAGCGAACCCTGATACAAGCCTTTCCCTCCCCGCTTGCGCAAGGCTCCGCCCAGGATTTTGGTCCCGTCGGGCAGGACGAGATCCATCGGCTCTGCGCGCGTGAAGCAGGCCCCCGCGGCGCCCAGCGGACGGCGCGGCGGCGACCACAGCGAAGTCGAAGCACCCGCGGCCTTCAAAGACAGGTGAACGCCGCGGTGGATGTTCTTATAAATCGTATCAGGAGCGAGAGTCCGGTCCCACGGAAAGACGACAGAAAACGTGATATCCCCGTCGTGAAAGACGATCCCTCCGCCGGTGGCGCGCCTCACGGGAAGCACGTCCTTCAACCCGCGAGCGTCCAGAGCGGCACGGGCCGAACGATAGGGCTGCGAGTAACCGAACGTGCAGCCGATCCCGGACCAGCGGTACACGCGGAGAAAGAGAGCGTCCGCGGGGGCGGCGAGCAGGACGGCTTCGTCCAAGGCCATGTGCCCGGGCGCATCGAGGACGGGGGCGTTCAGCTCAGCGCGGAGCACGAGCAGAAGAAGTTGCGGTCGCCGTAGGGCCCGTCGACCCGGCCCACGGAGGGCCAGAACTTCCGCTCCCGCAGCCAGGCCGCGGGATAGGCCGCCGTCTCGCGCGAGTACGGGCGCGTCCAGGCGTCGACGAT
>DATNGC010000087.1:0-20153 GCA_035606075.1 Elusimicrobiota bacterium
ACTTGACCTGCATGACGCCGCGCTCGGCCTCGTCGGGGCCGATCACGATGGCGTAGGCGGCCTTCTTCTGGTCGGCGTACTTGAACTGGCCCTTGAGCTTGCCGCCGCCGGGGAACACGTCGACGGAGAGTCCCTTGGCGCGCAGGGCCGAGGCGACCTCGAGCGAGCGGCCGCGCAGGTCGTCGGAGAAAACCGTCACGACCGCGTCGGGCGCGGAGGCGCCCGCGTGGCGGCCCTGCTCCTCGAGGATCAGCATCAGGCGCTCGAAGCCGATCGAGCCGCCGCACGCGGGGATGGGCTGGCCGCCGAATTTCTCGGTGAGCTTGTCGTAGCGTCCGCCGCCGCCGAGCGAGCCCGACAGCGACGCGTGGCGGAACTCGAAGACGGGCCCGGTGTAATAGCCCATGCCGCGCATGAGATTCGGCGTGAAGACGATCTCGGCGTCGTCGATCATGCCCTTCACCGCGCAGGAGATGCGCTTGAGGTGCGCGAAATCGGAGGGCACCGCTTCGAGATCGCCGCTCGTCGAGAAGATCGTGCCGGAGAGCGTCTTCGCGGCCGCGGCGCCGACCTCGGCCTCGAGCTCGGCGAGCACCTTGGCGGGCTCCATCTTGTCGAGCTTGTCGACGATGATGCAGGCCTGGCCGCGCTTCTCGGGCAGCACGCCCGCGGCCTCCAGGCTCTTGTCCACGAGGCGGCGGTCGTTGAGATGGACCTTCACGCCGGCGAGGCCGAGCGTCTTGAAGACGGCGAGGATCGCGGTGATCACCTCGACCTCCGCGCCCCAGGAGTCGGAGCCGATGATGTCGACGTCGCACTGCGTGAACTCGCGGTAGCGGCCCTTCTGCGCGCGCTCGGCTCTCCAGACCGGCCCGAGCTGCAGCGCCTTGAACGGGTGGGGGAGGAGCGAGCCGTGCTTGGTGAAGTAGCGCGCCAGCGGGAGCGTGAGGTCGAAGCGCAGCCCCAGGTCCGCGAGCTCCGTCTTCTCCGCGTGCGCGCGCTCCAGCGCCTCGCCGCGCTTCAGGATCTTGAAGATCAGCTTCTCGTTCTCGCCGCCGCCCTGGCCCGTGAGCACCGCCAAGTCCTCGACCGCCGAGGTCTGGATCGGCTGGAAGCCGAAGGACTTGTAGATCCTGGTGATCGTCGCGATCGCGTCCTGGCGCAGCGCCACCTGCTCGGGCAGGAAGTCGCGGAAGCCCGAGGGCGGCGCCGTGGGGATGGACATGGAGGAAGTCTATCAAAACCTTGATATATCCGGGATACAGGGTTAAACTGCGGACATGAGATCCCTCTTCCAAGTGCTGATGATCGTCGCCCTGGCCGCGGGCGCGCGCGACGTCTGGCAGCGGCACGGAGGCCTCGCCTACAAGGACACCAAAGGCGTCGCCCACAGCCTCACCTCGCCCGACAAGCCCGCCGTCGTCGTGCTGTGGGTCACCCCCTGCCCGTACTGCGCCCGGGCCCTCAACGTGCTCGACGGCCTGCGCCGGGAGTATCCGAAGGCGAAGCTCGACGTCGTCGGGCTGTACCTGAACACGGCCGACGCCGCGACCGTGGACCAGATCGCCGGGCAGGAAGGACACTCCATCACGATGGCGCAGGGGCAGCCGACGCACGAGTTCGTCGAGGCCATGACCGCGCACCTCTCGTTCCGCGCGCCCGGCCGCGACATCTACGTGATCGGCAAGAACGGGAAGTACCAGGCCGTGGACTCCAGCGACCTGAACGTCCCGGACGACGAGATCGCCCAGCGCGTGCGCGCGATCCTGGCCGACAAGCACGGCGTCAAGCCGCGCGCCTGAGCCCCGGAAACGCTAAACTGAGGGCGTGAGCCAGCTGCGCGTCTTTCACGGGCCGTTCGAGGCGCTCGAGGACGCGTTCGCCGCGCGCGTCGCGGAGTTGAGGCCGCGCATCGGAGAGCCGCCGCTGCTCGTCGTGGCGCCCTCGCGCGCGCTGGCCGAGCGGCTGGAGCGCCTGCTCTCGGTCGAGAAGGGCCTGCCGCTGCTCGGCGTCCACTTCCACACGTTCCACTCCGTCGCGGCGGCGATCGTCGAGGACGGCGGCTTCCCGGACGGCGCGCTCGTCTCGGACCCGCTGTTCCACGACGCCGTGGTCGACCAGGTCCTCGACGAGGCGCCGTCGCTGGGCATCGCCAAGGAGCTGCGTCCGCGCGCGCTCGCCGCGGCCGTGCGCGCGAGCCTGCGCGACCTTGTCGACGCCGGCGTCGATCCCGCGGCGCTCGCCGCCCACTTCGGCGACGAGATCCTGCGCGGCGAGAAGGACGAGCGCGAACGGTTCGTCGCGCTGCTCGCCTTGCTGGCCGCTTATGAGAAGAAGCTCGAGAAGCTCGAGGTGCTCCCGCCGTCCGCGCTGGTCAAGCGCGCCGCCGCGCTCGCCCCGGCCTCGCGCTGGCTCGAGGGCTTCCGCGAGGTGCTCTACTACGGCTTCTACGACCTGACCGGCCTGCAGGCCGACGCGTTCGAGGCCGTGACCTCGGCGCGGCCTTCGCGGCTGTACTTCCCCTATCGTAAAGGACATCCGGCGTTCCGGTTCGCGGCGGATTTCTTCGAGCAGAAGCTCGCGTCCCATTCTCCGGTCGAGCTCGCGAGCGAGCACGGCCGGGGAACCGCGCTCGGCGCCTGCCTAGACGGATTATTCGATCCGGCCGCGTCGCCAGGGAAGACCGACTCGACGACGGCGAGAATACTATCGGCCTCCGGCGCGCGCGACGAGGCTTGGGCGGCCGCGAAGGAGGCGTCGCGCCTGACCGAGGAGGGCTTCGCGCCCGCCGACATCGCCGTCGTCGCGCGCTCGCTCGAGCCCTACCGCGCCGCCCTTCTCGAGGCGTTCGCCGCGGAGGGCTTGCCGCTCGCGCTTTCGGCCGGCGAGCCGATCTTGAGACAGCCCTTGGCGAAAGCGTGCCTCGATCTGCTGAGCCTGCGGCGCCGCGACTTCCCGTCGCGCGCCGTCGAGGACCTCGCCTCGTCGCCGTACTTCGCCTCGGCGAGCCGCTCGCGCGCGGCGCTGTGGCGGCGCCTGATCGAAGCGCTCGGCGTGCGCGCCGGCTGGCTGCAGTGGCGCGGCAAGCTCGAGCCGCGCGCTCGCGGGCCGGTCGAGCTGTACCCTCATCTCGTCCGCGAGGGCCGGGCCGGCTTCGCCGTCCCGGCGGACGACGTCGCGGCGCTCTGGGAGTTCCTGCGCGGCGTCCGCGACAGCCTCGGCGGCCCGGCGGCCGCGTGGTCGGCGCGCGCCGAGCAGGCGCGCGCGCTGCTCTCCGCTCATCTCGAGCTTCCCGCCGGCGCCTCGCCCGCGGAGAGCGACGCGTGGCGCGCGGTCCAAGACGCGCTCGACGAGCTGGCCGCTTTCGATCGCCTCGAGCGGGCGTGCGACTGGGATCAGTTCCTCGACGTCCTCGAGCGCAAGCTCGCCCGCGCCACGCGCCCCGTCGGCGGCGCCGGGCTCGGGGTGCGCGGCCTGGACGCGATGGACGCGCGCGGCCAGCGCGCGCGCGCCGTGATCCTGCTGGGGCTCAAGGAGAAGCTGTTCCCGCGCCAGATCCAGGAGGACCCCATCCTGCGCGATCCCGCGCGCGCCGCGCTGCGCCATCCCGGCGGCTACTGGATCGGCCGCAAGGCCGCGGGTCATGAGGAGGAGCGCCTGCTGTTCTATCTCGCCGCGGCGTCCGCGCGCGAGCGCCTCACGCTCATCTACCCGCGCTCGGACGACCGCGGCCGCGCCGAGGCGCCCTCGACCTATCTTCGCGAGCTGTGCCGCGCCGCGGGCCTGCCGGCCCCCGGCGAGCACGACGCCTGGCGCGTGCCGCGCCCTCCGGCCGAGCGCCTGCGCGGCCTCGCCCCCGGACGCCGAACGCCCGCCGAGGCGGCGCTGCTCTGCGCGCTCGACGGCTCGGAACCGTCCGCGTCGCTGGAAAAGGCCGGGGTGCCGGCGCGCGCGCTGGCGGAGGGCTTCGCCCTCGCGTCCGCGCTGAACGCCTCCGGCGCCCCGGGCCCGCGCGACGGGATCGTGCCGCCGCCGGTCGCCGCGCTCGCCGACTGGCGCAGGAAGGGGCTCGCGCCGACGGCGCTCGACGAGTTCGCGCAGTGCCCGTATAAATTCTTCGCGGCGCGGGTGCTCGGCCTCGGCGAGCGCGAGGAAGGCGCCGAGCGCGGCGAGCTCAGCGCGGCGGCGCGCGGGCAGGTCTACCACGAGGTCCTCGAGCGCTTCTTCAATACGCTGCCTGAAGCGGTGTGGTCGGGAAAGAAAGCCCCGGACGCGCATCTCGACGCGGTGCTCGAGCAGACGTTCGCGGAGAACGATTGGCGCGAGCTGGGCCTGTACCCGCTGCTGTGGGAAGCGTCGCGCTTGGAGATGAGCGCGCACCTCCGTGCGTTCGTCCGCTGGGATCTGGCGCGCCTTCGCGACGGCCGCTTCCGCCCGCGGCTGTTCGAGCAGAAGCTCCAGGGCGAGCCCGCGGGCGGCGCGCCCGGCGGCATCCCGTGGCGCGGCGTCGCCGACCGCGTCGACGGCGACGAGGGCGGCAGGACGTTCCGCGTCGCGGACTACAAGACGCGCAAGTCGGGGCGCTGGAAGAAGGGACTCGCGTTCCTCGCGGCCGAGGGGACGTCGCACCAGATCCCGTTCTACGCGGCGCTGGCCGCGGGCGCGCTCGGCGACGGCTGGGAGTTCGCCGGCGGCGAGCTGCTCTTCATCGAGGCGGAGGACGAGGAACGCTCGGCCGAGCTGACCGCGGAGGAGTGGTCCCGGACGCGCGAGCCGTTCATGAAAGGACTCGCCGGGAAGGTCGAGGCGATGTCCGCCGGGCGCTTCCCGATCTCGCCCGAGGACGGCGAGCGCGGGCACTGCTCGTGGTGCGACTTCCCGACGCTGTGCCGCAAGTCGCACGCGCCGTCGCGCGCGCGCGCGGCGAGGGGCGCCTAGCTCCAGCTCGGCAGAGCGAAGAAGAACCGGGAGCCCTTGCCGGGCTCGCTGTCGAGCTCGAGAGCGGTGTGGTGCGCGTCGAGGATCATGCGCGAGAGGGCAAGACCGACGCCGAAGCCCTTGGCCGTCTTCTTGCTCTGCTCGGTCCGGTAGTAGCCGGAGAAGATCTTCGAGCGGTCCTCGGGCGCGACGCCGATGCCGGTGTCCGCGACGGAGACCTCGACGCGGCCGTCCAGGCGCCGCCGCGCCCCGAGCGTGACGGAGCCGCCCTCGGGCGTGTACTTGAAAGCGTTCGTGAGCAGGTTGGCGACGACGAGCGGCAGGGCGTCGCGGTCGCCGGAGACCGCCGGCAGGTCCTTCTCGATGTCGAGCTTGAGCGTCTGCTTCTTGCGCTTGCCGATCACGCCGAGGCGCTCGAAGGTGCCGTGCAGCAGCGGCGCGAGGTCGACGCGCTGCAGGTCGAGGTCGAACTTGCCCGCCTCCAGGCGTCCGAGGTTGAGAAGGTTCGTGGCCATGGCCGACAGGGCGCGGATGTTGGCCTCCATCATCTCGTGCCACGGCGCGTCGCCGGGCTCGCTGTCGTTCTCCATCAGCAGGATGTGGGCGGTGTGTATGACGGAGAGCGCGTTGTTGAATTCGTGGCTGACGCCGGAGACGAGCTGGGACTTCAGGCGGTTGGTCTGGCGCTCGCGCTCGAACTGCTCGTTGAGGGTGTGCGCCATGGTGCGCATGGCGTCCATGAGCTCCTTGACCTCGCGCGGGTTGTCGCCGTCGCTGAACGTCCAGGTGTCGCCGAGCTTCCAGTGCGCGGCTTGGTCGCGCAGGCGCAGGACGGGCTCGACGATGACGCGCGAGATCGCGGCCGCGAGGGCGAGCGCGCCGAGGATTCCGATCACGAGGATGAAGCCGAAGGTGGCGAAGGCCGCCGCGCGGGCCCGGCGCCGCTGGCGGTCCATGCGCTCGAAGCCGAGGCGGCCGAAGCGCACCATGCGCTCGATGAGCTCGTCGACCTGCTCCTTGGCGAGCGCCAGGCGCGTGGCCTCGTTGAGGGTCATGCTGCCCTCGCGCACGCGCTTGAGCATGGCCTCCTGCGCGGACGCGTAGCGCTCGAAGGCGCCGCCGACGGCGTTCCACTCCGAGCTCTGGGGACCGGCCGGAAGGCGGGAGCCGAGACGCACGTGCCACTCGCGGAAGTCGGCGACGGCCGTGCGGCGCCGCAGGAGCCAGTCCTCGCGCCGGGTCAGCAGATAGCTGTCGGCGTCGATGTCGATCTGGCGCAGGCGCGCGCGCTGGGCGGGAAGGTCCGCGAGGAAGGAGAGCTCGTCGCCGAAGGCGGTCTCGAGGCGGTCCTCGGCGCGGCTGCTCGTGAGGTAGGCGACGGTCGAGAGGGCCGTGTAGAGGCACAGCACGGCGGCCAGCAGGGTGGTGAGCCGCGCCCGCAGCGACCAATTCTTCATCAGGGGAATGGTGCGATTTACGAGGGAAGCCGCGCAATGACGGCGGGGTCAATCCTATAATGGCGCATGGCCGAGGCTCCCGACCGGGATCACAGAGACCGCGCGCGCTTTCGCCTCGACGCCAACGTCGTCGTCGAGGCCGGCGCGGGGACGGGCAAGACGACCTTGCTCACCGACCGCATCCTGTTCCTCGTGCTGGGCTGGGACAAGCCGGCGCCGGTGGCGGTGGACCGCGTGGTGGCGCTCACCTTCACGGACAAGGCGGCGGGGGAGATCAAGCTGCGGCTCTCCGACCGGCTGGCGGAGCTGGCGGCGCGTCTCTCCGGCGGCGCACAGTCCGCCGAGGCCGCCCAGCGCGCCGACCGCACGCTCGCGGAGCTGCGCGAGACGTTCGGCAAGGGCGACGCGGAGCTGCTCGCGCGGGCGCGCGCGGCGCTCGAGGACTTGGACAAGGCGCCGATCGGGACGATCCACTCCTTCTGCGCGCAGCTGCTGCGCCTGCACCCGGTCGAGGCGGGCGTGGACCCGGCCTTCCGCGTGGACGCGGACGAGGAAGGCTTCGACGAGTTGTTCGCGTCCGAGTGGGCGCGCTGGCTCGACGACGAGCTCGGCGAGAAGCCGCCGCGGCGCGGGGCCTGGCTCGAGCTTCTGGCGGTCGCGAGCCTCGAGGAGCTCGAGGCGCTCGCGCGCGAGCTGTGCTCGGAGAAGTTCGCGCTCTCGGCCGCGGCGGGTCCCGACGCGGCGGCCTCCGCGGCCTTGAGGGAGCTCGCGCGAGGCCTTCGCGCGCTGCCGAAAGACCGGCCGAAGCCGAAGGGCGGCAGCAAGATCGTCGAGGCGATCTCGGAGATGGCGGCGACGTTCGAAGCCGCGGCCGACGCGGCGGAGTCGAGCGACCCCTCTCTCGACGCTCCGGAGCCGCCGGAGCCGCGCGACCCGAAGTGGCCTTCCGTCTGGGAGGAGGATCCTTCGGCCGAGGAGCTCTTCAAGCACGGGAAAGAGGTCGCGAAGGCGGCGAGCGCCCGCGGGGAGGCGGCGGTCCGCCGCGCCGTCCGTTTGCTGTCGCCGTTCGCGGAGCGCTTCCGGCGCGAGTATACGCGCCGCGGCTGGATCTCCTTCGACGGTCTCCTGCGCCGCGCGCGGGACCTCGTCCGCGACGAGCCGCGCGTCCGCGAGGACGCCAAGCGGCGCTTCGCGGCCCTGCTCATCGACGAATTCCAGGATACCGACCCTCTCCAGGGCGAATTGCTGATGTTTCTCGCCGAGAAGCCGGGCGGCGCGGCGCGGACGTGGCGCGAGGTCGTCCCGGCGGCGGGGCGCATCTTCGTCGTGGGCGACCCGAAGCAGTCCATCTACCGCTTCCGCGGCGCGGACATCGCGGCCTACGAGGGCTTCGTCGGTCATCTGCGTGAGTCCGGCGCCTTGCTCTGCGACCTGACCGCGAACTTCCGCTCCGTGCCGGGCGTCGTGCATCCCGTCAACGAGGCGTTCGCGCTGGCGATGACGGCGCGGCCGGGGGCTCAGCCGGCCTACAAGGCGATCACGCCGGCGAGAGCGGACGTCGCGGAGGGTCCCGCCGTTCAAGTGATCGCGGTCCAGGGCGACGGCGACGCGAGCGAGATCCAGCGCGCCGAGGCCGCGTGGATCTCGGGCTGGGTCGCGGCGAACGCGCGGATGCCAGGCGCGGCGCCCGAAGGCCGGCGGCCGCTCAAGGACATCGCGGTCCTCCTGCGCTCCTCGACGCCGCTGCCGGTCCTGCTCGACGCGTTCAAGCGCGCGGGCATCCCGTACGCGGTGGATATCGAGCGCGACTTCTACGAGGTCCCGGAGGTCTCGGACTTCCTCAACCTCCTGCGCGCGCTCGACGACGAGGGCGACCGCATCGCCTTGGCCGGGCTTCTGCGCTCGCCGCTGGCGTCGCTGACCGACGGCGGATTGCTGGCGCTGTCGGAGGCCGGAGGGCTCGACTACCGCCGGGACCCGCGCGCGGGCGTCCTGCCGGAAGACGAGCGCCGGCGCGCCGCCGCGCTCTTCGAGACGCTGCGGCGCCTTCGCGCGCGGGCGGGGCGCATCCCGCTGGGCGACTTGGTCTCCGCGGCCATGGCGGAAACGCAGCTCGTCGAGCTCGCGGCTCGCGCCTATCACGGCCAGCAGACGGTGTCGAACCTGCTCAAGCTCAAGCGCCTGGCGGTCGAGGCCTCCGACGGGCGCGGGTCCACTCTGAAGGAGTTCGCGGCGAAGGTGCGCGAGGACTCGCGCGAGTCGCGGCGCGAGGGGGAGAGCCCGCTCGCCGACGAGAACCTCGAGGCCGTGCGCGTGATGACGATGCACAAATCCAAGGGCCTCGAGTTTCCCGTCGTGTTCGCGCCGAACCTCTCGGGACGTCCGGGCGGCGGCAACGAGAAGCCGGTGTCGCGGCTCGATCCGCGCGCGGGGCGCGCGGCTCTGCGGCTGGGCGGACTGGCTTCCGCCGCGATGGCGCTCGCCGACGCGCGCGAGAAGGACTTGGAGCGTCACGAGTCCGTGCGCCTGCTCTACGTCGCGATGACGCGCGCTCGCGAGAGGCTGTTCCTCGTCGGAAAGCACAAGACGACGTCCGGCGCTCTGTCTTCCCATCTGCATGCGGCGGGCTCCTGGCCCGGCGACGAGGTCGACGGCCGTCTGCCGGTGACCTATGTCGACGCCGCGAACGTCGCCGAGCCGCCGCCGGCCGCGCCGGCCGCCGCGCCGTCGAGCGCCGCGGACGCGGCCGCGGCCGTCGCCTCATGGGAACGGCGCGCCGCCCTGCGCGAGGCCGCGTCGGCTCCGCGCACGCGCGCCGCGACCGCGTATCTCAAGGAACTGCCCAAGCGCCCCAGCGACGAGGAAGAGACGCGCGGCTCGGCGGCGGGCGCGGAGGTCGGACAGATCTGCCACCGCGTCCTGCAGGAGTGGGATTTCAAGGCGGGCGGGGACGTGTCGAAGGCGGCGAAGACCGCTCGCGAGCTATTGGAACGTCGCGTGCCGGGGCCGCGCTGGGAGCAGGCCGAGATCGAGGCTTCAGCGGTCTTGAAGGCGTTCGTGGCCTCGGAAGCCGCGCGATCGCTCGCGAAAGTCGAGATACTCGGCCGCGAGACGCCGTTCGCCTACGCCGACGGCCCCACCGTCGTGCGCGGCGCCGCGGACCTCATCTATCGCGAGGGGAAGAAGCTCGTGGTCGCGGACTTCAAGAGCGAGAACGTCAGCGAGAAATCCGCCGCGGCCGTCCGCAAGCGGTACGCCGAGCAGGGCGAGGCGTATACAGAGGCGGTCAAGCTCGCGTGGGGAGAGAAGCCCGAGTTTCGGATTCTCTTCCTTCGACAGCCGGACCTCTAGTCCAGTAGGTATACGCATACCGACTAGTGCAGGCCATAGTCGGTATGCGGCAGCGCGATGATTAACCCTGCCGCCGCTTCTCGAGGTCGCGCAGCTTCTGCTCGTAGTCGCGGCGCATGGCCTCGCGCTCCTCGGCGAGCTTGCGGGTGCGCTCGTCGAGCTGGGCCGCGTACTCGATCTTCGTCAGGTTGAGCTCCTGGCGGAGCTGGCGCTCGAGCTCCTGGTAGCGCCCGGCGATCTCGGCTTCCTTTGACGCGAGCCACGAGCCGTTGCGCGACTTCTCGGCCTCGACCTCGCGGATGCGCGCTTCGAGCTGCGCCAGCGTCGCCTCGCGCTCGGCCGCCAGCGCCGCCACCGACTCGCGCCGCCGCCGCTCGAAGTCGTCCTCGAGCTTGAGCCGCCGGTCGGCGATCGACTTGTCGAGCTCGGCGCGCCGCGCCTCGAGCGCGGCGTCGCGCTTCTCGGTCTCGGCGCGCACGGCCGCGGCCTCGCGGTCGAGCGCCTCGCGCACCTTCGCGCGCATCGCCTCCTCGCGCTCGCGCAGGCCGCGCTCGAGCTCGGCGCGCGCGCGCGCCGTCTGCTCCTCATAGGCGACCAGCAGGTCGCGCTCCTTCTTGATGAGCGCGGCCTCGTTCTCCTTCTGCCGCGCGCGGATCGACTCGTCGACGAGCCTCTCGCGCTGCAGCAGCGCCGCCTCGAGCTCGCGCCGGCGGGCGAGCAGGTCGGCGTCGCGCGCCGACTCCCACTCCGCGCGCTCGCGCTCGATCTGCTCGCGCTGCGCCTTGAGCCACACCGCCTCGCGCGCGCTCAGCGCCTCCTGCAGCTCGGCCTCCTTGCGGATCCACGACTGCTGGAAGGCCGTCTCGGCGCGGGCCAGCTCGGCCATGCGCTCGTCGATCGTCTTCTGGACCTTCGCCTCGAGGTCGGCGCGAGCTTGGGCCGCCGCCGCCTCGCGGTCGCGGCCCTCGATCTCGAGCTGGACGCGGCGCGACTCGAGCTCGCCGGCGCGGCGCTTGAGGGAGTCCTCCATCGCCGCGGCCTTGCGCGCCGCCTGCGACTCGAGCTCCTCGGCGCGCGCGGCGTGCGCGCGCTCGTGGTCCGCGCGCAGCGCGGCGAGCGAGTTCTCCTTGTCGCGGTACTGCGCCTCCAGGCGGTCGCGCTCTCCCGCGAACAGCGCCTCGCGCTGCGCCGCCCACTCCTTGTCGCGCGCCGTCCAGTTCTGCTGCAGCGCGGCCTGCTCGCGGGCGTACTTGTCCTTCAGCGAAGCCTCGAGCGCCGACACGCGCTCCTCGAGGACCTTGCGCTCGCGCGCGAGCGCGTCCTCGTAGGCCTGCCGGTACTGGGACTCCTTGGCGCCGATCTCCGCCTTGAGGCCCGCCTCCTTGGCGAACATCTCGTCGCGGAGCTTGCGCTCCTTGTCGGCCAGCGCGGCCTCCAGGCGCAGCTGCGTCTCCGCCGCGTTGCGCCGGATCGCCTCGCGCTCCTTCTCGAGCACCGCCTTGGCGGCCTCGAGCTCCGAGTGCGCCTTCTCGCGCCAGCTCTCGCGCTCGGCGTGGACGTCCTCCTGCCACTGGGCCTGCAGGGCGCGCAGGCGGCCTTCGTCCTCGCGGAGGGCCGCGGCGTGCTTGGCCTCCTGGCGCTTGGCCTCCTCGGCGAGGCGGCGGCGCATGTTGTCCTCGAGCGCGCTCATCTTCGCGTCGTAGGCGGCCTGCAGCGCGGCGGATTCCTTGAGGCCCTTCTCCTGGAGGTCCTGCCGCAGGGATGACAGCGCCTCCTCCTGCGCGGCCCGCCAGCGGGTCTGCTCGGCGGAGAGCGCGGCGCGGAACTCGCCCTCGCGGGCGATGGACGCGGCCTGCAGCTCCTCCTCGCGCTTCTTGAGCTGGGCCTCGACGGCGCGGCGCTCGTTGGAGAGCTGCAGGCCGTACTCCACGCGCAGGCGGTCGACTTGCGCGCGGTGCTCGCCCTGCAGGACACGCTCGCGCTCGGTCCAGCGCGTCGTGAAGGACTGCTCGAGCTCGGAGGAACGCGCCTCGGCGTCGCGGGCCAGGCGCTCGCGCTGAGCCTCGAGCGCGGCGGCGTCCTCGGCCCGGCGCTCGAGGAGCTCCTGCTCGCGGGCGCGGAAGGCCTCCTCGAGCTTGGCGCGCTCCTCCTCGACGCGGCGGCGCCCTTCGGCCACGCTCTCGCGCAGCTTCGCCTGATGCGCCTCCCAGGACTTCTTCTCGCGCTCGCTCCACTCGGCCTGCATGGCCTCGAAGCGGCGCGCGAGCTCCTCCTCCTTGCCGCGGTAGCGCTCCTGGAGCTCCTGCTGGCGGTGGAACAGCTCCTCTTCCTTCTTCTGGAAGACGAACTCGAGGGCCGCGGCGCGGTCCTCCGCCGCGCTCTCGCGCTTGGCGAACTCGCTCTCGAGCTCCCCGCGGCGCGCGTCGAGCTCGGCGCGGCCCTTGGCCAGCGCCTCCTCGAGCTTCTTCTGCTGGCCCTGCCACGCCTCGGTCTCCTTGCGGACGATCTCGCCCTGGATCTCCTCGTACTTGGCGATCAGCGACGACTCTTGCGCCTCGTGATGGGCGAGGAGCGCCTTCTGCCGCTCGGCGAAGGCCTCCTGGAGCTTGGTCTCCTTCTCGCGGAAGTGCTGCTCCATGAAGCGGCGCTCGGCCTCGAGGCGCTCCTGCAGGCGTCCCCACTCGGCCTCGTTCTTGTGCTGATAGCTCTTGTCGAGCTCGGCGAGGCGGCGCGCGTGCGCCTCGTCGAGGCGGCGGCGGTGCTCCTCGACCGTGTCCTCCTTCTGCCGCAGGCGCGCCTCGAGCTGGAGCACCTTCTGCTCGTACTTCTCGCCGAGCGCCGACTCCTCCCGGGCGAGCGCCTCGCGGTTGTGCTTGATCAGGTCCTCGACGTCGCGCTCGTAGCGGCGGCGGAAATCGGCCTCCTTGGCCTTGATCTCGTCGTCGAGCAGGCGCTGCTGGCTCTCGAGGTCCTTCTCCTTCGAGCGGATGGACTCGGCCTGGATCTTCAGGCGCTCCAGCAGCGAGAGCTTCGTCTCGCCGAGCGCCTTTTCCTGATGAGCCAGCGCGGACTGCAGCTCGCGCTCGCCCTCCTGCCGCGCGACCTTGACCGCGTCGATGATCTCGCGCCGCAGGGCGCCGATGCTCGCCTCGCGCGCCGCGATCTCGCGCTTGAGCGCGTCGATCTGCAGCTGCGCCTGGAGGCGCTCCTCCTTGACGTGCGCGCCTTCCTCGAGGACGATCTCCTTGCGCAGCTCCTCGCGCATCTGCGTCTCGAGGCGGTGCTGGTCCTGCATCGAGGCTTCCCAGACCTTGATCGTCTCGCGCCAGCGCTTGACCGTCTCGTCCTTCTGGCGGGTCTCCTCCTCGAGCTCGTTGGTGCGCCGCGACGCCTTCCCGTGCTCCTCGCGGAGCTCGGTGACCTCCGCGTTCATCTTGTGCAGGCGCTCGAGCGCCCAGCGCAGGGCCAGGCGGGCGGTCTCGAGGTCGTTGACCGCCGAAGGATCGAAATCCTGCGGCGGCTGCGGGGGCTCGGGGCGTTCGTTGTCCATGGTTGTTGGACGCGTCGGCGGTCGCGCAGGGAAATTCTGCCTGATGCGTGTTACATATTTATGGCTTCCGGGGCTTATTAAAGGAGGGCCCGGAACCCCTAGGACCTTCGCCGCGGGAAAGGGACCCCGTGGACTCAGGCTTCGCTCGGGCGGCGAAGCTATCCTGACCGCATGCACCGCTCCCGGACCGCCCGGCCCGCCGCCGTCTGGCTCGCCGCCTGGTTCTTGGCCTCGCCGCTGGCGCCGGTCTTCGCCCAGACGCGCGCCGTCGCTCCTGTCGAGGGCTTTTCCGCTCCCGTCGCCCCGGCGGTCCGCCCCGGAGCGGCCGCCATCGGAAACGCCGCGATCGTCTCGCCCGTCTCCCTCGCACCGTCGCTCGGCGCTCCGACGGGGGCGCCGTCCGCCCCGGCGGCCGCGCACGCCGCGCCGCTCGCGCTCTCCGCCGCGGCCGCCCCCGCGCTCGCCGCTCCGGCCGCCGCGTCCGCTCTCGTCCCCGCCGCCGCCGTCGATCCGGGCGCGGCGGCGGACCCGGCGCTCCCGGCGTCGCCGGCCGCCGCCGGCGCCGCGCGGGCCTCCGCCGCCCATGCGCCCGGCGCCGCTGCGGCGAGCGCGCGCGAAGCCGCGGCCGTCGCGGCCATCGAGCTCGGCGCGGCGTCCTGGGACGCGCGCGCCCCCGAGGCCCTCGCGGGCGCCGTGCGCGCCGCCGCCTTCGGCGGGCACCGGCCGCTCATCAGCCCGGAGTGGCCCGACGCGCCCGCGCCGCGTCCCGCGCCCGAGGCGCCGGCGCCGGACGCGGCCAAGGCGCGCCCCGGTCTCTCGCGCGCCGCGTTCTACTCGGGCGCCGTTCTCGTCGCCGCCGCGGCCGTCACGTTCGCGTTTCCCGCCCTGCTCCCGGGCTCGCTCGCCGTCATGAAGGGGCCGGCGATCTACGCGGGCTTCGCCCTGTTGAGCCTTTCCCGCTTGTGGCGCTCGCCGACCGCCGCCGCGCCGCGCGGTCCGCCGTCCGAGACCGGTTTCGCCGCGCGGGCGCGCCGCGCCTGGGCCAAGATCGACGCGCTCGACCGGCGCTTCGCCGACTGGACCGGCCGTCACGCGCCGATCCCGTGGGGCACGCGGCTTTTGCGCACGCCGGCCGGCCTGGCGATGTGGCCCGTCACCGCGCTCGTGGCGGCCGCGCGCGGCATGCTCGCGACGTGGGGCACGGCCAAGGCCGCGGCGGACTCGCAGGCCGCGCTCGAGGCGCGCGCCGGCGCCTCGTCGCTGGACGCCTTCCGGGATTGGTTCGTCGGCGGCCTGCGCGCGGCCGCCGTCTGGGTCCCGCTGGCGCTGGGCGGCATGCTCGCCGGCTGGGCCGCGGCCAAGCCGTTCGCGCACCTCGTGAGACCCGACGACATGGTCGGCATGCTCTCCTTCGAGACCATCACCAAGTTCTCGCTGGGCGGCCACCTGCTCGGCTACGTGGCGGCCGCCTTCGGCGCCCAAGTCCTCTCGCTCTCGGCGCTCGACGGCGTCCGCGCGCTCGCCAAGCGCCTCGGCGCCGGCCGCGCCGCGGGGTGGCTCGGCGGCGCGGCCGCGCTGGCGCTGTCCGCCGGCTTGATCCTCATGGTGACGACGACGCCGTCCGTCGTCGGCTCCATGCTCGGCATCGAGGCCGCCGCGCTGTGGCTGCGCGCGCGCTCGAACTCGTGGCTGGCCCCGCTGGCCTTGCGCGGCATCTTCTCGCTGTTGACCTTGGAGGCCGCTCGCCTCGGCGTCGGGCTCGTCGCCGGCGGCGCGGCCGGAGCGGCGCTCGCCGGGCTCCCGGCCTACGCCGGCTTCGCGGTCACGGGCCTGCTCCTGGCGGGCCTGGCCGCGGCGGCGCGCGGCGCGCGGCCGGCGGCGCTCTGGTCGGCGCTGAAGGCGCAGTTCGCCCGCGTCGGCGAGTTCGGCCGCGCGTGGCGCGCGCCGCGGCACGACGGCGCTCCGCACTCGCCGTGGCCGCTGTTCAAGCTCGCGGCGCTGTGGGGGACGATCCTCTACGCGACGGGCGACCTGGTCTACGCCGCGATCCACCTCTTCACGGGCGGCAGCGAGCCGACGCCCCCGGCCCTGGCGCAGATGCTGACCTCGCCGGTCGACCTCGTGCTCTACAACTTCCTCCTCGTCGGCTTCCTGGAGGAGTTCGTGTTCCGCCGGGGCCTGTTCAAGGCGGTCTACGGCCGCTTCAAGAAATGGGGCTTGACCAGCGGCAAGCTGTTCTGGGCCGCGGCCGTGCTCTCGGGCCTGCTGTTCTCGGGCGCGCACTACATCGACTTCGGCGCGGTGATGGCCAAGCTCGGGATGGGCGACGCGACGGCGGCGAGCGGCCTGGGCGGCATGTACGCCTTCACGCTGGGCGGCTTCACCGCGCGCGCCGCGCTCGGCGTGGTCCTGGCCTGGCTGTACGCGGAGTCGGGCACGCTGCTCCTGCCCATCCTGGCGCACTTCTGCGCGGACTCCCTGGAGGGGCTTGGCCTGCACCTCGGCTTCGTCCCGTTCCTCGCGATGGTCGGCGGGACGCTGCTCATGCAGGCGGTCTGGAAGCGCCGCAAGCCCGGCGCCGCGTAGCGTCCGACATCGTTCCAAGGATCGTGACGCCGCCGCTATGGCGACGGACGCGCCGGCTGGCACATAATGGTCGCGCGATGCTCATTCCAGCGACGCCGTTGGGTGCCCGATGACGCCGTCACGATGCGACGACGCGGAGGCGCTCGCGCGCGGCGTCCTTCACGAGGGCTACCTCCTCGACCCCTACACGTCGGTTCCCGTCAAGGACCGGAGCCGCTGGTCTTTCGGAGTCCTCCACGCGCGCGGAGGCGCCGGCGCGGAGCGCGGGGAGCGCTGGTCCGCGCGCGTCCAGTGCCTCGCCTCCGCTCCCCGCGGCGCGCGGCTGGCCGTCCGGGCGCGGTTCCTCCAGCTCGAAAGCGCCCGCGCGGCGGACGGCCCGGGCGCGGCCCGGGCGCGCGACCGGCAGGTCGACTCTGAGCCGTCGTCCCTCGCGGTGCTCATCGAGTGCCCGTCTTTGCGCGCCGTCTCTTTCCCGGGACTCTGCGGCGAGTTGATCGTGCGGGTGGAGCCCGCGCCGGGGGGCTTCCTCCGCGTGACGGCCGAGCTCTCGAACCTGTCGTCGCCGTCGGCCGAGCCCTTGGCGAGCGCGTTCCTGTCGCCCCATCTGCTCTTGGGGCTGGACCGCGGGACCTTCGTGCCGCTGTCGGACCCTCCGCCGGAGGCGCGCGACGCGGCCGCGTCCTGCCGCAGCGACGGATTGCGCGCCTCCCTCGTCGGCGGCGGGCGCGAGTCGTCCCTCGCGCTCGCGTCGCCGGTGTTCGCCAACGACGAGCCGCAGCTCGCCGCCGACGCGACGGCGTGACCCGCGACTTCTGGATCACCCGCCTCGTTTTCCAGAGGTGTCTCGGCGCGGCCTACCTGCTGGCTTTCGCCGCCGCGGTGAACCAATTCCGCCCCCTGCTCGGCGAGCGCGGCCTGCTTCCCGTCCCGCAATTCGTCGACGCCGTCCCTTTCGCGCGCGCGCCGAGCCTGTTCTATCTGGCGCCCACGGACGCGGCCTTCGCGGCCGGAGCCTGGGCCGGCGTCGTCCTGTCGATCCTGGCGCTGACGGGACTCGCCGATTCCGGGTCGCGCGCCTTCTCGGTCCTCGTCTGGGGAGGCCTGTGGGTCCTGTATCTCTCGTTCGTCAACGTCGGGCAGGACTTCTACGCGTTCGGCTGGGAGGCGATCCTGCTCGAGGCGGGCTTTTACGCGATGTTCCTGGGCCCGAGGACGACGGCGGTCCCGAAAGCCGTGATCTGGATCCTGCGCTGGCTGCTCTTTCGCGTCATGTTCGGCGCCGGCCTGATCAAGCTGCGCGGCGATCCCTGCTGGCGCGACCTGACCTGCCTCGACTACCACTACGAGACCCAGCCCATGCCCAACCCGCTCAGCTGGTGGTTCCATTGGGGCCCGGTCTGGACGCACCGCCTCGGCGTGATCATCAACCATTTCGCCGAGCTCGTGGCGCCGTTCGGCTACTTCATCGCGGGTCCCGTCTGCGCCGCGGCCGGCGCCGTGACGATCGTCTTCCAGGGACTGATCATGGCCAGCGGCAACCTCTCCTGGCTCAACTTCCTGACCATGATCCTCGCGATCCCGTGCTTCGACGACGGCGCGCTGTCGGCGCTGCTCCCCGTGCGCGTCCCGGCCGCGGCTCCGCTCGGCGGAGGCGCGGCTATCGCGGTCTGGCTGCTGACCGCCCTCGTCGCGCTGATGAGCGTCCAGCCGGCGGCGAACATGCTCTCGGCCGGCCAGATCATGAACACCTCGTACAACCCCCTGCACCTCGTGGGCACGTACGGGGCGTTCGGCTCCGTGACGCGCGTGCGGCGCGAGATCGTGCTCGAGGGCTCGGAGTCCGCGCCGGGGCCGTCGGCGCGCTGGAAGGAGTACGAGTTCAAGGGAAAGCCGGGGGATCCGATGCAGCGCCCGCCGCAGATCGCGCCCTACCACCTGCGCCTCGATTGGCTCATGTGGTTCGCGGCGATGCGCCCCGCCTACGACCCCTACGCCGATCCTTGGTTCGGCCGGCTGATCGCAAAGCTCCTGCAAGGGGATCGTCCGACCCTCGGCCTGCTGGGCGCGGACCCTTTTCCCGCCAAGCCGCCGCGCTTCATCCGCGGCCGGCTGTACGAGTACCATTTCTCCACGCCGGAGGAGCGCCGCGCGACCGGGCGCTGGTGGGACCGCCGCCTCGTCGGCGAGTACTTCCCGCCCGTCTCGCTGCCGTGAAGGCGATCGTGATCGGCGGCGGACCGAACGGCTTGGCCGCGGCCGTGACGCTCGCGCGCGAGGGCGCCGACGTGACCTTGATCGAAGCCCGCGACGAGGTCGGCGGAGCGGCGTCGTCGGCCGCCTTGACCTTGCCCGGCTTCACGCACGACGTGTGCTCGGCGGTCCATCCCCTCGCGGCGGCCTCGCCTTTCCTCGCGTCGCTGCCGCTGGCCGCCCACGGCCTGCGCTGGATCACGCCGCCCTCGGCGCTGGCGCATCCGCTCGACGACGGCACGGCGGCGCTCCTCGAAAACTCGGTCGAGGGGACGGCCGCGGGGCTGGGCGCCGACGGCCGCCGTTACCGAAGGCTCGCCGCGCCGCTGGCCGCGCGCTTTCCGGAGCTCGCGGCGGAGGTCCTCGCTCCCCTGCACGTCCCGCGCCGTCCCGCGTTGTTCGCGCGCTTCGGCCTGCTCGCCGGCTGGCCGGCCGATTGGACCGCGCGCGCGCTGTTCCGGGAGCCGAAGGGGCGGGCGCTGTTCGCGGGCCTCGCCGGGCATTCGGTCCTGCCGCTCGAGAGCATGGCCTCCGCGGCGGTCGCCTGGATCCTCGCCCTGGCCGCCGCGTCGGTCGGCTGGCCGATCCCGGAGGGCGGCTCCGGCCGCATCTCCGCCGCGCTGGCGTCCTACTTCCGCTTCCTGGGCGGCCGCATCGTGACGGGCGCGGAGGTCCGCTCGCTCGACGAGGTCGGTCCGGCCGACGCGATCTTGTGCGACCTGACGCCGGCGCAGCTGCTGCGCGTCGCGGGAAAGCGCCTGCCCGGCGGCTACCGCAGGCGGCTGCAGGCGTTCCGCTACGGCCCTGGCGTGTTCAAGCTCGATTGGGCCCTGCGCGCGCCGATCCCGTGGGCGGCTCCCGAGTGCGCGCGCGCCGGGACCGTTCACCTGGGAGGAACGCTCGGCGAGATCGCCGCCTCGGAGCGCGCGCCATGGGCGGGGCGAGCGCCGAGCCGCCCGTTCGTCCTGCTCGCCCAGCCGAGCCTGTTCGACCGGACGCGGGCGCCGGCCGGGGCGCACACGGCCTGGGCGTACTGCCACGTGCCCAACGGCTCGTCGGAGGACATGACGGAGAGGATCGAGGCGCAGGTCGAGCGCTTCGCTCCCGGGTTCCGCCGTCTCATCCTCGCGCGGAGCGCGCGCGGGCCGGCGGAGCTCGAGCGCCGCAACGCGAACCTCGTGGGGGGCGACATCACAGGAGGCGCGCAGGACCTCGCCCAGCTGTTCCTGCGGCCCGCGCGCGGGCTGTACCGCACGCCGGTCCGCGGCTTGTACCTTTGCTCGGCGTCGACGCCGCCCGGAGGGGGCGTGCACGGCATGTGCGGCTTCCATGCCGCGAGGGCCGCGCTCGCCGACGCGTCAACGCGACGGCTCAAATGATTCACGCGGACGTGATGGGACCGCCGTCCGGCCGGCGGTAGACTAGAGACGCACAAGGAGGACGGCAATGGCGAAGCGCGTTCGGTCGAGCGGCCCCGTGTGGACGGTCCCGGCGGCGCGCGCCGGGCGGCCTCGACTGAAGGCCGACGCGCGCGCGGACGTCTGCGTGATCGGCGCCGGCGTCGCGGGCCTCAGCGTCGCCTATCTGCTCGCGAAGGCCGGACGCCGCGTGATCGTCCTCGACCAGCGGGACGTGCGCGCGGGGGAGACGGGGCTCACCACCGCGCACCTGACGAGCGCCCTCGACTCCGGCTACGCGCGCCTCGAGCGCCTGCACGGCGGCGACGGCGCGCGCCTCGCGGCGCAGAGCCACGAGGTCGCGATCAAGCGGATCCACGCGATCGCGGCCGACGAGGGGATCTCGTGCGGACTGGAGACCGTGGACGGCTTTGTCTTCGCCGGGCCGGGGGCGGACGCCGCGCCGCTCGACGAGGAACTCGCCGCGGGACTGCGGGCGGGCTTGAGCCTCGAGCGCGTCGACTCCCCGGAAGCTCCTTTCGAGCTGGGACCGTGCCTGCGCTTTCCGCGGCAGGCGCAGCTCGATCCGGCGCGGTATTTGGACGGCCTGGCCGCCGCGGTGGA
>DATNGC010000088.1:0-7650 GCA_035606075.1 Elusimicrobiota bacterium
GCTGCCACAAGGACATCCGCTACGCGGACTACCCCGTGGCCAGCGAGATGGGCTTCGGCGGCAAGCTGAAGACGAGGAACCTCGGAGGCGGCCGATGAGCATCCTGACGCCCGCGCAAGTGCTCGCGATGGTGCCCCAGCAGAGGCCCATGCGCTTCGTCGACGAGCTGCTCGAGATCGACGAGGAGCACATCCTCGGCGCCTACGCGTGGAACGCGGAGGACTGCAAGGGGTACCGGCCCGACGGCAAGCTCGTCCCCCCCTTCAAGCTCATCGAGATGGCCGCGCAGATCGGCAGCGTCGCCTGGTGCATCTGGCTCATGAGTCAGGAGATATCTCTAGCCGAAATAGGCCAGCTCGTCGGCTTCTTCACCGAGATCCGCTCCGGCGAGTTCCTCAACCCCGTCCACGCCGGCGACCGGGTCCTCTGCCAGGCGACCTTCGACGAGGACGGCTACTTCCGCAAGTCCAAGATCCTCACCCGCGTCGAGATGCAGTTCGACGGCGGCCCCAAGGACGGGGAAACGGTCTTCACCGGCATGATCTCCGGCATGTGGGTCCCCAAATAAAGGCCTGACCCCGACTTAGACGGGCTTGGAGCGGATCAGCTCGAGGAACTCCTTGCGGGTGCGGGGGTCCTTCTTGAAGACGCCGAGCATGCAGGAGGTCGTGGTCGGGGAGAGGTGGCTCTCGGCGCCGCGCATCTCCATGCACAGGTGGCGCGCCTCCATGACGACGGCCACGCCCTTGGGCTGAAGCTTCTCGTGGAGGGTCTCCGCGATCTGGAGCGTCAGGCGCTCCTGGACCTGCAGGCGCCGCGAGAAGATCTCCACGAGCTTCGGGATCTTCGAGAGACCGATGATCTTCTTGCTCGGCAGGTAGGCTACGTGGGCGCGGCCGAAGAACGGCAGCATGTGGTGCTCGCACAGCGAGTAGAACGAGATGTCCCGCACGAGGAGCATCTCGTCGTAGCTCTCCGTGAACAGCGCGTTGTTGATCATCGCGTCCACGTCCGCGTGATAGCCGCTGGTCAGGTCGCGCAGGGCCGCCGCGACGCGATGCGGCGTCTTGACCAGCCCTTCGCGCCCCGGGTCCTCGCCCAGGTCCGACAGGATGTCGCGGTAGTGCGACTCGACCCGGTCGAGCGAGCGGACCGGCGCGTCCGCGCGGCGCGGCGCGCGGGACTTGATCCGGGTCACAGCGCCCCCAGCCACTCCAGGAGCGTGCGCACCGGCGCGCCCGTCGCGCCCTTGGGCGAGTAGCTGTTGTAGTCGCCGCCCGAGAACGCGGTGCCCGCGATGTCGAGATGGGCCCACGGGATGTCGTTGACGAAGTTCTCCAGGAACAGCCCGCCGATGATCGAGCCGGCCTCGCCGCGGACCTTGGAGATGTTGAGCAGCTCCGCGATGTTGCCCTTGATGTGCTCCTTGTAGTCCTCGACGAGCGGCAGCTCGCAGTACGCCTCGTCGGCGCGCTTGCCGGCGGCCATGACGGAGGCGACCACGCGCCGGTCGTTCCCCATGAGGCCGGCGACTTTAGATCCGAGCGCGACAACGACCGCGCCCGTGAGCGTGGCCATGTTGAGGATCATCTGCGGCTCCTGCTTGGCGGCCAGGCACAGCGCGTCGGCGAGCACCAGGCGGCCCTCGGCGTCCGTGTTCCAGACCTCGATGGTCTTGCCGTTCATCGCCTTGAGCACGTCGCCGGGCTTGTAGGCGTCGGGACCGGGCATGTTGAAGGCCGCGGCGAAGATGCCGTGGACCTCGGCCTTGGGCTGGAGCTTCGCGATGACCTTGAACACCGCGAGCACCGAGGCCGCGCCGGCCATGTCGCACTTCATGTCCTCCATCGAGGCCGCGGGCTTGAGCGAGAGGCCGCCCGAGTCGAAGGTGATGCCCTTGCCGACGAGCGCCACGCGCTTCTTGGTCTTGGCCTTGGGCTTGAAGACCATGTGCACCATGACCGGCGGGTGCGCGGAGCCGCGGCCCACGCCCAGCAGGGCGCCCATGCCGAGCTCGGCCGCCTTGACCGAGTCGATGACCTCGACGGTGACTCCGGAGCCCTCGAGCGAGGAGGCCAGCTCCGCGAGGCTGTGCGGCGTCTTGTCGGACGGCGCGCGGTTGACCAGGTCGCGCGAGAGGAAGACGGCCTCGGCGTTGAGCGCCGCCTTGGCGCAAGCCTTCTCGATCGCGAGCCGCGAGCCGCCGTCCTGGATCGCGAGGTAGACGGCCGTGAGCTTGTCCTCGTCGCCCTTCTTGTACTCCTCGTATTTGTAGGACGCGAGGGCGAAGCCCTCCGCCACGGCCTGCGGGTTCTCGGAGCACAGGACCGCGAGCGTCTCGCGCTTGGAGCGCACGGCGCCGAGCAGGGCGCCGGCGGCGCGGCGGAAGCTCTCGCTCCCGGCGCCCTTTCGCTTGCCGAGGCCGGCCGCGAACACGCGGCGGACCTTGCCGAACAGAGCCAGCTCGACGCGGGCGATCTCCTTCGACCCGCCCTTGAAACCCTCTTCTTTCAGCTTCGCTGAAAGAAGAGCTTTATCCTTGTTCGCCAGGGCCTTCACGCCGGTCAGTCCCGCGTCCTCGTAGGCGAAGACGGCGAGGTCGGCGGCGGAGGCTTCGAGAGCTTTCAGGGCGAGCGGGGTCACGGCGATCATGGGCGGTTCTCCTCGGTGACGATGGATGGGGCGATCAAAGCGGCGAGCACGGCGCCGGCCAGCGGGCCGACCCAATACACGTAATGGGAGCTCCAGGCGCCGGTCGCGATGGCGGGACCGAAGGCCCGGGCGGGGTTCATGGCCGCTCCCGTGAGGGGGCCGGCGGCCAGGCCCCCGAACAAAGCGGCCGCGCCGATGGCGAACGGCCCGAGGGCGCGGCGGCGCCGTTCGGCGCCGGCCGTGACGGCGCAGGCGAGGAAGAAGGTCAGGACGGCCTCGATGAGCGTCGCCGCGCGGTAGCCCACGCCCGCGGGAGCGCAGGCGCCGAGGTACGTCGGCGCGGCGAGGAGCTCCGGCTTTCCTCCCGAGAGGACCGCTCGCAGGAGCAAGCCCGCGCACGCCGCCCCCAAGAGCTGGGCCGCCAGCGCGAAGATCCCCCGCGTGACCGGCGCGCGGCGCACGGCGAGGTCGGCCAGCGTCAGGGCCGGATTGAATCGAGCGCCGGAACCGGGGAACGAATAGAACACCGCGGCCATGGCCGCCGCGTAGGCGAGCGCGATCCCCAGGGGCCCGAGGCGTCCGCCGGTGGCCGCGTCCATGCAGACGGCCCCCGCCCCGGCCATGGTCAGCGCGAAAGTGCCCGCCAGCTCGGCGCCGAAGGCGCGAAGTCCCCCCACCGCCTGAAGATACCAAATCCCGAAGAGTTGGGGTCAGGCTTTGACTTTTTGACTTATTCCCGAATAAGTCAAAAAGTCAAAGCCTGACCCCCATCGGGTCAGAAGCGGTACGAGAGGGACAGGCGGTTCGTGTCGCCGAGGTCGCCCGCCGGGGTCCAGGCGTAGTCGATGCCGAGGCGGCGGAAGCCCAGCCCCGCGCCGAAGGCGATGCCGCTGACGCCGCCGGCGTCGCCGCCCAGGCGGCCGTCGTAGCCCGCGCGCAGCGCGCCGGTCAGGCCCTCCGTCATCGGGGCCCGCCACTCGACGCCGAACGAGGCGTAGGGCGACCCGTCGCGCGGCGCGTTCACGTCCAGGCCGATGGTCAGGTTCTTGACCGGGTGCACGGCGGCGCCGAGGACGGCGGTCATCGGGAGCGGGTCGGAGGCGTCGCGGAACTTGAGCGGCCCGCCGACGTTGCGCACGACGGCCGAGAAGGCGTAGTCGGCTTCCGTCCCGGGGATCCTGTCCCGATACCGGACCCCGAAGTCGGCCGCGCCGGTCGTCGCGGTGGCCTCGATCTGCGACGAGACGTACTTGACCGACAGGCCGGCGTCGAGGCCGCGCAGGAGCTCGGCGCCCCAGCCCACGGTCGCGGCGAAGTCCTGCGGCGTGAACGTGGCGCCGGTCGCGGCGCCGGTGTTGTCCACCTCGGCGAGGCGCCCGGAATTCTGATAGAGGACCGAGACGCCGATGGTCCCGAGCTGGTCGGGCATCAGGTCCCGCTCGCGGCCCGAGCCCGTCCGCCCCTCGATGGGCTGGGCGTAGGCGAGGAAGTCGTGATACGTGGACTGGTACGACGCGGAATGCGTGAACGTCGCGTCGCGGTAGTGCAGGCCGGCCAGGTCCGCGGGGTTCCAATATAGGCCGCTCGCGTCGTCGGCCGAGGCGCTGACGGCGTTGCCCATGCCCGCGGCGCGCGCGTCGGCCCCGAGCGTCAGGAAGGCGGCCCCGCTGGTTCCGGCCTGGCTGCTCCCGTACGACGCGGCCCGCGCGCCGCCGGCGGCGGCGGCGACGAGCAGGGCGGCGAGGAGCGGGGCTCTCATCTTTCGATCGCGAACTTGACGATGACGGTCGAGCCGTCGGACTGCGAGGTGATGCGCGCGAAGTAGACGCCGCTGGCGGCGCGCCGGCCGTCGTCGTTCTGGCCGTCCCAGACCGCGGAGCCGGCGGAGACGCCGTTGAACGCCATGTCGCGCACGCGCTTGCCGGCGAGGGTCAGGATGCGGATGGCTCCGGAGGCGGGCAGATTGGAGAAGGTCACGCCCGGCGCGTCGAAGCGCGAGCCGCTGCCGGGCTTCCACGGAACGGGGAAGACCTTGACGCCGGAGAGGCTCGAGGCGACCGTCGCGGGCGCGAAGAGCGCGAACAGCGAGAAGTGCGGCGTCTGCCCGCTCACGGAACGGCTGTTCTTGTCGACCACGGCGGGCAGCTGCGTCCAGACGTTGACCGCCGTGTTCAGCGTGTACATCTGCAGGCCGGCCGCCGCCAGCGGCGGGTTCGTGCCCGAGATCAGGCCGGAGTTGCTGGGGTCCTTATACGGGATGGTCAGCGTCGCGGAGGAGCCCAGTGGCGTCGTGAAGGGCACGCCGCCGACGACCGGCACCACCTCGACCAGCGAGCCCGGGACCAAGCTCAGGCCCGCCGGCGTGACGGCCAGGCCCGCGTTGAGCTCGGCGGCGGTGATGCGGATCGGATGGTTGACGGGGTCGTTCGTCACGTAGATCTGCGCCGGGGCCCCGAACGCGTTCGGAGGCAGCGCCACGATGATGCCCGCGTTGAGCCCGCCCGGCGCGACCGACGAGATGAAGCTCCCGTTGTAGTCCGCGAGGACCTGCGCCGGCGTCAGCGCGGAGGCGATCACGCGCACGGAGTCGATCTTCCCGGCGAAGGGCAGGGTGAAGTTGCCGCTCGCGTCCTGGCGGTTGCCGATCGAGAGGGCGGGATGCGCGTTCGCGCGCGCGCCGGCGACGGGCGTCACGGCCACCGCGACGCCGTTCAAGTAGAGAGCGGCCGTCGAGCGGACCGAGTCGTAGACGCCCACGACGTGCGTCCATTGCCCCGCGACGATCGTCGCCGTCGGGACGGTCAGCTTGAACTCGACGCCCCCGGCCGTCGTCAGGAACTCGAACGACTCGTGGGAGGAGACGTCGATGGCGAAGTCCTCGGAGCCCGCCCGGCCCACGCCGACGATGCCGGCCGACGCGGGCTGCGCGGCCGTCGTCGGGTTCACCCACGCCTCGACGGTCACGCTGGTCGCGAAGTTGAACGGCGCCCCGGTGTTCGTCAGGACGACGCCGCCGGCCTGGCCGCTGAAGGAGACCGCGCTGCCCAGGCCCACGGGGCCGGCCGAGAACGTCGGCGTCGAGACGCAGGCGGGGGTCGTGCAGCCGAAGTTCCCCGAGTTCCCGTTGCCCGAGCCGTCGGTCGTCGTCGTGCCCGAGTCCTCGTCGAACTGCCAGGCGCCCGCCAGGCCGCCCGGCGCCACGTACGGCGACGGCGGCGCGGTGTTGACCGTGATGGACGGGTCCGCGGCCGTGACGGCCGTGACCGTCGCGCCGTAGCCGGTCTCGGCCTGCCCGCCGCTGATGGCCTCCACGTGCGCGTAGTACGTCACGCCGGGGATGAGGCCGGCGGCGATCGCGGTCGGCGTCGAGACGCTCAGCGTCGAGACCACGACGCCGAAGGCGGGGTCGGTGGTGACGATGATCTGATAGAAGGTGTCGGGCGGGTTCCCGTTGGGGTTCCAGGCGTAGACGGCGCTCGTCGAATAGACGGCGTACACGGACGGCGCCGTGGGAGAGTTGGCGTTCGTGTAGACGAAGGCGTGGCCGCGGACGGTCGGCGGGGCCGGGGCGGGCAGGTCGGCCTCGACCTCCGCGTCGTAGCGCGTGTTCGGCGACAGCGTCGCGGAGCTGAAGGTCAGCCCCGCGCCGTCGGGGCCGAACAGCACCGCCTGCGTCGGCGAGTCGTACAAGGTATAGCCGGTCGCGCCGGACCGGGACGTCCAGCTCCACGTGACCCGGCTCGTCGAGTTCGCGGTCCCGGTGAGCGCCGGCGCCGGCGGCACGGCCACGACGCTCATCGACGCGAAGGACGAGGAGCGCGCGCCGCCGAAAGGGTCGCTGACCCGGCCGCTGAAGGAATAGACGCGGACGTAGTAGGTGGAGCCCGAGCTCAGGCCGGTGATGCCGACCGACGTGTTCGTGTAGTCGTCGGAGAAGCCGACGCGCGTCGAGACGCCGACGACGAAGTTGGGGTCGGCGGTGTAGGTGACCTCGTAGCGCGTGTAGCTCGGGTTGCCGTTGGCGTTCCACGTCGCGGTGAAGCTCCCGGTGGAGACGTTCGTCGCCGTGAGGCCCGTCGGGACGGCCGCGTTCGTGTAAACCGAGGCGGAGGCGGTCAGCGCGCTCGTGCCCCAGGTGTCGGTGACGCGCAGGCGCCGCGAGAGCAGCTCGTTGGGCGTGCCGGACTCGGTGACGCTGGTCGCGGGATAGGCCATGTTGCCGGGAGGGTTCAGGGCGCCGCCGCCGTTGACGGCGTCGAACAGCTGGTAGAAGACCGAGCCGGAGCCGGGCGGCGGGCAGATGTGCGACGGCGCCGACCACGACCAGGTCACGGCGCTGGCGCCGCTGGCGACTCCGCCGAAGCCCTGCGGCGCGCTTGGGACGGTCTGGTCGATGGTGACGGTGAAGGTCGAGCTGATGGTCGACACGCCGCTCGTGTTCTGCGCCTCGAAGATCCAGCGCTGGTTCGGCGCCGAGGCCGTCGTGATGCCCTCGCTGGGGACGTACGTCCCGCTGGTCATGCCGTTGGACGGGGACGTGAAGCCGCCGGTCAGGACGTGGGCGTACGGCGAGGCGAGCGCCGCCGCGTACTGGCGGACGTTGCTGCCCTGGTACTCGAGGTAGATCTGCTCGTCGGTCATCGCCGAGTCCATCACGCGGATCTCGTCGATGGCGCCGTTGAAGTACTCGCTGCCGGCCTCGTAAGCGCCGACGATGACGGGATGGCTGATCGGAGCGTTGGTGAACGACCACGTGCTGTATGCCGTGACCGCCCCGATGAAATTGCCGTCGACGAAGAAGCGCTCCTGCACGCCGTTGGTGCGCACCACGTCGACCTTGTGCCAGACCCCCGCTGTGACGGCGCTGCCCATGGAGACGTCGCGCAGGTCGGTCACGCCATTGGTGTTGCGGGAATCGAAGAGGCGCAGGGCGGTGCCGTTGATGCCGAAGCCCCAGAACCCGGCGGGGCCCTGCTCCGAGAGGATGCGCTGGCTCCC
>DATNGC010000089.1:0-4803 GCA_035606075.1 Elusimicrobiota bacterium
CGGCCGCGCCGTTGGCGCCTTCATAGAGCTTGCCGTCGATGATCACCGCGCCGCCGATGCCGGTCCCGAAGAACACGCCGAGCACGTGCTTGAGCCCCTTGGCGGCCCCCAGCTGCTGCTCCCCGTAGAGGCCCATGTGGACGTCGTTGCCGATGAAGACGGGAGTCCCCGTCAGCTCGGTCAGGCGCTTCTTGAGCGGGTAGCCTTTGAGAAAAGGGATGTTCGGGGACGTCTTCAGCGCGCCGGTCTCGCGCTCGATCGACCCGGCGCAGCCGACGCCCGCGCCCACGACGGTCAGCCCCCTCCGGTCCGCCTGCCGGAGCAGCGAATCGACGCTCGCGGCGAGGCTGCGGCTGAAGGCCTTCTCGTTGTCGGCGCGGGTCTTGATCTTGACCTCGTCGACGAGGGAGAAGTCCTCGTCGAACAGTCCGAACAGCGTCTTCGTGCCGCCGATGTCGATGCCGAGCATCGCGCGCTTGGGTGCCCGCTTCATGGCTCCGCCCAGTATAGGCGGCCGCTTCGGACGCGCGCCATGACGGCGGAGCAACGCTTTGGTCGCGGAACTCGCTCCGGAGCGAGCCGTTACTTCTTGTCGGAGGGCGTGGGCGCGCCGGAGGCGGCCGGCTTGCGGCGAAACACCGAGTCGGCGAGGCCCGGCAGGAGCTTCGGAGCGAAGAAGAAGAAGATGGCGCCGATGATCGCGAAGGCGATCGCGATCGGGCCCAAGGCGTGCGGGAACACCGGCGAGAACATGCCGACCAGGGCGGTCAGCAGGCCGTAGCCGAACGACGTCGCCGAGTTGTTCAGCGACGAGCTCACGCCGAACGCGTTGCCGATGCTGGCCGAGCGCGCGTTCTTGCCGAAGTAGGTGTTGAGCGCGACCTGGACGGGGCCGACGAAAAGGCCCAGGCCCAGCATGCCGGCGAAGATCATCGGCAAGGAGCCCCAGAACACCAGCGGCAGGATCGAGGCGGCGGCCAGGCCGATGCCGAGGAACTTGACCCAGCCCTTGTCGGTGAACTTGGAGGCGCCGTACATCAGCGCCGAGCCGATCGCCACCGAGGCGGCGGCGGCCAAGATATTGCCCGGGAACAGGCGCAGGAGGCTCCACGCGGCGCCGAGCACGAGCACCAAGCCCTGGACGAGGCGCTGGGCCTTGACCTTCTTGCTCGTGAACGGGATCCGCACGGCCGGCAGGTTGGCCTGGCTGGCGTTGGCGGCGAGCTGGCCGAAGAACAGCGCGCCGAGGAGCTGGCTCAGGATCGCGGCCTTGCCGGCCGCGCCGCCCAGCACGCCCGCCATCAGCGGCAGGGCCATGTACTGGAATGGAAAAATAAGGCCGAAGGCCAGCGCGGAGAGCAGCATCGTCGCGCGCATGTTCTTCTGGCTCCAGACGGCCTTGAAGCCGTCGGTGCGCGACACCCACCAGAGCAGGGCCGCGGACATGGGCAAAGTTGTGTGGAAGACTTGATACACGACGCCGGCCGCGCCCAGCAGGCCGATCTGCGCCCAGTACTTCTTGGCGAAGCCCTTCGCTTTGATCGCCAACGTCTTCAGCCGCTCGCCGAACGGGACGGCGGAAGCCTTGACCTTGGCGGCGGCGTTCTCGCCCGGGATCGACTTCGGGATCATGAACCAGACGATGGGGCACACGACGAGAGGCAGGATGATCGTGGTCGCCCAGTACGGCGTCATCAGGCCGAGCTTGTCGATCCAGCCGCCCACGCCCAGGATCAAAGTCAGGAACACCTGAAGGGCGAGATAATTGACGGCGTTGAGCGCGTTGAGGTTGCCGAGATGGTTCTTGCCCGCGAGGCGGCGCAGGTAGGCGTTCTCGCTGGTCATCAGCAGAGAGAGCTGCCAGCCGTTGGCGATGGACATGGCCAGCAAGGTCCAGAAGTTGAGCAGGCCGAAGGTCGCGAGGAGCGGAAGGGCGAGCGTCTGCACGGCGCGCGCGACGTTGAGCATGATGATGCCGTTGCGCGGCGACATCTTGTCGGCGATCAGGCCGTTGAGCGGGCCCGTCGCGATCGCGGCCAGCGGCCCGAGGGCCATCAAGGCGCCGAAGGAGGCCGAGGCGGCCAGGCCCGCGGGGGCCGCGGCCAGGCCGGCCGCGAGGGCGTTCGCCTTGAGCGCGCCCATCGCGATGAACGGATAAGCGAGAGCGGTCTGGATGAACAGCGCGATGCTGATCGAGCGCTGTATGAACATCCCGGTCATGCCCTTCGTGTCGATCCAATCGTCGTTGGCCGGGCCTTCCTTCGGCGCTTCCGGCTTCGCCGACGGCGCCGGGGCGCCGGAGAGCAGCGGCGCGCCGGGGTTGAGGCCGTCGCCGACCTTGACCACGGGCGACGGCGGCGTCGCCCGGGTCTCGCCGGAGGCGGACTGCGCGGCGTCGGGCGTCGACGCCGGCGCGAGGCGCTCGGGGTTCGGCGTCAGCGCGGCGAAAGCGGCGGACGGCGCGGCGGGCGCGGACTCGCCCGCCGACGCGGCGACGGGAGCCGGAGCGCTCAGGCCGAAGAAGGAGCGGGCGCCGGTGAAGAGCTTATCGAGGAACCCCGACTTGGCGCCGGACTCCGCGGACTCGAGCTCGGCGGCGGTCTGCGTCAGCTGAGCGCGAACCTTGACGAGCGCCGGCTCGCGGCCGTCGGCGATCGAGGCGGCGGACAGCGAGCGGAGGGCCGCGGCGGTCGGGACGCCGGCGCGCTCGATGGCGGAAATCGGAGAAGCCGTCAGGACGGCGACGGGCGCGGCGGACGGAGCGCCCAGCAAGGCCGAGGCCGGCAGAGCCGGGAACGCGGCCGCGGCGTCCGGCGTGAAGGCCGAGGCGGCCGCCGCGCTCTGGACGGCGGGCGCGACGGCGAGGCCGATGGACGCCGACGGAGCGAACGTAAAAGCGGAGTTGAGCGCCGGAGCCAGGTTCGCGCCGACGGGGATGGCGGTCACGCCGCCCGCGTTGACGGAGCCGACCGGGACGATGGGCGCTCCGACGCGTCCGGCCGCGCCGATGGAGCCCGTGATGACCTGCGCGGCCGCTTCGTAGGACGCCAGGCCCGGGGCGAGGGCCACCAAGGCGAGGGCGACGATGGTCGCGACGGCGGACTTCATCAGGCGGCTCATCTTCGTCATCCTCATTATCATACCGGCCGAGGCCATCTAAAGACTGGGCCCTCGGGTCCGCCCCTTCCTCGACAAGGGGCCTAGGCTTCTTGGGACCCCGTGCTGTCCTTAGGCTTTCTTCTTGCCCGCCGCCTTATTCTTGGCGGCGTCCGCAGCCGCCTTCGCGTCCTTCTTGGAAGGCTGCGGGTTGTTGTGGCGGCGGATGCGGTTCATCACGTTCTTTAGGAACTTGTCGAACTTGAGCCGCGTCCAGTCGTTGAGCTCCGGCTGGTACGCGCCGGCGGTGTAGAGGAAGTTCAGCTTGTAGTCGACGACCTCGCGCCGCACGCCGTTGGCGCCGTAGGGCGCGACCGGCAGGACCTTCCACATCTGGCGCACGAGCAGGTCGTAGAGCTGGACCTGGGTGTCCTTCTCCAGGCTCTGCAGCGTCGGAACCTGGCCGGTCTTGAAGTCGACGATGACCATCTCGATCTTGCCGTCCTTGGTCTCCCGCGCGACGACGAAGTCGAAGATCAGGCGGAAGATGTCGCGACCGTCGACCTCGCCCTTCTTGTAGCGGTCCACGACCACCATGTTCGCGAGCTCGGTGCCCACCGCGATCGGGTAGGTCTTGAGCACGTCGGCGGCCACGCCGTGCATGGCGCGCAGGCGCATCTCGACGGTCTCGTAGAAGCCGGCGAGGCTCTCGCCGGGGCGGCCGAGAAGGTTCTTGGCGCCCGCGGCCGCGGCCTCGTGCTCCCAGATCTGGCGGCCCATCGCGACGGTCTCCTCGGCCGACGGGAGGACGCCGGTGTTGCGGTATTGCCAGATGGCCCAGTTGAAGGCGGAGTGCATGATGTGGCCGGTCATCATGTAGATGTTGCCGAAGCCGCCGAAGCCGCCGTTCGGGTTCTGCAGGAAGCTCGAGATCTTGGAGGCCGAGGCCGCCAGGTCGCCTTTCCGGTTCTCGCGGTACGGCCCGAGCAGGGACGCGAGGGCCTGGTCGGCCAGCTCCGCGCCGGTCGCCGCCACGTGAGCGGACGGCTGGACCGAACCGGGCAGCGCGGCGAGCAAAGCCTCGTCGCGGGAGACGACCATGATGTCCGAGTTGTTGGCGTACACGCCCTCGTACTCGCGCATGACCTCGAGCAGGTGAGGGATGGCGCTGACGAGGTTCTGCGGGCGGATCGAGACGACGGTCTTGCCGGCGCGCTGCGAGAGGCTCCACTGCCACGCGTCCGGGCTCAGGCTCATCTTGGCCATGGCGGCTTGGAGCGACTTCAGGGCGGCGCCGGCATCGGCGCCCTTCGGGAGCGTCACGTCGACGCGCGTGGTCTTCGCCTCGACGGAGCCGCCCTGGGACTGGGCGACGAAGCCGATGATCTCGAGCTGCTGCGGCGTGAAGCGAACGGACGGGAGGGGCTTCGAGAAGTTGCCCGAGTAGCCCGACAGGCTGTTGCCGTCGTCGCTGAGGATCACCATCTTGTAGCGCGAGATCTGGTCGCGCTGCTTGAGGCTCAGCCGCTTGGTCAGCAGGTCCTCGACGGAGCCGGCGCCCTCGTTGCGGTTCGGCGAGAGCATGACGAAGTACACGCCCGTCTTCATCAGCTTGGTCATGTCCTCGATCAGCGGGTAGGGCACGCCGTCGGGGAACAGGCGCATGTCGAGGATGACGGTCTTCGGGAGGAGGTGGTTGAGGCCCTG
>DATNGC010000090.1:0-2776 GCA_035606075.1 Elusimicrobiota bacterium
CGTCCACCGCCGCGTTGACGCCGGAGCCCGTTTGTCCCGAGATCACCATCACGCGGCCGGCGACCGCGAGGATCTGATCGCCGTAGCGCGCGACGCTCAAGTTGGGTCCCGCCGTCCAGACGTTGGCGGCCGGGGTGTAGATCTCCGAGGAGTTCAGCGCCCCGCTCAACGCCGTTCCGCCGGCGGCGATCAGCCGGCCGTCCGGCAGGGCGGCCAGCCCGAAGTACTCGCGCGCCGCGGACATGGACGCGACCGTAGTCCAGGCGTTGGTCGTCGGATTGAAGACCTCGGAGACCGCCGTGAAGACGCTGTTGGCGGTCGTGCCGCCGGACACCAGCACGCGTCCGTCGGACAGCGTCGCGATCGCGCCCGCCGTGTGCGGCGTCGACATCGAGTAAGAGCTCCAGGCGCCCGCGACGGGGTCGTAGACCTGAGCGGTCGTCAAGTTCGCTCCGGCGGCCGTGCCTCCGCCGGCGACCAGCACGCGTCCGTCGGACAGCAGGACCGCGGGCGCCGACTGCACGCCGGTCGGCATCGAGGCGGTCGGCGTCCACGTGTTGGCCGCGGGATCGTAGATCTCGGCCGTCGCGGTGTCCGCGCTGCTCGTCCCGAGGCGCCCGCCGGCCGCGAGCACGCGGCCGTCCTTCATCGTCACCAGCACTTCGGCCATGCGCCCCGTGGCCATCGACGCCGCGGACGACCACGTCCCCGCGGCGGGGTCGAATATCTCGACCGAGTTGAACGACACCGTCCCCGGCTGCTGGTAGCCGCCCGCGACCAGCACGCGCCCGTCCTGGAGCAGCACGGTCGCCGCCTGGAGACGCGCGGTCGCCATCGAGACCCCCGCCGTCCAAGAACCGCCGGTCGCGCTGAACTGCTCGAGCGCCAGCGCCGCCGAAGAGTCGAAGCCGGTTCCGGTCGCGGCCGCCGCCAGGCTGGCGCCGGTCGCCGCCGTGGACGGAACGACCGTCGCGACGTTGAGCGCCGCCAGGGTCGAGAGTGAGAAACTCTCCACGACCGCGGAATCCCCGGTCGACGCGGCGCCGCCGAGGGTGTAGAAGGTCGTCCCGGCGACCGCCGACGCCGCGTCGGAACGCGGCGTCGGGAGGGACGCCCCGGTCGACCAAGAGTCGCTGACGGAATCATAGACCTCGACCGTTCCGAGCTTACCCGAGCCGGAATCGCCACCGGCGACGGCGAAATAGCCCGAGCCCAAGGCGCCGCCGCTCGGCGCCAAGCGCGCCGTCGGCATCGCGGTCTTCGTCGTCCAGGCATCGGTACCCGGGTCGTAGGAGTCGAGGACGTTCGAGGCCGTGCCCGTGCCGTCCGCGCCGCCGGCGACGAGGAGCTTGCCGTTGACGACCGCCGAGGCGGGGAACTGGTGGACGTGCGGAGCGGAGGCTCGCGCGGTCCACGCGTTCGTCGCCGGATCGTACGAGGCGAGCGCGGCCGTCCCGCCGGCGGTGCCGTTGCAGGAGACGAGGACGTAGAACTTGCCGTTCAGCGCGGCGGCCGCGCCGCAGCCTCCGGCGGTCGGCATCGAGGCACGGCTCGTCCACGTGCCGGCGGCCCAGTCGTACTCCCATAGATTGGCGACGGGAGCCGTCGAGGTGAACATTCCTCCGGCCAAATAGATCTCCCCGGAGAATGCCGCCGCGTTCTGGCCGTACAGATGCATCGGCATCAAGGCCAGCCCGGTGCCGGCCTGCGCGTCGCTCCAGGCCCCCGTCGACAGCGAATAGGCCAACACCTGGTCGGATGGGCCGTCGGCGTTCTGTCCCCCGAAAAGGTAGACCGCCGTGGACAATGAGACCCCGGCCGCGTCGCGCCGGGGTCCCGGGGCGCTCGTCGCGGCGGTCGACCACGCGTCCGAGACGGGATCATACGCCTCGACCGAGGAAATATACAGTCCCTGTGCCGTCGCGCCCAGGAACATATACCCCCGGCCGTCGGAGCCGACGCCGAATCCGGAACCGTAGCGGGGTGTCGGGATCGAGGCCTTATAAGACCAGGAGTTCGCGACCGGATCGTAGGCCTCGACGCTGGCGATTTGCGATCCGTTCGTCGCATGACCCGAGATCGCGTAGATCGTCCCGCTGGAGACGAACGCGCCGGGAAGCCATCGCGCCGTCTGCATGGACGCCAAGGAGGTCCACGAGTTCGCGACGGGATCGTAGACCTCCAAGGTCGCGTCCGCGGTGCCCCCGGTCGTGCTGCCGCCGGCCACGTAGATCTTGCCGCCGTAGACAACGGCGTACGAATGGCAGCGCGCGGTCGGCATCGAGGAGAGGGCGGTCCAGGAATCGGCGACCGTGTCGTAGGAGTACGTGTTTCCGACGCAGGTGCCGCCCGTGTTCGCCCCGCCGAAGACGTATAGCTTCGTCCCGACCACGGCATAGCCGCCGTCGGACAATCCGATGGGGATCGAAGTCCGCGGCGTCCAGCTGTCCGCGGCGATGCTGTACGCTTCGACCGCCGCGATATGAGCGCTCCCGTTCCAGCCTCCCGCCGCGTAGATCGTCGAGCTCACGGCCCCGACGAAGGCGGAGTTCCGCGCGGTCGCCATCGCCGCCTTGGCGGTCCACGTCCCGGCGATCGGATCGTACACCAGCATGCTGGCGTGCTCTTGGATCGCGCCGTATCCCCCGACGACATAAAGGAGACCGCCCACCGAGGCGACCGAGACCGCCCCGCGATGAAGGGGGATCTGAGGCGCGGAGGCCCAGGATCCGGACGGAGGAGTCGTTGCCAGGGCGGGAGCCGACAGCACGGCCAC
>DATNGC010000091.1:0-16098 GCA_035606075.1 Elusimicrobiota bacterium
AGGAGCCACAGCGCCGCGACCCAGGCGGGCGGGAGCCACCACGCGCTCCAGCCGCCCGCGTAGCCGTACAGCCCCGCCCGCAGGGCCCCGGTCTCGACGGCCACGCCGAGGAGCCCGACGGCCGCCAGGCGCATCAGCTCCCGCTTCGGGCGGGCGCTGGCGGCGGCGCGGGCTCCCGTCACGGCGAGGGCGGCCGACGCGACGATCCAATTCACCTCACGATTTTATCATCATCGCGCGCTCCCTGCCGCCGCCGCTTCGCGGGGCGTCACCGATAAATCCTCCGCGCCCTGCCCGCGCGCGACCGTGAGCTTGGACTCGCGGCCGATCGCGTCCTCCGTCAGCGCGCGGTGCAGGTCGTCGATGCCCGTGAGCGGCCGGCCTTCCCAGCCGATCACCAGGTCGCCCTCCTCGACGCCCGCCTCCGCGGCCGGCCCGCCCGGCTCGACGGCGATGACCAGGACGCCCGACTCGGCGTCCACGCCCAGACGCCGGGCCAAGCCCCGGGGAACCGCGACGTTCTGACCGCCCAGACCCAGGAACCCGCGTCGGATGCGCCCGTGCTCGATGAGCCGGCCCGCGACGTACTTCGCCGTGTCGATGGGGATCGCGAAGCACAGCCCCTGCGCCGGCAGGATCACGGCGGAGTTGACGCCGATCGCCCGGCCGCGCGAGTCGACGAGCGGCCCGCCCGAGTTGCCCGGGTTCAGCGCGGCGTCGGTCTGGATGATGTCGTCCATGAGCCGGCCGGACTCCGAGCGCAGCGAGCGGCCCAGCGCCGAGACCACGCCCGCCGTCACCGAGTACGAGAACCCGTACGGGTTGCCGATGGCGATGGCCAGCTGCCCGGGCTTCAGCGACTTCGACTCGCCGAGCGGCAGCACCGGCAAGCCGTCGGCCTTGACCCGCACGACCGCGAGGTCCGTGTGCGGATCGTCGCCCACGATCTCCGCGGGGAAGCGCCGGCCGTCGTGGAGCGCCGCCTCCAGGCGGCGCGCCCCGTGCACCACGTGGCTGTTGGTCAGGATGTAGCCGTTGCCGGTGAACACGAAGCCCGAGCCGGAGCCTCCGCGCCCGCCTTTCTCCGCCTCGAGCTTGACGACCGCGGGGCTCACCCGCGCCGCCACCTGCGACACCGTTTCAGAATACGCGTCGAGCAGCTGCGCGTCCGATTCTTGAGGGTTCATAAGTCCTCCTTCCTTATCATTACCATCCAAATGGTCAGTATTGAGTCGAAAAAAAAGTCTAGGCCTTCCATGCGGAGAGGATCGTCGCCGCCGCCCGGCGCGCGTGCTCCACCGGCGTCTCCTCTCCCGACACTTTCGCGAGCAAAAGACCTCCTTCGTACAGCGCCAAGATCCCGTCGGCCGCCTCCGCCGCCTTGAAGCCCGGACGGAAGTAGCCCTTCTTCCTCCACGCCTCCAGGAACGCCGCGACGTCCCCCCGCCACGCGGTCAGGCACGCCTCGAGCTTGCGCCGCATGGCGGCGTTGCGCTCGTCGAGCTCCTGTCCCATTTTTCCGATGAAACATCCCCGGCTGCAGTCTTTGCGCATCCCGGCCGACCCGCGCTCGAACAGCGACCGGACCGCCGTCATCGGGTCCTGCGTCGCGTCCGCGAACAGCGCGCGCATGCCTTCCGCGTGCCGCCGCGCCGCCTCCTCGATCACCTCCGCGCCCAGCGCCTCCTTCGTCCGGTAGTAATGAAAGAGATTCGCCTTCTTCAGGCCGGCCTTGTCCGCGACCTTGTCCATGCTCACGGCCTCGAAGCCGCCGGCGGAGAAAAGCTCGTAAGCCGCCTGCAGGATCCGGGACCGCGCCTCGGTGTTGGGCCTTCGCGTCATGTTATATTGACCGTTCGGTCAGGATAACTCAAGGCGCGGTTTTTGTCAAGGGCGGGACTCGGCCCGGCTTGCTATGATAGGGACATGGCGCGCATCCTGATGGTCGACGACGACGAGCTCCTGCTCCAGGTGACGGGCGACTACCTGGAGAGCCTCGGCCACTCCGTCGACCGCTGCGGCGACCCGACGGCGGCGGCGGAGCTCGCCGAGAAGACCGCGCCGGACCTCGCGATCGTCGACTACGAGATGCCGCGCCTGACCGGCACGCAGCTGCTGACCGAGCTGCGCAGCGGCGGCCGCACGCATATGCTGCCGGTCATCTTCCTGAGCGGCGTCGAGGCCCTGCGCTACGTCTCGCAGGTCCCGCCGGACCCGCGCGTCCGCTTCCTTCAGAAGCCGGTCGACTTCGAGGACCTCGACGGCGCGATCGCGGCCCTGCTCGATCCCGACGGCTGGTCCAAGAACTCCTGACCGGTCCCGGCGTTCACGTCTCCGTCACGGAGACATGAGGACTTGTCCATGGCCCCGCGCGAAAAGGCGCTGGTATCCTCCGAAATGACGGGCGCAACCCGCGCTCGAGGAGGTCCCATGAAAAACCGAACGATGTTCTTATCCGCGTTCGCCGCCTTGACGCTTCTCGGCGCCGGGGCTCGCGCGGCGGACCGGCCGGATTCGTGGATCACGACCAAGGTCAAATCCGAGCTCGCCGCGCACAAGGACGTCAGCGCCATGCACACCCACGTGACGACCGAGGACGGCGTCGTCACGCTGACCGGCAACGCGAAGACGACGGCCGAGAAGCAGCTGACCGAGCAGTACGCGGCGGGGGTCGAGGGCGTCAAGAAGGTCGACAACCGCCTGGTCGTCATCGCGCCCAGGATGCGCGGCGAGAGCCGGATGGAGAAGGAGGGCGCCGGCAGCGCGGCGATCGACAAGCTGGACGACGCGTCCATCACCGCGCGCGTGAAGACCGCGCTGGCCGATCACCATGGGACCAGCGCCCTGCATACCGACGTCGACACGAAGGACGGCGCGGTCACGCTGAAGGGCACGGCCGAGAGCGACGCCCAGAAGACGCTCGCCGAGAAGGTCGCCCGCCGGGTGCACGGCGTGCGCTCCGTCACCAACGACCTCGAAGTGAAGTAAGAGCGAGTCCGGGGCGGGCGCCCGCCCGCCCCGGACGACTCGCTACCGCCGGTCGGGCGGCAGCGCCTCGTCGAGCTTCTTGTACTCGCGGCCGACGCGCCAGGCGCTGAAGATCCAGAGCAGGGCCAGCGGGACGCCGACGTACGCCGCTCCCGCCGCCCCCCAGCCGAGCCAGCCCGCGGCCAGCAGCAGGAAGCCCGCGACGCCGCGCGAGAAGCGGTACACGAACATCTCGATGAACGCCTTCACGCGGTAGATGACGTCCTTGTTCGTCGCCGAGTAGGTCGTCTCCTTGGCCGTCTTGAAGACGGTGTAGCGCGAGACCCCGTCCAAGCCGAAGAAGAGGGCGGCCAGCCCGAGGCCGGGAGCGAACGGGAAGAGCGCGAACAGCGTCAGGTTGATGAGCCCGGCGGTCATCAAGCTGCCGCCGACGCCGAGCCGGCGCAGGGCGAGGCCGGTCAAGAGCGAGCTCGTCGCGAACGAGCCGACGCTCGTCCAGAAGTTCACGTTCGCGAAGAAGGCCGCCATGCCCGCGGGATCGCCCGCGTAGGCGTTCGTCGCCGCGACGCTGTACAGATAGTTCGTCAGGTCGGGGACCATCCGCTCCAGGCCGACGAGCAGGGCGAGGACGAGCAGGAACGGCGAGGAGACGATCGTGCGCAGGATGCCGTGCGCCGCCGGCGGCGCCGCGTCCTCGGGCTTGGCTCCCGCCGCGCCGCGGCCCCTCGCGGCGCGCTCCATGAACAGGAAGATCGGCAGGACCAGCGCGAACACGCCGGAGGCCGCCAGCAGGATCGCGGTCGGGCCCCACGCGCCGACGTAATGGCGCACGGCCCAGGCCCCGGCGAGCGAGCCGAGCGGCGCGGCGGCCGCCACCAGGCCGAAGTGCTTCTTCGCCTCGTCGTGGCGGAAGACGTCGTTCTGGTAGGTCCAGAACAAGGTCACCGACATGATGCCGAACACGTCCGTCCAGAGGAAGTACCCGAACGAGACGGCGTGGCTGGCCGCGGCCGCCACGGCCAGCGCGCCGCCGCTCATCGTGACGGCGAGCATGAGCAGGGAGCCGCCGACCAGATAGCGCCGCGGGACTTTCGAGAAGCGCTCGTAGCCCCAAACCACGAGGCCCGTCAGCGCCGCGCTCGCCATGTACACCCAGGGCAGGGACTTCGGGCCGAACTCCGTCATCAGCAGGGCGCCCCGCGCGGGGCCGATCATCGAATACGCGGCGATCGTGAAGAAGTTCCACGCGAAGGCGGCGGCAACGAGGGGGCGCGAGGGCTTAGGCACGTCGGGCATCCAGCGGCGCCATCCGGCGCGACGAGCTTCGGGCGCGGACAGGACCGGCGAGGGCGTCGAGGCGTTCCCGGCGATCGGAGCCGTCTCGCCGGAGTCCGGGCGCGGCGTCGCGGCCTCGAACGCCTCCTCCCCCGCCTCGCTTCCCTGAGCGGCGGGACGCTCCGGGGTCGAGGCGGCCGACAGGAGCCGCGCCGCGTTCTCGAGAGCCGGCGCGGCCGCCGGCGCCGCCGCCTCGACGGGCGATGCCGGCGCCGGAGCCCGAGCCGCCGCCTCGACGGGCGACGCCGGCGCCGGAGCCGGAGCCGCCGCGGCGACGGCGGCGAGCGCGGGCGCGGGCTGGATCGCCGCGGGAGCCGCCGAGAACGACGGCGACGGCGCGAGCAGGCTGGGCGCCGCGGCGAGTGAAGGCGTCGAGAGCGAGCCGATCGAGATCCGCGCGGGCGCGAACCGCGCGGAGACGGACGCGGGCATCACGGGACGCACGGCCTCGACCTGCGACCAGACGGGCGCGGGGAGGCTGCCCCCGATCAAGGAGGCCGCGGTGAGCGCGGCGACGAGACGGCGCATTCCTCAAATTATAGATGGGACGCCCCGGAGGCTCCTAGAGGCGAAAGTCCCGCCGGAGCGGGGTCAAAGGTCTCACGCCGCGTCGAGCGCGGCCCGGGCCTCCGCCCACCGGCGGGTCAATATCTCGGACGGCTCGCCGACGCGACGCGCCGCGTCGAGGAGCGGAAAGACGGACGCGGAGCCGCGCGACCAGGCTTCCCCCTCGACGGGGTTCAGGCTCCCCTCCGCGGCCAAACCGGCCTTCTCGACGCGGATCACGCCGTCCGGGAAGCGCGCGGAGAGCGCGGACAGCGTGGGAGCCACGGCCTCGCGCGGGACGGCGCGGCGGCGCAGGCGCGACCAGGCCGCCAAGAAGGACAGCCCGCGCAGGACGTCGTAGTCGTAGAAGCGCGGGAAGCCGATCTTGAGGAAGTCCGCGTCCATCGGCCGTCCGTCGCGGCGCCGGCAGGCGAGCTTCCGCTCGATCAAGTACGCCGCGCCGCGGTCGACGAACTCCTCCTCGGCGAGCGTGAGCGCGCGCGGCGCGCTCAGCACCGCTTCGAGGGCCGGCAGAGTGGACTGGATGGACGAAGCGGTGCCTTTCTCGTAGGCCTTTTCGTCGCAGTTGAGCCCGCCGTCGGGCAGCTGATAGCGCAGGAACCACGGACGCATCCACGGGGCGCGCGCGTCGACGTCCAGGCCGCACGCCTCGAGCGTCTGCAGGATGTTGCCGAGGCCGCAGTGGCACAGACCGTCGCGGTGGTAGTCCTTTCCCGGCGGAAGCGGCTCGCGCGGATTGGGGAACCAGCGGACGTACTTGGCCTCGATCGCGGCGAGCATGCCCTCGGCGGCTTCCTTCGGGACGGCGTCGGCGCGGCCCAGCTCGAAGAGCAAGGTCATATGCCACCACGGCGAGTCCCACTTCGGCCAGTACGGATCGCGCGCGAGGCTCTCGCGCGCCTTCGCCGACGCGAGATACGCCGTCGAGACCGCGATCCAGCGCTCGATCACCGCCGCGCTCCGAGCTCCGCGAGAAGGGCGGCCTCGCGCTCCGGGGCGAGCCCCGCCGCGAGCGGCCCCGCGGCTCGCCAGCGCAGGACGTCGGCGGCCGTCTCGGCCGTCGGCCGCGCCCGAAATCCCGCCTCCGCGGCCTTCGAGCCGTCGAAGGGACTCGTCCGTCCCGGGATCCACAGCGGGAGCTCGACGTATGGTGCGACCTTCGCCTTCAGCAGGAATTCGTCCGGCGCCGGCGCGCGCTCGGAGCGCGCCGCGGATGGAGCCGCGCAGGCGTCGAGGAATTCGGGAAACGGCTGCGGCGGTCCCACGACGTTGAAGGTCCCCTCCGCGCGGCCGCCGGCCGCCAGAAGAAGGAAGGCCGCCAGGTCGCGCGCGTCCACGAACTGCGCGAACGCCGCCGGCGCGCCGGGGACCAGGACGCGGCCGCCGCGCGCGAGACGGACCGGCCAATACGTGAAGCGGTCGGTCGGATCGTGCGGCCCCGCGACGACGCAGGGGCGCGCGACGCACCAGGGCCCGTCCCAGGACGCGAGCGCCAGCTCGCAGGCGCGCTTGCGCGGGCCGTACAGCTCCGGCCCCGCCTGCTCGGCCGTCGCCGTCTCCGGGTCCCACGCGGCCGCGGCCTCGTCGCCGCCGTCCTGGAAGGCGGCGTAGATCGAGACCGTCGAGACGAACACGCATTTTCTCGCCCGGCCGCGCAGGGCGGCCATCGCGGCGCGGACGGACTCCGGGCGGTAGCCCGACACGTCCACGACCGCGTCCCAGGAGCCGGCGCGCAGCGCCGCGTGGTCTCCGGCGCGGTCGCCGCGGAGGCTCTCGACGCCGGGGAACAGGTCCGGCGCGCTCGCGCCCCGGTTGAACAGCGTCAAGTCGTGCCCGGCGGCGAGCGCCGCCTCGACGAGATGGCGCCCGACGAAGCGCGTGCCGCCGAGGATCAGGAGCCTCACGCGCTCATCCTAGCAAAAGGCGGCTTGACAAAGCCCCCGATATGTAACTATCATGGTTACATCATGGCGGCCAACTCCCGGTTCGGCGTCGCGGTCCACGTCCTCGCTCTGCTCGCGGTCAGCGGCGACGAGCGCCGCAGCTCGCGCTACATCGCCGGCAGCGTCGCGACGAACCCCGTCGTGATCCGCCGCCTGCTCGCGCAGCTCGCGCGCGCCGGGCTCGTCGAGTCGGCGCACGGCTCCGCCGGCGGCTTCCGCCTCGCGCGGCCCGCGGCGCGGGTTTCGCTGCACGACATTTACCGCGCCATCGAGGACGGCGGCTTCTTCGCCCTGCCCGGAAAGGGGAACGAGGACTGCCCCGTCGCCTGCCGCATGAAGGAGATCCTGGACGGCGTCTTCGCCCGGGTCGAATCGAAAGTCGTCCCCGAGCTCAAGCGCGCCACTCTCGCCGACATCGTGAGGCGCATGTAGGGTCAGGCCTTCACTTATTCAACTTATTTCCAAACAAGTTGAATAAGTGAAGGCCTGACCCCGGATTTAGGAGGAATGATATGCCGATCACCGCGAATTCGTTGAACGCCGCCGCGTCGCCCGAGGGGCTGCTCGCCAGCCTGCGCTGGAGGGTCGCGACCAAGAAGTTCGATCCGTCCAGGAAGCTCACGGACGCGCAATGGTCCGCGCTGGAGGAGGCGCTCGTGCTCGCGCCTTCGTCCTACGGCCTGCAGGCCTGGAAGTTCTTCGTCGTCGACGACCCGGCGCTGCGCGCGAAGCTCAAGGAGCTGTCCTGGAACCAGCCGCAGATCACGGACGCCGACAAGCTCGTCGTGTTCGCCGTGAAGAAGGACTTCGGCGCCGCCGACGTCGAGCGCTTCGTGGAGCGCATCTCCGAGGTCCGCAAGCTCCCCATGGCCGCGCTCGAGGGCTACAAGAAGATGATGCTCGCCAGCGCCGCCCTGCCGCCGGAGAAGGTCGCCGCGTGGCTGATCCGCCAGGTCTACATCGCGCTCGGCGTGCTGCTGACCTCCGCCGCGGCGCTCGGCGTCGACGCCTGCCCGATGGAGGGTTTCGACAAGGACAAGTACGACGAGCTGCTCGGCCTGCCCGCGAAGGGCTGGAACTCGGTCGTCGTCGCGACCGTCGGCCACCGCGCGCCCGACGACATGTACGCGTCGCAGGCCAAGGTCCGCTTCCCGAAGAGCGAAGTCGTCGAGCACCTTTGAGATGAAAGCCGTCCGCGTCCGTTCTTTCGGCGGTCCCGAGGTGATGAGGGTCGAGGACGTTCCCGCTCCCGAGCCGGGCGCGGGGGGCGTCCTCGTGGCCCTCAAGGCCGTCGGCGTGAACCCCGTCGACGCGTACATCCGCGCGGGGACGTACCCCCGCAAACCGGAGCTGCCTTACACGCCGGGCACGGACGCCGCGGGCGTCGTCGAGGCCGGCGGCGGCGGCTTCAAGCCCGGCGACCGCGTCTACGTGTACGCGACGGACGGCGCCTACGCGGAGAAGATCGCCGCCGAGCCTTCCCGCGTGTTCCCCCTTCCGTCCTCGCTGACCTTCGAGCAGGGCGCCGCGCTCGGCGTGCCGTACGCGACCGCGCACCGCGCGCTGTTCCACCACGGCCGGGCGAAACGCGGCGAGACCGTCCTGATCCACGGCGCCAGCGGCGGAGTCGGCGTGGCGGCGGTCCAGCTCGCGCTGCGCGCGGGACTCACGGTGATCGGCACCGGCGGAGGCAAGGACGGCGCCGCCTTCGTGAAGGCCCTGGGCGCCCAGCACGCGCTCGACCACCGCGCGGCCGGCTACCAGGACGAGATCGGCCGCTTGACGGGAGGCAAGGGAGTCGACGTCGTCGTCGAGATGCTCGCCAACGTGAACCTCCCCGCCGACCTCGCGCTCGCGGCTCCGCGCGGGCGCGTCGTCGTCGTCGGCAGCCGCGGTCCCGTCGCGATCGACCCGCGCGCCGCGATGACCAAGGACGTCTCCATCCACGGCATGAGCCTCTGGAACATGACGGAGACGGAGCGCGCCGACGTCCACGCCGACCTGGGACGCGGCCTCGCCGACGGCTCGCTCAAGCCCGTGACCGGCGCGCGCTTCGCGCTCGCGGACGCGGCCAAGGCGCACGAGGCCGTGCTTTCGTCCGGGACGCGCGGCAAGATCGTCCTGATCCCCTAACGGAGAGACTCTCATGAAAATCGCCCTGATCGGCGCCAGCGGAAACGTCGGCTCGCGCGTCGCGAGCGAGGCCCTGTCGCGCGGCCACCGCGTGACGGGCATCGCCCGGCGTCCCGAAAGGATCGCCGCCAAGGCCGGTCTGACCGCCGTCCGCGGCGATGCGGCGAGCCCCGAGGCGCTTTCGAGAGTGCTCGCCGGTCACGACGCCGTCGTCAGCTCCACCCGTTTTCAGGGGAGCGACTCGCGCGTCCTCCTCGCGGCGGTGAAGAAGGCGGGCGTCAAGCGGCTCCTCGTGGTCGGAGGCGCCGGAAGCCTCGAGGTCGCCCCGGGCCGGGCTCTCATCGACAGCCCGGAGTTCCCCGCCGCCTACAAGCCCGAGGCGTCGGCGGGGCGGGACTTCCTCGAAGTCCTGCGCGGCGAGAAGGAGCTCGACTGGACGTTCCTGTCTCCCTCGGCTTTCTTCGGCCCGGGCGAACGCACGGGAAAGTTCCGCCTCGGCGGGGACGCCCTGCTCGTCGGTCCGGACGGGAAAAGCCGCGTGTCGATGGAGGACTACGCGATCGCGCTGGTCGACGAGCTCGAGGCGCCGCGGCACTCGCGGCGGCGCTTCACCGTCGGCTACTGAGCGCCGCGGGCCTCACCGCGACGACCTTCCAGTTCGTCCCCGAGAAATCCGCCTCGAACTCGAGCACGACGGGCTTGCCGCCCCCCTTGTCGCGCAGCCTCACCCGCGCCGAGAAGCGCTCGCCCCGGACCGGCCGCACGCTGCCCTCGTCCACTTTCGGGTCGGCGAGCCGGCGGGGCTTGGCGCCTTTCCTCGCGACGTACGTCCAGTAGCCCTTCGCGCTCCTCTTCGCGACGTAGTTTTCCGCCACGGTCGGGAAGTTCGCGCGCGCGGCGTCGAGATCGACCGCGGAGGAGTCCTGCGGACCTCCCGAGTCCCCGTCCCCGGGCCCGTTCGCGTCGCCGGGGCCGTTGGAACCGTTCTCGCCGTTTCCGCGGTCCTGGCGTTTCTGGACCGGAGGCCCGCCCTGCTGTCCCCCAGGTCCGCCTTGCTGCCCCGCCTGCTGCTGCTGCGCGCGCTGCATGGCCTCGGCCTCGGCCTGGGTGGGCACCGCGCCGCGCGAGCCGCCGTCGGAGCGGCCCGTCCCGGTCTGGGCCTCGTCCGAGCGCCAGGAATTGCCGGAATCGGAGCTCCCGCCGTACGACGGGCCCTGCATCGGGCGGAACCCGTCGTCCTGGCCCGAGGCCGAGGCCGAGGCCGCCGCGCAGGCCAGGAGAACGAGGAGCAGAGTGGATCGCATCGCCGTAGTGTAGGCCGGCGGCGGCCGATTATCAAGGGGCGTCGTCCCCCCGTTCTGCTAGAATCGCGGGGATGTCTCTCGAGGATTGGGGCTGGGACGAGCGCTGGGCCGCGGCCTTCGCCGCCGCGCCGGGCCGCGAGCTGCTGCCGGCGCGCGTGATCCTGGAGCAGCGCGGCCTGTTCGGCGTGGTCACCGCCGAGGGCGAGCGCTCCGCGCGCGTGCTCGGCGGCCTGCGCCACAAGACGGCCGACCCCGCCGACCTGCCCGCGATCGGCGACTGGATCGGCGTCGAGCGCGTCCCCGGCGAGAAGACGATGCTGGTCCGCCGCGTGATCCAGCGCCGCACCAAGCTCTCGCGCAAGGCGGCCGGCGACGCGATGGAGGAGCAGGTGATCGCCTCCAACCTCGACGCGGTCTTCGTGATCACGGCGTTGAACCAGGACTTCAACGCGCGCCGCCTCGAGCGCTTCCTGACGGTCTGCCGCGAGAGCGGGGCGGAGCCCGTCATCCTGCTCAACAAGCTCGACGCCTGCGCCGACCCGGCGCGCTATCGCGCGGAAGCGGAGGCGGTCGCCGCCGGCGCCCCCGTCGTCGCGCTCAGCGCCGCCACGGGCGCGGGCATGGACGCTCTCGCGCGCTGGATCCGCCCGGGGCGGACCGTCGGCTTCGTGGGCAGCTCGGGCGTGGGCAAGTCCACGCTCGTCAACCGCCTCCTCGGCGTCCAGACGATGCGGACCTCGGCGACGCGGGCCTCCGACGAGCGCGGCCGGCACACGACCACGCACCGCCAGATGTTCGCGCTCCCGGGCGGCGGCGTCCTGCTCGACACGCCCGGCATGCGCGAGATGCAGTTCTGGGACGCCGACCGCGGACTCGCGCAGGCCTTCGACGAAATCGACGCGCTGGCGTCCGCGTGCCGCTTCGGCAACTGCGGGCACGACAGCGAGCCGGGATGCGCGGTCAAGGCCGGCGTCGAGTCGGGCGCCGTCGCGCCGGCGCGCCTGGAGGCGTGGCGCAAGCTCAAGCGCGAGCTCGAGGCGCGGGCTTCCGCCAATAAATATCCTCGGAAAAAGGGGCGATCATGACCGGAGGCTTGGGCTGGCTCGACACGACGGTCCTGCTCGCGTACTGCACCGCTTTGGCCTCCATCGGCTGGTGGGCGGCGCGGCGCAAGGCCAAGACGACCGACGAGTACTTCCTGGCCGGGCGCTCGATCCCCTGGCTCGTGACGACGGCGAGCTTCCTGGCGACCTGCATCTCGGCGCTGACCTTCGTCGGCACCCCGTCCGAGGGCTACGGCGGGGACTTCCGCTACATGTTCAGCAACGTCGGCGACATCGGCGCCTCGATCTTCGTCGCGCTCGTGCTGCTGCCCTTCTACCAGAGCCACAAGGTCACCTCGATCTACGAGGCGGTCGAGCGCAAGATGGGCCGCACGGTGCGCTCCGCCTGCTCCGGCTACTTCATCCTGACCCGCACCCTCGCCTCGACCGTGCGCATCGTCGCGATCGCGAAGGTCCTCGAGGTCGTCAGCGGCGGCGCGCTGTCCTTCCCCGTCTGCGTCATCGCCACCGTCGCCGCGATCCTGCTCTACACGACCGCGGGCGGCGGCCGCGCGATCGCGTGGACCGACCTGATGCAGTTCCTCCTGCTGGTCGGCGGCGGGATCATCGCGCTGTTCTACATCGCCGCGCACGTGCCGGGCGGCTTCGGCGCCATCGTCGACGCGGGCAAGCACGCCGTGAGGCCCGACGGGACCGTCTACGACAAGTTCAACTTCCTGGAGCTGCTCAAGCCGGAGAACCTCGGCCTGTTCTTCCTGCTCGCGATCTGGGGCTTCTTCAACTCGTCGGCGGCCTACGGCACCGACCAGGACATGGTCCAGCGCCTGCTCGCCTGCAACGACGAGAAGAAGGCGCGCTGGAGCATGATCATCTCGGGCCTGATCTCCATCCCGATCAGCGGGCTCTTCCTCTTCATCGGCGTCGGGCTGTACGCGTACGCGAAGGTCCATCCCGCGCTGATCGCGGGCATGACCGACAACGACCACATCTTCCCGCGCTTCATCCTGACGACGATGCCGCCGGGCCTGCGCGGCCTGCTGCTCGCGGCGGTGGCCTCCGCGGCGATGGGCAGCTCCGACTCCGCGCTGGCCTCGCTGACGACCGCCTTCACGGTCGACTTCTACCAGCCCTACTGGGGCAAAGGGAAGAGCGAAGCCGATCTGGTCGCGTCCTCGAAAAAGTTCTTCGTCCTGTTCGGCGTCTTCTTCATCGTCTTCGCCCTGCTCATGCGCAACCTCGACAACCTGCTTTGGCTGGCCTTCCGCATGGTCGCATACACCTACGGGCCCCTGCTCGGCACCGTCATCGTGGCGACGATGACGAACTGGAAGGTCGACGGACGCAAAGTCCTGTGGCTCATGCTGTCCTGCACGGTCCTGACCTTCGGTCTGGCCATGGCGGCCAAGTGGCAGGTCGACCACGCCACCGCCTCCGTCTTCTGGAACCAGCTGCACGCCACGTACTGGCGCCTGTACGTGATCTTCGGCGCGCTCGCGGTGCCCGCCGGCTGCTGGCTGATGCGCGAGCGATGAGCCCCGAGACCGCCGCCGCCGTCCGCGAAGGCCTCGTTCTCTTCGCGCTCTGCTGGATCTTGGCCAAAGTGGAGATCGAGATCGAGGGACCCCACGGCTGGGCCGCATCCCTGCCCACCTGGCGCTGGGGGCCCGAGTGGTGGCTGGACCTGACCAACGGCAAGGCCGTGACCGGCTATCACGTGTGGCTCACGCTTTTTCTCGTCGCCGTTTTCCATCTCCCGCTCGTGTTCGCGGGCTTTTCGCGGGAGCTGTGGGCCAAATGCGCCTCGTCCTACCTCTTGCTCACCGCCGTCTGGGACCTGCAGTGGTTCGCCTGGAACCCCGCCTGGGGATTGGCCAAGTTCCGCTCCACGCCGATCCCGTGGTTCCGGCGCAAGCTCCTCGGCTTCCCCGTCGACTATTTCGCCGCCGTGGCCGCCTCCGGGGCGGCGGCCTGGCTGATCTGGAGCCCGGGGCTGGGCGCTTGGTGCGTCCGGACCGCGGTCGTCCTCGCCGCCAGCGCGGTCTCCGTGGCGGTCGCGGCCTCCGTCCCGAGGCCCGCGTGAGAGCGGCGCTCGCCCTTCTCGCCGCCGCGCTCGCGGCCGGGCCGTGCTTCGCCGGGCAAGGCCCCGACAAGAGCGACTTGGGCGAGCAAGGCAACCTCTTCGTCGCCAAGACGTTCAGCGCCTATCGCCGCCTGCATCCGGAGGGCGCCTGCCGCGCCGCGGGCCCGGGCACGCGCGTGCTCGTGACCGGCTACGGGCTGTTCTCCGGCGTGCCGTACAACGTCTCGGGGACGGTGGTCCGCTCCATGGCCGACCCCGCGTTCTGGCCGGAGCGCGTCGAGCTCGACGAACCCTCGCTCGCGGCCCTGAAGACGCCGCGCGCGGGCCTCGTGCTCCCCGCCGACGCGGGAGCCGCCGCCTTCAACCGCAGTCTGTACATCGACGGGAAACGCTACGAGGCCTGCTTCCTCGTCCTCGACGTGATCTGGGACCTCGCCGGCGCGATCGTCGTCCACGAGGAATCCCGGTTCAAGCCCGAGGTCGTCGTCATGACGGGGCGCGGCGGCTCCGAGGCGAGCTTCGAGGCCGGGGCGCTCAATCGCGCCAGCCCCTTTCCCGGCTACGACGCCGACGGGAAGCCGCTCGGCTCGATCAACGTCCCCGAGTCGAAATGGGTCGTCGCCGACGAGCCGGCGGACGCCGAGCTGCCGATGACGTGGGACGCCCTCGCCTTGGCCGAAGCGGCCGCGCCGCGGGCGTCGCGTCTCGGATACTCGGCGATCGGCCAAGCCCGGGCGCGGCCGGAGAACAACTACCTCTGCAACGACGTCAGCTTCGTCGCGCTGCACGCCTCGCGCAACCGGCCGACGAGCCTGGCGGGAGGGCTCGTCCTGCTCGGCTCGCCGGAGCTCCCCCGGACCCCGGCCGTCGGCTTCCTCCACTTCCCCGCGGTCGACGCCGAGCACCCCGACCTCGCCGCGTACGCCTCGGGCATCGACGGCTGGGCCCGGATCCTCGCCGGGACCATCGCGCGCGCCGCAGCGAAGTAGGAAGTAGGGTCAGGCTTTGACTTGTTGACTTATTTATCGGACATCATGCCCGGACGAATAAGTCAAAACGTCAAAGCCTGACCCTACTTTGGTCAAGCCGGGATCACGGAAGCGTCACCGGTCCTTCGTGGCCGCGACGAGCTCTGCGCTGTATCCTATTGGTGTCGAGGTGATTTATGACGACCATGCATGCGCATCTGCATCACGGGCCGGGACATCGCGAGCCGTTCCCCTGGCAGCTGCACGAGAACCGCAACGTGGGCGGCTGGGAGCGCGCGGCGCGGCTGTTCCTCGGCGCCGCGATCTTCGCGATCGCCTTCACGGCGGGTCCGGTCTGGGGGCGGGTCATCCTGGCCCTGCTCGGGACGTACGGGATGTTCACGAGCATCGCGGCCTACTGCCCGCTCAATCGCGCCGCCGGCCGCGACTCGTACCATCACGGGCTCCTGAGATAGCGCGCTCAAGCGATGCTCGGTGGAGAGGTTGCGGCACGAGGCCGCGTCCGGGAGATACTCCTCCTCCGCGCCCGCGCGCTGTACGGCGCGCGGATCGACAAGGTCCCTATCATGCCTATCCACGGGCGCTGGCGCGCCTCGCGGCGGCGGCGCGGGAGGAGCGCGAGGCTCCTCCCCCGCCGTCTCATCGTCAGTGGTGATGGATCAGGTGATCGTCGTGGTGGGTCAGGTGATGACCTGCGGCCAGACCCGCGACGGCGGAGATCACGAACAGAGCCAAGAAGACGATGAACAGCACTTTCGCCACGCCCGCGGCCGCGCCGGCGACGCCGTACAGCCCGAAGGCGCCCGCGATGAGTGCGATGATGAAGAAGACGGCAGACCATCTGAGCATAACCCCTCCTTCCGTCGACGATAGTGTAGCCCCGCCGCGACGGAGGAGCCCGTCAAGGAATCGTGATGAGTTCGTGACGCGTCCGCGTTGTCCCGGCGGCAGAGGCATCGGCTAGAATCGCGCGATGAAAGTCCCGGTCGCCGCCGCCCTCGCCCTGTCCGCCGTCCTCGCCGCCTGCAAGACGGCGCCGTACACGCACCGGCATCAGATCGACTTCGTCCCGGAAGGCGAGGAGATGAAGCTCGGGCTCACCACCTACCAGCAGGCGCTCTCGCAGGCCAAGCTGTCCACCGACGCGGCGGCGGTCGCGATGGTGCGGCGCGTCGGCGAGAGGCTGGCAAAGGCCGCGGACAAGCCCGACTACAAGTGGGAGTTCAACCTGATCGACGACCCGAAGACGGTCAACGCCTGGTGCCTGCCGGGCGGCAAGGTCGCCGTCTATTCCGGCATCCTGCCGGTCACGCGTGACGAGAACGGTCTCGCCGTCGTGCTCGGCCACGAGATCTCGCACGCGCTGGCGAGGCACGGCGGCGAGCGCATGAGCCAGGGCATGATCGCCCAATTCGGCGGCGTCGCGCTCGCGGCGGCCCTCTCGAGCAAGCCCGCCGAGACGCAGGCGCTCGCGGCGCAGGCCTACGGCGCCGGCGCCCAGGTCGGCGTGCTGCTGCCCTTCTCGCGCAAACAGGAATCCGAAGCCGATCACATCGGCCTTCATTACATGGCCCGCGCGGGATACGATCCCGCGAAGGCGGTGGAATTTTGGCAGCGATTTTCTTCCTCGATGCCGGCCAACAGCACGCCGGTGTTTCTGCGGACGCACCCGGTCGATTCGCAGCGCATCGCCGA
>DATNGC010000092.1:0-7913 GCA_035606075.1 Elusimicrobiota bacterium
TGCTCGACGGCGCGCTCCACGGTGAAGAAGTCCGCGCGCGCTAGCGTTCTCCTGCTCCTCCTGGCCGCTCCGGCGGCCGCGCAGGTCAAGGTCAGCGGATACCTGAAGAACATCTGGCAGGACTCCGCCGGCGCCCTCGACGATCGACCGTACTACCTCGACACGGCCCGCGCCCGGCTGACGCTCGACGCTTCCAAGGACGTCTTCCGCTCCCACGTCGACTTCGACGACCAGCTCGCCTACGGCTCGTTCTTCCGCACGCGGGACTTCAAGGCGTTCGGCTTCGCGCCGCCCCAGCCGTGGCTGACGATGGAGAAGACCGTGTCGACCGGCACGCTCAACGGCTACGGGATCGGCGCCTACCGCGCCTGGGTCGGCATGGAGGACGAGCGCGGCGTCGTCCGCGCGGGCCGGCAGCGCATCGCGTGGGGCACGGGAAAGATCTGGAACCCGACCGACGTCCTCAACCCGTACTCGCCGACGTCGGTGGAGCGCGACGAGCGCCGCGGCGTCGACGCGCTGTACGCGCGGGCGGGCGTCGGCGACCTCGGCCAGGCGGAGTACGTCTGGGCGGGCCAGGACCGCTGGGTCGACCACCAGATGCTGGGGCGCCTCCACGGCAACTTCGCGGGCTGGGACGCCTCGGCGCTGGGGGGCAAGATCGCCGGCTCCACCGCCTCGTTCATGGTCGGCGGGGACTTCGCGGGGACCTTGCTCGACGGCACGCTCCACGGCGAGTGGGCCATGTTCCATCCCGGCTATCGCACTCCGTACTGGAAGGCCGGCCTCGGCTACGACTACACGATCGACTCCGGGACCAAGGCGCGCTTCCTGCGCGACTCGACCTTCGTCTTCGAGTACTTCCACGCCGGCAACGGCCAGACCGACCCGGCGCGCTACAACTTCCTGCCCGTCCTGCAGGGCACCGAGGTCTCCGTCGCGCAGAACTACTTCGGCGCCTCCTTCGACGACGACCTCCATCCGCTGCTCAAGCTCGAGCTCTACGCGATCGCCAACGCCGACGACGGCTCGACGTTCTTCTCGCCCGCGCTGGTCTGGAACGCCTTGAGCGACCTGTATCTGACCGCGGCCCTCCAGCGCTTCGGCGGCGAGCGCCGCACGGAGTACGGACGCAATCCCAACCAGACCGTGCTGACGGGTCAATATTATTTCTAAGATTCTCCCGATGAAGGCCGCTCTCGCCCTCGCGCTCGTCCTCCTCGCCGGCCCGGCGCGCGCCGGGAACGTCGACGCGTCCCTGCTCTCGTCCCGGTCGGCGGTGCGCTCCAGCGAGAGCTTCGCCGCCGGCCTGCGCCTCAAGATGAAGCCCGGCTGGCACGTCTACTGGAAGAACCCCGGGGACTCGGGGCTCGCGCCGAAGCTCGAATGGACCATGCCGAAGGGCTGGACCGCGAGCGCGTTCGAGTGGCCGGCTCCGAACCGCCTGGAGGCGCCGCCGCTCACGAGCTTCGGGTACGAGAACGAGGTGATCTTCCCGCTCACGATCGCCGCCCCCGAGGACGCTCGCCCCGGGACGCGCGCCGTGCTGCGCGCGAAGGCGACCTGGCTCGAGTGCAAGGACGTCTGCATCCCGGGCGCCGCGAGCTTGACCCTCCCCGTCGACGTCCGCCGCGCGGCCAAGGAGCGGCCGGCGGACGCCGCGGCCCTCGCCGCGGCCGACGCGCGGGTGCCGCGGCCGGACCCGTCGGCCGTCTCGGGCGCCTCGTGGGACGGCATGAAGGCGGTCCTGCGCGTGGGCGGCCGATATCCGCGCGCGGAATTCTTCCCGGAGAAGCCCGACGTCTTCGATAACGGGCACACGCCGGTCAGCGAGAGCCCGGCCGAGACCGAGCTGACGCTGATGCCGGCCGCGGGAAAGTCGAGGCCGGCGCGCGTCGAGGGCGTGCTCGAGCGCCCCGGCATGGCCCCGGTCGAGATCTCCGTGCCCGTGCGCGCGGGGGGCGAGATTCTGCGGTACATCCTCCTCGCCTTCGCGGGCGGGCTCGTCCTGAACCTGATGCCGTGCGTCTTCCCGGTGCTCGCGTTCAAGGCCCTGGGCCTTCTCGGCCGCCTCGGCCAGCAGAGGCACGCCGCGCGGCGCGAGGCGCTGGCGTACACGGCCGGGATGACCTTGAGCTGCCTGGGCCTCGCGGCCGTCCTGCTCGCGGCGCGTCACGCCGGAGGAGCGCTGGGCTGGGGCTTCCAGCTGCAGTCTCCCTGGGTCGTCGCGGCGCTCGCCGCGCTTTTCTTCGCCGCCGGCGCCGGCCTGCTCGGCTACTTCGAGTTCGGCGCGCGCTGGATGGGCCTCGGCGAGAAGCTCTCGGCGCGCCACGGGCTGGCCGGCGCGTTCTTCTCCGGCGTCTTCGCGATGGCGGCCGCGGCGCCGTGCACGGCGCCGTTCATGGGCGCCGCGCTGGGTTGGGCGGTGACTCGCCCGGCTGGAGAGGCGCTCGCCGTCTTCGGCGCGCTCGGCCTGGGCGCCTCGGCGCCGTACGCCCTCCTCTCCTCCGAGCCCGCGCTGATCCGCTGGCTGCCGCACCCGGGCAAGTGGATGGAGACTCTCAAGCATCTGCTGTCCATCCCGATGTTCGTCACGAGCGCTTGGCTGCTCTGGGTGCTGTGGCGCATGCTCGCCGCGCCCGCCATGGCGGCGCCCAACGGCCTGTGGCGCGCCTGGTCGCCGGAGGCGGTCGACGCCGCGCGCGCCTCGGGCAAGACCGTGATGCTCGACTTCACCGCGGCCTGGTGCCTGAGCTGCCAGGTCAACGAGCGCACCGCCCTCGCCTCGCCGGCCGTCGTGGCCGCCCTGTCGGCCCCCGACGTGGCGGCTTTCCGCGGCGACTGGACCAGCCGGGACCCGCGCATCTCGTCCATCCTGATGCGCTACGGCCGCGAGGGCGTCCCGCTCTACGTCGTCTATCCCAAGGGCGGAGCCGTCGTGCTCCTGCCCGAGCTGCTGACGCCGGGCCTCGTGCTCGACGCGTTGAGCGCGAACCCGGACCACCATGGAGGTTCCCAATGAAGATGAAGACTTTGCTGATCGCCTGCGCTCTCGCCTCGCTCGCCGCGCCCCTGCGCGCGGAGCTCGCTCCCGGGCAGCCCGCGCCCGACTTCACGCTGCAGGACCAGACCGGCCGGACGCGCAAGCTCTCGGACGCGAAGGGGAAGTACGTCGTCCTCGAGTGGTACAACGGCGGCTGCCCGTTCGTGCGGCGGCAATACGACGACAAGAACATGCCGGCCCTGCAGAAGAAATACGCCAAGGAAGGCGTGACGTGGTTCACGGTCGCGTCCTCGGCCCCGGGCCGTCAGGGGACGCTGACGACGAAAACCGCGGCGAAGGCGTGGAAGAAGGAGGGGATGTCCTCCGCGCTGCTCATCGATCCGAACAGCGAGGTCGCCCGCCTCTACGGCGCCAAGACCACGCCGCACATGTTCGTCATCGATCCGAAAGGGAACTTGATCTACATGGGCGCCATCGACGACAAGCCCAGCACGGACAAGTCGGACGATCCCAAGAACGCCCACAACTACGTCGCCGCCGCGCTCGACGCCGCGATGAGCGGCAAGCCCGTGGAGACGCCGGTGACGCAGTCCTACGGCTGCTCGGTCAAGTACTAGGGGGGCAGCGCAGGCGGGGCCGTCACCGCGCGGCTTCGAGGAGCCCGGCGAGCTGCGCGCCGGTTCCGGTCCAGAGCGCCTGCTCGGTCAGACGCCGCTTCACGTCGACCACCACGCACGAGCCCAGCGCGCGCGTCCGCGCGCCGTCGATCACCCCGTCGTATGGCGGGATGGCGGAGAAGTCCATGCCTTCGCCCGCGGAGGCGACGAGCAGGTTGCGGCGCTCGGGGAGATAGTAAGCCCGCATCGGGAGATAGTCGTACATGTCCACGTAGACGACGGGTAGGCCGGCCGGGGAGCCGCGGCGGATGGCGGCGGCCAGCGCGTCCAGGCGCGGGTCCACCAGCTTTCCGGAGGCGAAGTAGCCCGCGACGCCGGCCACGGCGACGGCCTCGAGGGCGAGGCGCGAGGCGCCCGTCCAGCGCGCGGGCGCGGACAGGACGCGCGCGGCGAGCAGATACGCCAGCGGCGAGAGCGGGACGAAATAGCGCGCCTGCGTGATGGGCCGGCGCACGACGAGCTCGGCGAGCGCGATGAGGACGACGGGGGCGGCGAGCGAGAAGAGGACGAAGTCCCGCTCCCGGCGCGCGCGCGCGTCGCTCGGAGCGGCGAAGGCGCCCGCCGCGGCCAGCGCCGCGAAGCCAGCGCCGATCGCGGCGTTGAGCCGGTGCGGCAAGGCCAGGCCGAGGAAGGTCACGTCGAAGAACATCGTGCCGAAGGAATCGAGCAGGTGCGCGGGCGTCAGCGCGTCGCCGATGGTGCGGTCGCCGACGTGGGCGCGCAATTGCGCCGCGAATTGAGGCAGCCACGGCGCGAACAGGAGCGAGGCCGCGGCGTGCGCCGCCGCCCAGGCGCCGAGCTCGCGCGGAGACCGGCGGAAGCGCCAGGCGAGCCACGCCGCGTCGGCCGCCAGGGGGAAAGCGAAATAGTAGTGCAGATGAAGCCCCAGCGCCGACAGGGCCGCGTACGCCGACCACCGCTTCGCGGTGGGATTCTCCGATAAGTCCCACACCGTCCTCAGCCAGAGCACCGAGACCAGCAGCAGCAGCGCATAGACGCGGCCGTCCTGCGCCAAGTGGATCCAAAACGAGGAGAAGGCCGCGAAGAACAGCGCGAGCAGGCGCGCGCGCGCCGGGAGGAGCCGCTCGGCGAGCGGCCGGAAGGCCGCGAGGGCGGCGATGCCGCACAGGGCGGAGAAGACGCGCAAGCCGAGACGGGGATCGGCGAAGAGCTTGAGCCAGACGTGCATCAGCGCGTAGTACAGCGGCGGGTTCGTCTCGTTGCGCACGAGCAGGGCCGGGAGGCCGGCGAGCGGCAGGCGCGCGAGGATGAGGGTGCTCGCCTCGTCGAACCACAGCGAGCGCGTCCCGAGGAAGAGGAATCGGAGCGCCGCCCCGATGGCGACGAGGGCCGTCACTTCGCGGCCGCGCGCAGGGACGCCATGGGATCGCGCCGGTCCAGCGCCTTGAGCGCCGCGATGGTCTTAGGCCAGTCGCGGCCGTTCTTCTCGAAGAGCGCGTCGAACGGCGCGAAGTCGGGCGCGTACAGCTCGTGGCCGAGGACCACCGCGTTGTTCAGCGGCTCGCGGAATGGAGGCAGGCCGCGCGCCTTCGCCTCGGAGCGCGCCCAGGCGAACACGGCCTCGCGCTTGACCAGCTTCTCGGAGTCCGGGCCGGAGCCTTTGTACAACTCGTCCAGCCGGTCCCGCAGCTCACGGTACAGCGCGTCGATGCGGGCCTCCTCCGCGTTCTCGCCGCGGTACTGCTTGAGGGCCGCCGCGCCGGCCGCGCCCTTCGCCGCGAGGAATTCGACGGCGCCGCGAGCGCCGACCCAGCTCGCGAGCGCCTCGTTGAAGTCGGTGTTGTTCTTGAAGGAGACGGTCCCGTGCGTGAGCTCGTGGATCAAGGTCTCCGCCAGGCCGCCGTCGCTCCAAGAGAGCATCGTCGAAGGGAGCGGATCGGAGATCCACAGTCCCGTGTGATAGGCGGCGGCGCCTCCCACGGTCGCGTCGAAGCCCTTGCGCTCCAGAGAGGCCGCCTCGGCGTCGGCCAAGTCGCGGCGGAAGTGGCCCTTGTACGGGAAGGAGCCGATGAACGGGAACCAGAATCGATAGGTCTCGAGTCTCGTCCGCGGCGACGCCTCGACGAGCCAAGTGACGGCGGGCCCTTTGACCGGCGTCCACGTCTCGTAATCGCGAGACCGCTTCAGCGCGAGATGGTCGAAGGCGAACTTCCGGACCTCGACGACGAGCTCCAGCTTTTTCTTGAGCTCGGGGGCGGTCTTCGGGTCGGCGATGGTCTTGTCGATGCGGCGGCGCCGCCACAGCAGGCCCGCGTGCCCGGACGCGGAGCGCGCGACGTAGACCGGCGAGCAGGCCGACAGCAGCGCGAGGGCGAGGAGCGGGGCGGCCCTAAGCGGCCGGCTCAACCCATTTCCCGTGCTTCTTGATGAGCTCCACGAGCGCGTCGTCGGACTTGGAGAACGGGATGCCCTTCTGCACGCACTCCTTGCCCACGTACAGGTTGATGGAGTCCGGGGCGCCGCCGACGTAGCCGAAGTCCGCGTCGGCCATCTCGCCGGGGCCGTTGACGATGCAGCCCATGATGGCGATCTTGACGCCCTTGAGATGGCCGGTGCGCGCCTTGATGCGCTCGGTCGTGGTCTGCAGGTCGAACAGCGTGCGGCCGCAGGACGGGCAGGAGACGAACTCGGTCTTCGTGATGCGCACGCCCGCGCCCTGGAGCACGTTGTAGAGCAGCTCGACGTTGCGCTCGAACGGGAGGTCCGCGTCGATGAGCACCGCGTCGCCGACGCCGTCGCATAGAAGTCCGCCGATCATCGTGGCGGATCTCAAGACCTGCTCATCCGCCGTGGCTTCGCGCGGAGCGCGAAGCAGGATCGGCGAGGACAAGCCGTTCGCCGCGAGCAGGCGATACTCCTGGATGAGCTTGCAGATGTCGCCGCCGCGCAGGGAGGTCATCGTGACGACCTCTTTATACCGGGACGCGGCCTCGTACTTGATCGCGGACGAAGCCTCTTCCGTCTCGACTAGATTGATGATTTTCTTCCCGTGAAGGGCTTTCAGATACTCCGCGTATTCGCCCTCGACCGGGCTCATCCAACAGATGACATCCGCCGAAGGAACGGCCTTCAGGACGAGAGACAGCGGCCCCTCGACCCGCGCGTAAAACGCGAGGCGAGAGGTCTCGGGACGCAGCGCCTCGCGGATGGAGATGAACCGGGCGAGGGACGCCTCGTCCCGGATGCCGAACTCGACGATCTCGGGATCGGCCCCCATCGCCTTCTTGAGCTGAGCCTCGAACGCCGCGAGCAATCCGTCGGCCGTCATCGTCTCCGGGACCTTGAGGAAGGCGCGGACCAGCTGCTGCCCTCCGGTCATGATGGGGCCCGCGTCGAAGTGATCGGATTTCCGGCGAGAATAAGAATAAAAGTCCGCGCAGTGGTATTTCGGCTGCTTGGACTCGCGGCGCGGCTCCTGCGCGGGGCGCGCGTGGTAAGGCTTGGCGAGCACCTGGCAGACCGGCACCTCGAGCTCGGGATCCTCCGTCAGCGAGACGCGGATCGTGTCGCCGATGCCGTCCTCGAGCAGGGAGCCGATGCCGATCGCGCTCTTGATGCGGCCGTCCTCGCCGTCGCCGGCCTCGGTCACGCCGAGGTGGAGGGGGTAGTTCATGCCCACGTCGTCCATGCGCTGGACGAGCAGGCGGTAGGCCTCGATCATGACCTTGGGGTTCGAGGACTTCATGGAGAAGATCAGGTCGTAGTAGCCGTTCTTCTCCGCGATGCGCGCGAACTCGAGGGCGCTCTCGACCATCCCGAGCGCGCTGTCGCCGTAGCGGTTCATGATGCGGTCCGACAGCGAGCCGTGGTTCGTGCCGATGCGGCAGGCGCGCTTGAGGCGCTTGAGCTTGAGCACGAGGGGGGTGAAGCGCTCCTCGATGCGCGCGATCTCCGCCGCGTAGGCCTCGTCGGTGTACTCCTTGACCGCGAAGCGCTTGGTGTCGACGAAGTTGCCCGGGTTGATGCGCACCTTCTCGCAGAAGTCGGCGGCGGCGTCGGCCGCGTGGGGGCTGAAGTGGATGTCGGCGACGATGGGCTGATGGAAGCCGGCCTTGACCAGCTTCTCCTTGATCTTGCCGATGGCCTGCGCGTCGGCCACCGTCGGCGCGGTGATGCGCACGATCTCGCAGCCGGCCTCGATCATCTTGACCGACTGCCGGAACGTCGCCTCGACGTCCAAGGTGTCCGTGGTGGTCATGGACTGGACGCGG
>DATNGC010000093.1:0-4461 GCA_035606075.1 Elusimicrobiota bacterium
CACGCGGAGGCCGCCTCCCTGCGCTCCCGTCTGGACGAGGCCGAGGCGCGCGTCGCGGACCTCGCCCTGCGCGCGCAGGAGGCCGAGGCCCGCGCCGAGCGCGAGCGCGAGCGCCGCGAGCGGATCAAGGACGCCGCCTCCCGACTCGCCCTCGAGCTGCGCGGCGCCCAGGCCGAGCGCGAGACGGCGCTCGAGAAGTCCCGGCTCGCCTTCGAACGCCTGGCCGACGCCGAGCGCGGCGCCCGGGAGCGCGCCCTCGCCGACGACGCCCGCCTGCGCGAGGCGCGCATGGACGCCGATCACGCCGTCGCGCGCGCCGAGGACGCCGAGCGCTCCATGGCGGCGCGCCTGCAGGCCGCCCGGCGCGCGCAGGCCGAGCTCGACGCGCTGCGCCTGGAGGCCGAGTCCAAGGACGCCGACGCCGCGTCCTTGAAGGCCCGCCTCGAGGCCGCGCTCGCGCGCGTCGCGGAGGCCGAGGCGCGCGAGACCCAGGCCGAGCGCCGCCTGCGCGCCGAGCTCTCCTCCGTCCGGGCCGAACTCGCGGCCGCCAACGCCGCCGTCGAGGACCGCTCCTCGGACGGCGCCGAGCTGGAGCGCCGCGCGAGAGAGAACTGGGAGGCCGCCCGCTCCGCGGCCGAGGAGACCGCGCGCGCGCGCGTCGCCGCTCAGGCCGAGGCCGCCCGCAGCGAGGCGCTCGAGCAGGCCCTCCGGCAGGAGTCGGTCCGGGCCGCCGCCGCCGAGCGCGCCGCGGCCGAGGCCGCCGAGTCGGCCAAGGCCGCCGCCGCCCGCGCCGACGCCGCCGTCGCGGCCGCGCGCGTCGAGGCGGCCCGCGCCCAGGAGGAGGCCGCCGCCCGGCGCGCCGAGGCCGACCGGCTCGCGGCCGAGGCCGCCCTCGGGCTGGCCGAGGCTCGCCGTCTCGAGGCCGGGATCCCCTCGCGCCTCGCCGCCGCGATCGCCGACGAGCAGTCCGCCGCCGAGCTCGCCCGCTCGTCCGCGGCGGCCGCGCTCGCGAAGGCCTCCGCGATGGAGAAGGAGTCGCTGAAGCGCGGCGAGGAGTCGCGGCGGCTCTTGGCCGAGGAGCGCGCGCGGCTCGCGCGCGAGTCGGAGGCCCGCGCCGAGGCCGCGTTCGCCGAGGGGCTTCAATCCGAGCGCCTGCGCGCCGAGCACGCCGAGCGCGAGCTCGAGAAGGCGCGCGCGGCCGAGGCGGGGGCGGTGGAGAGCGCCCGTGAGGCGCTGCGCTCCCTGGCCGCGTACCGCGACCGGATGAGGGAGGTCTCGTCGCGGCTTCTCGAGCGCGCCAACCACGAGCATCGCCTGGCCGAATCGGCCGCCGAAAAGGCGAGGCAGCGCGAGGCCGAGGCCCAGGCGCGCATCGAGGCCGAGGAGGGCCGGCGGTCGGCGATCCTCGAGGAGGAGCGCGCGAAGATGCGGGCCGAGCTCGAGGAGGAGCGCGGACGCCTGGAAGCCGCCCTCGACGCGGAGCGCGCGAGCCTGCAGGCGCGCTGGAAGGAGCAGGCGGAACTCTTGGGACAGTTGAGGCAAGCGCGTGGACGACAGCCCGAAGCCTGAGGCCGCGCCGGACGTCCCGGCCGCCGCGCGGCCGGCGGAGGCGCCGGCCGAGATCGTCCGCCTCGGACTGCGCGTCGAGGAGTTCGAGCGCCGGCTGAAGGCCCGGACCCTCGAGCTCGAGACCGAGATCCGCTCGCGGGAGCGCCTGCGCGCGCGCGTGAACGAGCTCACCCAGCGCGCCGACGAGCTCCAAGAGACGGCCGCGGCCCTGCACCGCGAGGCCGTCTCCGCCACGGCCCTTTCCCGGGAGCTCGACGAGACGCTGCGCATCGCCTCCGAGGCCCGCCGCCAGCTCGGCGAGGCGCTCGCGGCCGAGCGCGGGCGCCGCGAGGCCGCCGAGACGGCGCTCGCCGAGAGCAAGGCGCTCGCCGAACAGCTGCGCGAGGGCGAGGCCCGCGCGGAGGCCGCCCGCGCCGCGGCCGAAAAGGCGCGCGAGCAGGCCGAAAAGGACGGCGCCGCCGGACGCGCCGCGGCCGAGGCCCTGAGCGCCGCCGAGGCCCGCGCCGCCGCGGCCGCCGCCGAGGCGAGGCAGGGGCGCGAGCGTCTCGAGGCCGAGCTCAAGCGCCGGGACGCGGAGCTCAAGGACGCGCGCCTGCACGTCGCGGCGCTGCGCCAGAAGACCGACGGGCACGAGGCTCACATCGATTCCCTGCGCGCCGAGCTCGACAACGCGCGGGAGCTGGCGGAGCACTCCGCCGTCGAACGGGCCCAGGAGCGGGGCCGCCTCGAGGCTGAGCTGCGCGCCGTGCGCGAGAAATCCCGCGAGGTGCTCGAGAACGCCGAGTCCATCCGGCGCGAGGGCGTCGACGCCTTCGAGAGCACGCGCGAGCTGAAGCTCAAGCTCGAGCTCGAGGAGGAGAAGCTCCGCCGGCGGCGCGGCTCCGACACGGGCTCGGAAGCCGCTCGCGCCGAGACATGGCGCGCCGAGCTCGAGGCGCTCAAGAACGAGCTGCGGGCGCGGGCCGACCGCGAGAGCCGCGAGCTTCGCGACGCGCTCGACGCCGAGCGCGCGCGCCTCTATCAGGATCTCGACGCCGAGCGCCGCGCGGGAGAGAAGACCCGGCCGGAGGGCGAGGGCGCCCAGGAGCGAGTGCGCAGGCTCCGCGCGGAGTCGGACGAGCGCCGAGAGGACATCCAGCGCGAGGTCAGAGGCTACCTGGATCCCGCGCCGCCGCCGGCGGCTCTCCCTCCGGCGGCCGCGGCCCCGGCCCTCTCTCCGTCGCCGTCCCCGGCGGCGCCGCCCGCGCCCGCGGCGGCCGAACCGCCGCTTCGCGAGCCGTGGCAGAAGCGCGACGAGCTGAAGTTCCTGGTGTGGATCTCGGTCGGGGTCTTCTTGGTGGCGATCGCGGTGACGATCGTCCTCTTCTTCCAGGGCTGAGCGCCCCGGCTCAGTCGGCCGCGCGGCGGGGCTTGGAGAAGCCGGCTTTCTTCGCGTGGGCCTCGCTCTCCGCGAGCCGCAGGTCGCCGCGCGCCATCTCGCGGACGAGCTCCTCGAACGTATGGCGGGGCTTCCAGCCGAGCTCGCGCCGGGCCTTCGCCGCGTCGCCGAGCAGGGTGTCGACCTCGGTCGGGCGCAGGTAGCGCGGATCGAGCGCGACGAAAGTCTTTCCGGTCCGCGGGTTCACGCCGCGCTCGGCGGCGCCCTTGCCCTTCCAGACGAGCGGCATCTCGAGCTCGCGGGCCGCGGCCTCGACGAACTCCCGCACCGAGCGCTGCCGCCCGGTCGCGACGACGTAGTCGGCGGGCTTCTTCTGCTGGAGCATGAGCCACATCATCTCGACGAAGTCGCGGGCGTGGCCCCAGTCGCGCTTGGCCTCCAGGTTGCCGAGCCAGATCGTGTCCTCGAGGCCGAGCTTGATGCGGGCCAGGCCGCGCGTGATCTTGCGCGTCACGAACGTCTCGCCGCGGCGCGGGGACTCGTGGTTGAAGAGGATGCCGTTGCAGGCGTACAGGCCGTAGGCCTCGCGGTAGTTGACGGTGATCCAGTACGCGTAGAGCTTCGCGACGCCGTAGGGCGAGCGCGGGTAGAACGGCGTGGACTCGCGCTGCGGGATCGCCTGGACCTTTCCGAACAGCTCCGACGAGGACGCCTGGTAGAACCGGGTCTTCTTGGACAGCCCGAGCGTGCGGATCGTCTCCAGCAGGCGCAGCGTGCCCAGCCCGCCGGAGTTCGCCGTGTACTCCGGCTCCTGGAAGCTGACCGCGACGTGGCTCTGCGCGGCGAGGTTGTAGATCTCGTCGGGCTGGACCTTCTGCACGACGCGCTGCAGGCTCGACGAGTCCGTCATGTCGCCGTAGTGCAGCAGGAAGCGCAGCTTCTTCTCGTGCGGGTCCTGGAAGAGGTGGTCGATGCGGTCGGTGTTGAAGAGGGAGGTGCGGCGCTTGAGACCGTGCACCTCGTAGCCCTTGCCGAGGAGGAACTCGGCGAGGTAGGAGCCGTCCTGCCCGGTGACGCCGGTGATGAGCGCCTTCTTCATGGGTGGGATTCAAGCATAACCGGAGCCGGGGGCGCGACGTCCGCATGGTCGCGCATCAAGTGCGGCAGCGGGACGCCGTCGGGGGTCCAGCCGCGACGGGGCGGGCGCTCGAGAGCCTGCGGCGGGCGCCAATCGGCGGCGCGGAAGGCGCGGCAGGGGCGTGCGCAGGCCTTGGCCCCCACGCAGGCGGGCTCCGACTCGGCCACCCACATCATGAGCCCGTCGGTCGAGGCCACGTCGTCGAGGGCGCGCCGCACGGTCGCCCCCGCCCTCACCTCGAAATCGAGGTCGAGGAAGCGCGCGGCGTCGGCGGGGTCGAGCGTCGAGGTGAGCATCCCGCGCGACGCGGCGAAGCCGGCGGCGCGCAGGATCTCCGCGCCGACCGCGGGCGCTGAGAGCTTGGGGAAGCGCGCCC
>DATNGC010000094.1:0-11718 GCA_035606075.1 Elusimicrobiota bacterium
CAATTGGTGCCGCCGAGGTCGAGGCGGTTGGCGATGCGCCCGGCCACGACATTGCCGAGCAGGCCGGGGAACGAGTCCTCCTGCCAGCCGACGTAGGACTCGGCGATGTTTTCCACCACCTTCTTGGCGACCGCATCATCGACGCCCGCTTCCTTGAGGGCGCGCTGCCAGCGTGGATGCCCGAGCCGGGCGCCGAGCGGCACGACGAGCTCGAGCGCGCCGGTGACGCCCAGGATCACGGACGTGCGGGAGCGGTCCCACTCTTTATCAACGGCATAACCGGCGTCAGCGAGAGCCATCTTCGCCGTGACCAAGCCGAACAACTGGGCCGGGTCCGTCGCCTCGAGCGTGTTCGGGGCGAGACCGAACTCCGAGCAATCGAAGTCATAAGGCTCGAGGAAGCCGCCCTTGTACGCGTACACGTGGTCGGGCTTCTTGGGGTCCGCGTCGAAATACTCGTCCTTGGTCCAGTGGCTCGCGGGGACGTCCTGGATGGCGTCGACCTTGTTCTTGACGTTGGCCCAGTACTCGCGCAAGGTCTTGGCTTTCGGGAAAACGCAGCCGATTCCGACGATCGCGAGGGGCACGGTCTTCTGGTCTTGGCTCATGGACTCTCTTGCTCTAGTTGAGTTGACGGTCGAGCTGCTCGGCGGTCAGCGGCTCGATCCGCAGCGACGCGGGGTCGAGCGCGACCCCTTGGCAGCGGAGGAAATGGGCGCGCGTGAGCACGGCCGCGCCGTAGAGGATGCTGCGCGCGACGATCGAAACACGCCGGTTCTCGGGCGACTGCAGGAACGTCCCTTGAGCCCATTCGTTGAAGGCTCCCATCGCCGGGCCGCACCAGACCTGGTAGTCGAGCACGCGGTCCGGCACGCCGGCGTTGGCCCAACGGGACGCCTGGCCGAGATACGAGCGGAAAACGAGAGCGAGCTTGTGTTTCGAGTCCTTCTCGGCGCGCTCCACCTGCGAGGGGTCGCGCTGCAGGAAGAACGCGCGCGTCTTGTCCCATACGGCCTCGAGCGGCTCGCGGAAGAGGTCCTTCTCGAGCGGCGCGCGCACGGCGGCGGGGATGGCCTCGATGGAGTCGTAGGCGCGGTACACCTCGTAGAGCTTCGCGCCGCGCATGGCGAACATGGTGCCGCGCTTGAGGATCTGCACCTTCACGCCGAGCTCGAACATGTCGGCGGCGGGGGCCATGGCGACGTCGGCTTGTCCCGCCGCCGATAACATCTTCCGAACTTGGTCGGAACTGCCCGATTCGACGCACGCTTGATTGATGGAGCCCGTGAGCACGTAGGCCGCGCCCATCATGAAGGCTCCGGCGGCGGAAGCGGGAGTGGCGATGCCGCCGGCGGCGCCGACGCGCGGAGGATTCGCGAAACGGAACTTCGCCTGCACGCGATCGCGGAGGGCGATCGTCGCGGGCAACAGAGAAACGAGCGGTCTATTATCGGTGTGGCCTCCGCTGTCGGCCTCGACCGTCACGTCCTGGGCCATCGGGATCTCTTCGGCGAGGGCGGCCTGCTCAGTCGTGATGAGACCGGAGGAGACCATGTCCCGGAGCATCGACTCCGGAGCGGGAGAGAGGAATTTCTCGGCGACCTCGGAACGCGAGACCTTGGCGACTATTTTATTATTCGATTCAACTTGGCCATTCGCGCCGCGGCGAATGCCGTGCAGCCGGTAGCGAACGATGGCCGGAGTCAGTCCCATGAACGCCGAAGCCTCGACGAGGCGAACTCCCTTTCGAAGATAGAGGGAGCACACGCCTTCTTCGAGCGACGACTCGCTCGGGCTGTGGATGAGGTTAAAACCGTGGGGCGTGTCGCCGAGGGAAGCCTGCAGACGGTTGATCGAGGCCTCGACCTTCTCGAGCGGCAGGCCGGCGGCGCCGAAGAAGGACAGAAGACCGGCTTTGGCTCCCGCCTCGACGAGCTCGACGGAGGCGATGCCGTTCGCCATGGCGCCGGTGGCGTAGGCATAACGAACGCGGTGTTCGCGGATGAATTCGGGGTCGCCGAGCTGCTCAGGGAGGAGAGCGGGCGCGGCGGCGTCGCCGGCTACGACAGGATTTTTTAAGTCCCGGAGGTCGGTCGCGATATCGCTTGTGGCGGTGCTCGGGGTCAAATCGGGGCTCGCATGCGCCTTCTTTCTATCGACGAGAATTATACCGCTTTTCCGGGCGGAATCAGCCTGCTCGTCTTTGCTAATATCTCAATCAATGCAAGCCCAATTTCACTCTCTTCTGAAAGTTTGGTTCCACTTCGTGGAGGCTCAAGGCTACCTGGGCATTTTCCTGCTCATGGCGCTGGAAAGCTCGGTGGTTCCCCTCCCCAGCGAGATCGTGATCCCGCCCGCGGCGTACTGGGCGGCGCAGGGCCGGATGAACTTCTGGCTGGTCGTGCTCGTGGGCGCGGCCGGCGGGCTGTTCGGCTCGCTCGTCAGCTATTTCGTCTCGTTCTTGGTGGGCGCTCCGATCGTTCAGCGGTACGGGAAATACTTCTTCCTGCCGCCCAAGACGGTGGCCGCCGGCGAGCACTGGGTGCGCGAGTACGGCGTCTCGGGCATCTTCTTCGCGCGCCTGCTGCCGGTGATCCGCCACCTTGTTTCGATCCCGGCGGGGATCCTCGAGATGCCGGTCGCGGCCTTCTCCGCGGCGACGACGGCCGGGGCCTTCCTGTGGTGCCTGATCCTGGCCTGGTTCGGCCGGAAGATCATCGGCGACGAGCCGGCGCTGCTCGACTCGCCCGAGATGATGATGGCGGCGCTCAAGCACAAGCTGCACTTCATCGTCATCGCCATCGTGCTGTTCGCCGCGGCCTATGCGGCCATGCTGCACTTCCGCAAGCGCGGCGCGGCCCGCGCCTCGGCTTAAGCCGTCTCGATTCCGAGGTGCTCGCGAAGGGATCGGTCCAAGGCCGGCATCAGCGCCGCCGGGAACAGCCCGAGCTTGCGCCCGATGCGACTCTTGTCCACCGCGCGCAATTGGTTCGTCTTGAGGCGGCTCGGCCTTCCGTCTCCGAGGACGCCCGCAGGCACAGCGACTTCGTATCGACGCACGCGCCCGTTTCTTGACGAGAGAGGGACCACCGTCACGGTCTCCATATGATCGTTATGATCGTTCGCCGAAACCACGACGGATGGGCGCGCCTTGCGGATCTCCGCGCCGACCGCGCCGCGGAAATCGATCCAGTAGACCTCGCCGCGACGGATCACCAATCGTCTCTCCCGTCCTTCTCGTATTCGGGATGCTTCGCGACCCAGCGGTAGTCCTCGAGCAATGCCCGGCGGCGAGCGATCTTCCTCAGCGTGCCGAGACGTTCGGTGACGGCGCGCGCGATGAACGCGCTCTTGTTCGATATCTTCGCTTTCTCGAGTTCTTTTGCGACGGGCGCCGGCAACGTGATGTTCAGTCTCCTGTATTTCATCCCGACATTATAATGCGCATTCCAATGCGCATCAAGGCCCTCCCTCCCCGCCGCGTCCGGCGGGAAGGGTCGCGCTTAAGCGTGCGCGGCGGCCGGGGCGTCCTTGACCTGGCGGTAGCGCTCGAGCACGAGCGCGATCGAGGCGGCGCGCGCCTCGGCGGTCACGGGGTGGGCCACGTCGAACCAGCGGTCCTGCGCGGCGCCCTTGCCCTTCTCCGCGGGGAAGACGACGAACGGCTCGTCGTTGCCCTCCTCGGCGGCGCGCTTGAGCACGCGGATGCCCTTGATCACGAACGCGTCCGCGATCACGAGCTCGGCGAACGCCAGCAGCTTCGTCGGGCGGCCCGAGGCGTCCTCGAACGGCCGCACGCGCACGTCCATCTTCGGCAGAGTCAGTTCCATGTTCCCTCCTGAGTTCTCTCGAACGTCAACAGGTATACGGAGCGGGGGTCGAAAAAGTTCCGGCGCTAGACGCGCTTGAAGTAGCGGCCGCGGACGTAGAGAAGCATGTTAAAGGAGAAGTGGGCGACGATGGGGAGGAGCAAGGAGCCGCTCACGAGGAACGCGCCCGCGTAGATCATGGCGCCGACGACGCGGGTCCAGACCGGGCCGTAGCCGTGGATGAGCGCGAAGCCGAGGGCGGCGGCGAGCGAGACCGCGGCGAACACGGGGAGCGCGGGCGCGAACGCGAGAAGGAAGCCGGCGCCCATGCCGAAGACGAGGGCGCGGAAGACGAGCTCCTCGCAGCCGGCCACGAAGAAGAGGTTCGGGACCGCGAGAATCGGATGCTGGCGGAAAAGCGCGGGCTGCTGCGAGGGAGCGCGGCGCATGGTCCACGGAGAAAGGCGATAGGCGAGTATGCGCAGCGGGTAGCCGGCGACGCCGATGGCGGCGCCGGCGGCGACGAGCGCCTTCGCCGAGGGCAGGATGCCGAGGCCGAAATTGAACACCCCGGGCGTGAACGGCGCGGGCAGGACGGCGTGCACGAGCGGCGGGGCGACGGCCAGGACGCCGAGGATCCCCGCGAGCGCGGCGTAGCGCTTGGGCTTGGACCACGGGATCGTGGTCCGCTCGACGCGGACGGGATCGATGAAACGATTCACCTTCGCGTCGAGCATGCGGCCGAGAGGGCGCGCCAGGCCCAATCCCTTGAACGCGATCCACGGGACGGGCTCAGCCAGCATGTCGGCGAGGCGCGCGGCGCCGTCGAGCGACGGATCGATCCGGAGGCCGAGCGTGTCGACCAGGTAGGCGCGCTCCTCGGAGTCCTCGCCGCGGCGGCCGATCATGATGTTGCCGAGGTTCAGGTCGCGCGCGGCGAAGCCGCCGTCGGCGATGCGCTTCAGCAGGTCTTGGACGAGATCGCGCTCGCGGGGCTTGAACGCGCCGCGGCGCGCGAGCTGTCGGACCGTCTCGCCGTAGATCCTCTCGCGCACGCTGGCGGGACGGCCGGAGACCGTCACGCGGGAGAGCGGCTTGGGCGCGGCGCCGAGCGCGGCGAGCCGTGCGAGGTCATAGTCCTCGAACGAGAGCTCGGTCTCGTCGTCGGACATGTATTGCCCCGCGGCCTCGGCGTAGCCCCGGCGGGCGACCTTCACGACGGCGTCGGGGCGGCTGGGGTGGACGAAGACCGAGCCCATCTCCCCCGCGCCGAGCGAGCGCGCGCGCTCCGCGCCGTCCCACAGCTTCGCGGAAAAAATCCATGAGTCGCGGAAGCTCCAGGCGGAGGCGTCCTCCTTGGGCAAGGACCAGCGGCCGAAGCTCCAACGACGAGGCTCGGCGGCGGGCTCGACGGGCGCGGGAGCGGGCGCGTCAGGCGCGAGCGCGGCGGGCGACGCGGCCAGCGCGGGCGCGGCGGCCATTGCGGGCGCGAACGACGGGGCGCTCGGCGCCGCGAAAGCGAGCGGGGTGAACGCGGCGGCCGTTAGCGCGGAGGGCGAGACGGCCGGCGACAGCGACGGAGCCAGTACGGCGGCGACCGCCGATCCGGCCGAGGCGGTCACCGGCGCGGCCTCGAGCGTGACGCGCGGCAAAGCCGCCTGCGCGCGCGGCGCGGCGGCCAACAGGATGGCCAGGAAGGCGTGACGTCTCATCATTCTTAGGATAGACGAGGACGAGTTTCGTCACGAGGGTCGAATGGTCCCTTCCAAGGGCCAACAGGACCGCGGCGCGCGAAGGCCCCCCGCAAACCTGTCTATTTTTATAGACGGTCTTGAGAGGGCATTACTTCTCGAGAGCGTCCACGTAGACATCATGGCGAAGATCAAAGAAGCCGCCGCGAACTTCATCCGAAAATATGAATCGGAGACCCCGATCATCCCTACCTTTGGTTATTGAAAACGAACAAGGCGCGATTACTTTGCGCGCTTTGACGTCTTCTTCGACGCGGGCTTCTTTTTAGGGCGCTTCGCCCCAGCAATAGGGGCGACCGGCGCCGCCAAAGGCGCGAGCGACGCGATCACGACGAACACGCCGCCGCCCTCGGGACGCAGAACCCCGCGCCGTCTCAAGAATTGCGCCGCCTGCCTCGCCCGCTCCATCGGCAGCGGCACCGGCGGGAAATACGAGTCCCCCGCCTCGCCCCACAGCGCCGCCAACTCGGGGATGTGGAAGCCGTCGTAAGCGTAGCCCGCGCGCGCCGCGACGTGGCGCAGGACCTCGGCTTCGTCGGCGGAGAGGTCGGAGGCCCGAGCCGTCAGCTCCAGCAGCTCGAGGACGGCGGCCGCGCGCAGCTCGGGCGCGCGCGCCGCGAACTCCCGGCGGCGCTCGGCCTCGTCAGCCATGAGGCCATTCGTACGACGAGCGGTGCGCGTCGAGCGCGTCGGCGTGCGCGACGAACTTCTCGTACACCGGATGCCGCGCGATGGTCACGCCGTCGCCGATCACGATCAGGCAGCGCCGCGCGCGCGTGATCGCCACGTTGAGCCGGCGCAGGTCCCCGAGGAAGCCGATCTGGCCGCCTTCGTTGGAGCGCACGAGCGAGAGGATGACGGCCTCTTTCTCGCGGCCCTGGAAACCGTCGACCGAGCCGATCTCCAGGCCCGGCTCGCGCGCCATCGTCTTGAGCAGCTTCGCCTGCGCCACGTACGGCGTCAGGATGGCCACGTCCTTGGGCTTCATCCCGGAGCCCAGCAGCTCGTAGAGGATCTTCACCGCGAGCTGAGCCTCGCCCTTGTTCTCTCGGCTCTCCAACAGGTCGTTCCAAGATTCGTCGAAGCCCGCCCCCGCCGTGTCGATGAACGTGACCGGATTGCTCGTCAGCGCCGTCGCGGACACTCCGGGCAGCTCGTCGGCCGTGTGCTTGGCCACCGATTCGTGGGCCAGGAGCTTGCCCTCGTAGAACTGCTCCGACGGGAACTTCATGATGTTCTCGTGCATCCGGTACTGCACGCGCAGAAGCGTTTGGACGTTTTTTGGGAGAATCTCCTTGAGTCGATCGAACAGCGTGACCGTGAGGCCGCCTTCGGCCGCCTCTTTCGAATAGATCGTCGGCGGCAGCTGGTTCGCGTCGCCCGCGAAGATCGCCTTCTTGGCCAAAGTCAGCGGCACCCAGGACAAAGGCTCCGTCGCCTGCGAGGCCTCATCGAGGGCGACCAGGTCGAAATCCCCCTTCACGTGCCGCTTGGACATCCCCGCGTGCGTCGCCAGCACGATATGCGCCGAGGCCACGATGCGGCGCTGGATCTCGAACTCCAGGTCGCGCGCCTCGCGCCACAAGCGTCCGACCTCGCGCTCGCGCGAGTGCCTCTCGTCCCAGCCCAGCTGCGCGCGCTCGCGGCGCCCGCTGCTCGACTTGCGGTGGATCAGCTTCTCGCGCGTCTGATCGAGCTCGCGCACCCGCTCGAAGACCGGGTCCTCTTCCGTCTGCGCCGAGAGGTTCGCGTGCCGCAGGGACTCGAGCGTGCGCGCGGGATGGCCGAGCCGGACCACGCGCAGGTCGGAGCCCAAGAGCTTCTCGAGGATATTGTCCACCGCGATGTTGGAGGGCGCCGTCGCCAGCACCCGCTCGCCGCGCGCCGCGTGCTGGCGGATGATCTCGACGAGCACCGTCGTCTTGCCCGTGCCGGGAGGCCCGTGCACCAGCGCCACGTCGTCGGCCGCCAGCGCGCTTTTCACCGCGTCCTGCTGGAACTCGTTGAGCCCCTCGTTGAAAAACCGGATTTTGGGGACTCGAGACCGTGTCGGCGACGTCTCGCCCAGGAAAATCTCGCGCAAAGTGGAGAGCCGCGAGCGCCGCGACTCCGACGCCGTGACCAGCGCCTTGCGCATGCGCTGATACGTCGCGTCCGAACCGAGCAAGTCGATTTGACACGAACCTCTCGGCTCGTTCTCCGGGCCCGGCGCGTTGAGAGCCACGACGACCCGGTACTCCTCGACCTTGTAGAGAGTCCCCTCGACCGCCTGCGGCTCCGTGCCCGGCGGCATGGAGAGCAGGACGTTGTCGCCCGCGTTCATCGCGTGGAACGGCGAGAGCTCTTCTCCTTTCGGCGGCCGCGAGAGCGCGATCATCGTCATCCCGCCCATCCCGCCCTCGATGGAGTCCATGTTGAGGCCGGTCACCGTCTTGCCCAGCGCCTCGCGCTGCGCCACCGGGAACTTGCGCAGCTCGCGGAGGTTCTCGGATTTCTCGGCCTCGCGCTCGAGGTCGATCAGGACTTGCAGGCGTTCGAAGTGCTCTTTGCCGGCCATGGGGGCGGCTATTCTAGCAGTTCGACTCACCGATAGGGTCAGGCTTTGACTTTTGACTTGTTCGAACAAGTCAAAACGTCAAAGCCTGACCCCATCGCTAGGCTTTGCGGGCGTGGGCCACGTAGCGGTCGAGCAAGGCGCTCAGCCGCTCGGCCAGCTTCGGGTCCTTGAGCTTGCCGCCCTCGTCGAAGGCCTGATGCGCGAGAGGGAGCGCCAGCACTTCCGGGAACACGTGCGTGCCGAGAACCTCGAACGGCTGGCGCGAGTGCCAGAGGCTGCGGATGCCGCCCAGCGCGCCCGGCGAGGCGGCGATCATGAGAAGATGCTTTCCGGAGAGGCTCACGGGCTTCAGGCGCGACAGCCAGTCGACCGTGTTCTTGAGGATCCCGGGGATCGAGCCGTTGTACTCCGGCGTCGAGATGAGCAGCGCGTCCGCGGCGAGGATCTTGTCCGACAGCGTCTTGACTCCCGCCGGCACGCCGCTCGCCTCCTCCAGATCTCCGTCGTAGACCGGAATGGCCAGCGGCTGGAGATCGACGAACTCCGTCTCAACTCCGGGACGGCCGGCGAGCAAGCGCATCGCCTCGCGGGCGAAACGCTTGTTGTAGGAGCCTTTGCGCAGCGAGCCCGCGAAGACCAGGATTTTCATGAGAGTCGCTCCAATAACTAAATTAACTAAAGGCCTGACCCCGGATCAGCCGAAGCGGACGGCGCGCATCGAGATCGAGCCGTTCTGGATGCCCTCGTATTCGAAGCGAGGCTTCTCGTCCTCGTCCGCGGCGCCGAGGACGTACAGCAGCGGGTCGTAGTGGTCCGGCGTCGGGACCGCGAGGTCGCCCGACGGCGCCCGCGACAGGTCGCCGAGGAGCGCCTCGTCGTCGCGCGCCTCCAGGCGCCCTTTGACCCAAGCGTCGAACTCCACGGCCCACGGCGCGGCCGGAGCGTCCTCCTCGAACGAGATGCGGCGGAGGTTGTGCACGACGTTGCCGCTGCCGAGGATGAGGATCCCTTCCTCCCGCAGCCCCCTCAGCCGGCGGCCGAGGTCGAACTTCTCGCGCGGCTCGGCGATCATGTCGACGCTGAGCTGGACGACGGGAACGTCGGCTTCCGGATACAGGAAACGCAGCACCGACCACGCGCCGTGATCGAGGCCCCATTCGCCGTCGTCGACGCTGGCCTCGGCGCCCAGGAGGCCGCGCACGCGCGCCGCGAGGGACGGGCTCCCCGGAGCCGGGTAGCGGATCCCGTAGAGCGCGTCGGGGAAGCCGCCGAAGTCGTGGATGGTCCGCGGACGCTCCATCCCGCCGATCACGGAGCCTTCCGTCAGCCAGTGGGCGGAGACGCACAGCACGGCTTTCGGCCGCGGCAGACGAGCCCCGAGCTTCTTCAGGGCGCGCGTGAAGTCGTTGTCCTCGATCGCGTTCATCGGCGAGCCGTGCCCGAGGAACAGCACGGGCATCCGGGAGGTTTTCGCGCTCATGCACGATCATTATCGTTCGCTTCGAGTCGAGCGTCAATCGTTCCTGAGTCAATAACTTAAATAACTAAAGGCCTGACCCTTTGCCCCGCCGTTTGATATCTTGTCGCCGTGGCGCTTTCCCGACTGCCGCGAGTGCCCAAGCTGCTGAGGCGCCGGCCCGTGCCGGCCTCCGGCGACTTCTCCTGGGACTACGACGAGTATGTCCCCGGCAACTCCCTGACCCTGTACGTGCGCGGCAAGGACCTGTTCCCGGCGATGGAGGCCGCCATCGAAAGGGCCGAGGCCTCCGTCCACCTGGAGACCTACATCCTCGGCTCCGATCAGACGGGCCGCGCCTTCGCGGAGCTGCTCGCCCGGAAGGCCAGGACCGGCGCGCGCGTGCGCCTGATCTACGACTCGATCGGCTCGCTCGACCTGGACCCCACCCTCGAGACCATGATGAGGAACTCCGGGGTCCAGATCCTCGAATACCACCCCGTCGCCCCGTGGCGGCCGAGCTGGGCCTGGAACCGGCGCGACCACCGCAAGATCCTGGTCTGCGACGGCAAGGTCGGCTTCGTCGGCGGCATGAACCTCAACGACGAGAACGCCCCGGCCGACCTCGGCGGAGGCGACTGGCGCGACGCCCACGTCCGCGTCGAGGGCCCCGCCGCGCGCGACCTCGACCTGCTGTTCCGCGACGTGTGGTCCGCGCAGACCGGCCGCTGGTTCGAGACCGCCGGCGACGCGGCCACGCGCGGGCCCGCGCGCGTGAAGATCGCGGCCAACCAGGAGCTGCTCAACCGCTTCGTCATCCGCGAGGCCTACGTGAACGCCCTGCTCGCCGCGCGCGAGCAGGTCTCGATCGCCAACGCCTACTTCATCCCCGACTGGCGCATCCGCCGCGCCCTCGCGCAGGCGGCGCGCCGCGGAGTGGACGTGCGCGTCATGGTCCCCGGCCGCTCGGACTCCGGCGCCGTCTGGCACGCCATGCGCGCGCGCTACGACTCCCTGCTCGCGCGCGGCGTGCGCGTCTTCGAGTGGCAGGGGCCCATGATGCACGCCAAAGCCGTCGTCGTCGACCGCCTGTGGGCCTCGGTCGGGACCTACAACCTCGACCACCGCAGCCTCCAGCACAACCTCGAGGTCAACCTCAACGTCCTCGACCGCGCCTTCGCGGAGGAGCTCGCCTCCCAGTTCGAGCTCGGGCTCAAGGGCTCGCGCGAGATCACTCTCGCCGACTGGCGCCGCCGCCCGCCGCTCGAGCGCCTCAAGGAGCGGCTTTGGGTGTCCTTCGACTACTTCTTCTAATGGGCGGGCCGCCGAATTTGATAGGCTGAACCCTTCGTGAAAACGCTCTATCTGATGCGGCACGGGCACTCGCCCACGTGCGCCGAGGCGCGCGTCAAGACCGACGCCATGCGCCCCCTCTCGGACAAGGGGCGCGCCGACGCCCGGCGCGCCGCCGAGGCCGTGCTCAAGCGCGGGGGCCGCCCCGCGCTGATCCTCCATTCCCCCTTGCTCCGCGCCGTCCAGACCGCGGCGGCGGCCGCCGCCGCGCTGAAAGCCCCCGCGGAGGCCTTCGTCCCGCTCGACAACACCTTGCCGCCGCAGGAAGTCCTCGACGCTCTGCGCAAGCGCGCCGCCGGCGTCGAGGAGGTGCTCGCGGTCGGACACCAGCCCCAGATCGGAGAGCTGGCCGCCCTTCTGACCGGGCGGTCCTTCGAGTTCCGCCCCGCGGGGATGGTCGCCGTGGAGTGCGGCGCGGAGCCTCGCGCGCTGTGGTCGCTCAGCCCCGAGGACGCCGGCTGAAGCGATGAAGACCCGCCGCCGCCGCCGCTCGGACGCCGAGCAGCAGGGGCCGTGGCTGGCGATCCCGCACTACTACGCCTATCCCGCCCTCGGCGCCGTCCTGGGCCTGGGCTCGCCGATCGGCGCCTTCCTCCTGAGGTACTGGCTCGCGGACCCCGTCCTGAAGATGACCTGGGCGCGCAGCGAGCTCGACTACAACTTCCTGTTCTACGCCTACATGGCGATCGGCACCGTGGCGTCGTTCGTCGTCTTTGGGTCGATCCTCGGCCTGCGCTCGGAGCGCCAGAAGGTCCGCAACCGGCGCCTGTCGATCCGCGTCGACGAGCTGCA
>DATNGC010000095.1:0-8200 GCA_035606075.1 Elusimicrobiota bacterium
GGCGCGGGCTCGGCGATGGACCGGGCCGATCTCGAGAAGACGGTCCAGACCGACCCCGAGGTGGCGGCGACCGCGCCCTTCGTGCTCGGCCAGGCGATCCTGACGCACGACAACCGCTCGATCGGCCTCGTGCTCAAGGGCCTCGACCCGGCGCGCGAGTTCGAGGTCAACGACCTGGCGCGCAAGCTCGTCAACGGGTCCTGGGACGGCGTCGGCGGCTCAGTCCAAACGCCCGGCATCGTTCTCGGCGTGGAGCTGGCCGACCGCATGGACGCCGACGTGGGCTCCGAGGTGGTCCTGGTCTCGCCTCAGAGCGTCGCGACGCCTCTTGGACTTCTCCCCAAGATGCAGCGCTTTAAAGTCGTCGGTCTTCTCAAGACGGGCTACTACGAGTACGACAACGGCACGGCCTGGACCGGCATCGACGCCGCCTCGAAGTTCCTGGGCGGGGAGATGAGCGCCTCGGGCGTCGGCGTGCGGCTCAAGCGCTTGAGCCGCGCCGACGCGGTCGCCGCCCGCCTGCGCTCGATGCTGGGCTTCCGCCGCGTCGTGCGCACCTACGCGCAGAACAACGCGACGCTGTTCGCCGCGCTCAAGCTCGAGAAGACCGTCATGTTCATCATCCTGAGCCTCATCACCCTCGTCGCGTCGCTGAGCATCGCGAGCACCCAGATCCTGCGCACCGCGGAGAAGACGCGCGACATCGGCCTGCTCAAGGCCATGGGCGCGCACGCCGGGATGATCCATCGGATCTTCCTCGTGGAAGGCATCCTGATCGGCTCCTCGGGCGTCGGCGCCGGCATGGGACTGGGCTTCCTGCTCTCCTGGATCATCGCGACGTTTAAGATCGTCGAGCTCCCCGCCGACATTTATTATCTCTCGAGAGTCCCCGTCGACGTGCGCCCCCGGGACGTCGCCGCCGTCACCATCATGGGCCTGACCCTCACGATCCTCGCCACGATCTACCCCGCGCGCCGCGCCGCCAAGTCCGACCCCGTCGAGGCCATCCACTATGGCTGAGCCCTCGATCGTCGTGCGCGGCTTGAAAAAATCCTATGGCTCGGGCTCGTCCGCCGTGCCGGTCCTGCGCGGCGTCGACATGACCGTCCAGCCCGGGGAATTCGTCGCCGTGCTCGGCCCCAGCGGCTCGGGCAAGTCCACTCTCCTGAACATGCTCGGCCTCATGGACCGTCCGGATGAAGGGACCCTGAAGCTCGGCGGCGCTGACGCCGCCTCCCTGGACGACGACGCCCGCGCCCGCCTGCGCAACGAGCGCCTGGGCTTCGTGTTCCAGTTCGACTCGCTGCTGCCCGAGTTCACCATCCTCGAGAACGTGCTGATGCCCGCGCGCATCGCCGCGGCGCGCGGCATCGCGGCGGAGCCGTTCCCGGCCGCCGAGAAGCGCGCGCTCGAGCTGCTCGAGTCCCTGGGCATCGCCAAGCTCCGCGACCGCTTCCCCGCCCAGACCTCCGGCGGCGAGCGCCAGCGCGCGGCGATCGCGCGCGCCCTCGCCAACCGGCCCGCCGTGATCCTCGCCGACGAGCCCACCGGCAACCTCGACCGCGCCAACGGCTCCAAGGTCTTCGCCGACCTCAAGCGCCTGGCGCGCGAGCACGCCGTCGCCATCGTCCTCGTCACGCACGACGAGACCGAGGCCAAGACCGCCGGCCGCGTCCTGCGCATGGACGACGGCCTCCTCCGCTGACCTATCCACGGACTTAGCCCGGGCTAAGCTTGTGGATAATTTCTCGAGACATCTCCGCGATAGCGCTTCCCCCTCGCCGCGCCGTAAACTGCCGGGGATGAGCCTGTCCCCCTATTACGGCGGGCGCACGCTGGACCGCGTCGCGGTCACGGTGAGCCGTCTCGAGGCGCGCGGCGTCGGCGCCTGCGTCTCGCTGCTCCCCGAGCGGCGCATACGCCCGCGCGGCGTGGCGCGCGAGAAGGAGGACATCCTCGCGATCCTCCCCGGCCTCAAGGCGCGCGGGCTTTCCGCGGATCTCACCGTGAAGCTCTCGCAGCTCGGACAGCGCTTCACGCCGGAGCTGTGCCGCGAGGCCCTGGGCGAGATCGCCGCCGAGGCCCGCGAATGCGGCGCCTTCGTCTGGGTCGACATGGAGCGCGCCCGCGACGTCGACCGCACCATCGCCGACTTCCTGGCGGCGCGCCGCGAGCATCCCAACGTCGGACTTTGCCTGCAGACCTACTTGAGGCGCACCGAGGGCGACCTCGAGGCTCTGCTGAGGGACGGTCATCCCGTCCGCCTCGTGAAGGGCTATTACCGCGAGAGCCTCGGCGACCAGCTCCCGACCTGGGCCGAGACGACGGAGAACATGAAGCGCCTGCTCGCGCCGCTCATGGCGAAGAGCTCGCGCCCGGCGCTGGGCACGCACGACGAGGGCGTGCTCGCGGAGGCGCGGCGCCTGCTGGCCCGCCGCCCGTGCCCCGCCTTCGAGTTCCAGTTCTTCCTCGGCGCCAAGCCGCACCTGCCCGAGGCGCTCGCCCGCGACGGCCTGCGCGCGCGCGTCTACATCCCCTACGGGCGGCTGTTCCGCTACTTCCTGCACACCTTTCCGCAGATGGACGTCTCGCGCAACCTCCAGCGCGTCCTGCGGCGCCCGGTCATCCGGTGAGGAGCTCCGGCTAAGCTTCATAAGCTCCCCGCCGCTTGATTTTGGACAAATTTTCCGGCGTCTCTTATTCACCGTTTTCCGGGGATTTGATATCCTTTATCGTCGGGCGGAGGAGCGCCTAATGAAGATCTATATCGACGGAAAATTCTGCGAGAAGGAAGACGCGAAGATCTCCGTCTTCGACCACGGCGTGCTCTACGGCGACGGCATCTTCGAGGGCATCCGCGCCTACAACGGCCGCATCTTCCGCCTCGACGACCATCTCCAGCGCCTCGACGAGTCGGCGCGCGCCATCCTGCTCAAGCTTCCCCTGCCCATCAAGGAGATCGAGAAGGCCATCATCGAGACCGTGCGCCTCAACAACCTCAAGGACGCCTACATCCGTCTCGTCGTCACGCGCGGCGTCGGCGACCTCGGCCTCGACATGCGCAAGTGCAAGCAGGGCGCGACCCTGTTCATCATCGCCGACCGCATCGAGCTCTACCCCGAGGAGTACTACGAGAAGGGCCTCACGCTCATCACGTCGACGATCCGCCAGAAGGGCCTCGACCAGGTCACCCCGGGCGTCAAGTCGCTGAACTACCTGGCCAACATCCTGGCCCGCGCCGAGGCGAGCGCCGCCGGCGCCCAGGAAGCGATCCTGCTCAACGTCTCCGGCCACGTCTCCGAGTGCTCCGGCGACAACCTGTTCTTCGTCAAGAACGGCAAGATCTTCACCCCGCCGACCTCCGCCGGCATCCTGGTCGGCGTCACGCGCAACGTCGTGATGGAGCTCGCCGAGCAGAAGCTCGGCGTGAAGGTCATCGAGCGCAACTTCCCGCGCTACGACCTGTACGGCGCCGACGAGGTCTTCCTGACCGGCACCGGCGCCGAGGTCATCGCGGGCGTCAAGATCGACGGCCGCGTGATCGGCAAGGGCTCCTGCGGCCCCGTGACCCGCCAGCTGATCAAGCACTTCCGCGACTACGCGAACTCCTCGGGCACCCCGGTGTACGAGACCGCGAAAGCCAAAGCGTCTTGAAACTGATCAGCTGGAACGTCAACGGCGTCAGAGCCGCCTGGAAGAAGGGCTTCGGCCAGTGGTTCGAGGGCGAGAAGGCCGACGTCGTCTGCCTGCAGGAGACGAAGGCCCAGCCCGACCAGCTCACCCCTGAGATCCTCAACCCGCACGGCTACCACGGCGAGTGGCATTGGGGCGAGAAGAAGGGCTACTCGGGCGTCGCCACGTTCTCGAAAACGGCGCCCGCCAAGGTCGAGCGCGGCTTCGGCCTTCCGCCCTTCGACAACGAAGGCCGCGTCCTGGCGACCAAGCACGGCGACGTCACGCTGTTCAACATCTATTTCCCGAACGGGAAAAGAGACGACATCCGCCTCAAGTTCAAGATGGACTTCTACGAGTCCTTCCTGAAGGAAGTCATCCCCCGCTGCCGCAAGCGTGGCGACGACAAGATCGTGATCTGCGGCGACGTGAACACGGCGCACAAGGACATCGACCTCGCCCGCCCCAAGGAGAACCGCAAGATCTCCGGCTTCCTGCCGCAGGAGTGCGAGTGGATGGACCGCCTGCTCGCCGACGGCTTCATCGACACCTTCCGCGAGTTCGAGAAAGGGCCCGAGCACTACTCCTGGTGGGACCAGCAGTCGCGCGCGCGCGAGCGCAACGTGGGCTGGCGCATCGACTACTTCTTCATCAGCAAGAACCTGCGGCCGCGCCTGAAGAAGGCCTTCATCCAGCCCGAGACGCTGGGCTCCGACCACTGCCCCGTCGGCATCGAGCTCGCCTGATCCCGGCGACGCTCATTCACGAAGACGTTTCCCCGCCATCATGGCCGCCGTTTCCGGCCGGCGCCATCCTTTCATGACGAATCGCGCCCGCGCGCGGAGGAGGGGCCATGGCCGGGACCATCGTCTTCATCCACGGGGAGTTCCTCACGCCGAAGTGCTGGGAGCCTTGGCGGCGCTACTTCTCGGAGCGGGGCTATCGCTGCGTCGCCCCCGCCTGGCCGTGGCATGACGGCGATCCGGAGGCCCTGCGCGAGCGCATCCCCGTCGAGACCGGGCACCTCGCGCTGCGCGACATCGTCGAGGAGCTCACGGCCCTGTGCCGGACCCTGGCCGAGCGCCCCATCCTGATCGGCCATTCGCTCGGCGGCCTCGTCGTCCAGGTCCTGGTCAACCGCGGCCTCGCCAAGGCCGGCGTCTGCATCAGCTCCTCGCCGCCCAACGGCATGCTCGCTCTCGACTGGGATTTCCTGAAGAGCCGCGCGCTGATCGCCAATCCGCTGCGCGGCGACAAGCCCTACCTGATCACCGAGCGCGAGTTCGGAGAGCGCTTCTGCAACACCATGACTCGGGAGCAAACCCGCGCCGCCTACTTGACGTACGCCGTCCACGAGAGCCGCAACGTCCTGCGCGGCAGCCTCGGGGCGGCCGGCCGCGTCGACTTGCGCCGCGAGCACGCCCCGCTCCTTTTCATCGCCGGCGGCCGGGATCGCTTCATCCCGGAGAAGCTCGACAAGAAGAACGCGGAGGCTTACGCGCCGGAGGCCGGCGTCGTCGACTTCAAGGAGTTCCCGGGAAGCGGCCACTTCATCTGCGGCGAGCCGCGCTGGGAGGAGGTCGCGTCCTACGTCGAAGGCTGGCTCGCCGCCGAGCCTTGGATCTCCGCGAACCGGCTCGGCGCCTCGCGCTGATCAACGCATGCGGCGCAGGTAGAGCGAGCCCGATTTCGGGTCGCTCTCGAAGCCGAAATGGTTCAAGAAGGACATCCCGAGGAGCCCGTCGATGCCCGGCGCCGGCGCGTCGGGCATGATCCCCGCCAGGACGTGCTCGGCCTTGCTGCCGCCCACCTCGACGACCGGCAGTTCCAGGACCTGCACCCTCACCTTGCGCCCGTCGGCCACTTCGACTTGGCCGTTCCCGCGCTTGACCGCCTCCGGTCCCAGCTGATCGGCGATCGCGCGCGAGAGCGCGATCACGCTCGCCCCCGTGTCGACGATCATGCGCGCCGTGACCTTCCCGTCGAGCAGGACGTCCACCACCCAGTGCCCGTTCACCCGCTCCGCGTCGACCTTCTCGCGAGCGAAGTCGCGGCCCATCTTCGCCAGCGCGCCCTTCATCAGGCCGTAGAACTCCTTGTCGTCCTTGCCCGCGTCCGCCTCCGGCTTCGGGAACGAGCGGAACTCCCGCGCGAAGTCCTGGTAGGCCGCCATGTAGTCGCGGATCTTCTCGGCCAAGCCCGAGTCGGCGGCGTGGCGCTCCACCATGGCCAGCTGCTTGGCCCGGATCGCGGCGGTCCCGCTGTTGAACTGGGAGACGAGCTGGTTGTAATAGCGGGGATCGGCGTCGCGGTTGGCCGTGCTGAGCTCCTGGGCGATCCTCTTGTTGTCGGCGATCAGGTCGTTGAGCTCGGAGTCGTTGCCCGCCTCCGAATCCTGCGCGTCCTCCTGCCGGGCGCGCGCGTCGCGCAGGTCCTCTCGGGTCTGCGCCGCCTTTTTGTACGCCTTCACCACGGGCGCCTGGTCCTCGGTGACGGCGTCGCCGTCGACGAGGTCCTGAAGGCGCTTCGCGTTCACCAGCGCGTCGCGGCTCTTGGCCTTCGAGCGCTTAATCGCGCGGATGTCCGCCTTGTTGAGCGTGACCGTGCCGTAGCCGATGTCGAGGTCGATCTCGCTCCTCGTCTCGCGCGTGATCAGCCCCTTCATCTCCTTGCCGCTGTTGAGCTCCACGAGGTCCGCGGAAGCGGACGACGCGAGCGTCAACGCCAGGACGAGAGCCGCGAGGCGCACGCCGCAGTTTAGACCCGAAATGCCGGGCCGTCAAGAGCGGAGGCTCGGCGCGCGGCGACGTCCGCGGAGCCTCCTATTCGACCGGCTTGAAGACGCGCGCGGAGCGCTCGGCGCAGCGCGTCGCCCTGGGGTCCGACCCGTCGGTGGTGCCGCAGACGATGCGGAGGGAGTCTCCCTCGAAGGACCAATAGTGGTACTCGCGCGGGCCGTCGAACTCGACCGGAGCGCTCGGCAAGGGCAGGGGGACGTCGTACTCGAGCACGCGCCCATCGAAGCCGATGCCGACTCCGCGCGGCGTCAGCATGGGGTAGACGTAGTGCGCGCCGCCCGCCAGCAGGCCGAGCTTCGGCGGACGGCCGCCCTCGCGCAGCTCCCGGCCGTCCAGGTAGAAGGCGTGGATCTGCGCGTCGTCGGAGACCGACACGCGAAGCACGTCCTGGAACGCGCGCCCCGCGTCGTCCATCACGACCGAGCAAGACCCGCACTCCGTCCCGGCGGCCGGCTTGCCGTCGGCGAGCAGGACGTCGTAATTGCCGGGCGAGGAGCCGGGGCTTGCCGCCAAAGCGCCCCAGTGCCGGCTGTTGCGGCTGAAGACCGGGATCGTCGCGTCGGCATAAGGCCCGTAGCGCGCGCCGTCGACCTCGACGAAGGCGCTGCCCGCCGCGCGGTCGCGCACGACGACGCCGACGCGCTTGAGGTCGGGACTCACGGACGCCTCCGGGCTCGGAAGCGCGCGCACGGGCTTATGGTCGCGGTACAGCCACGTCGCGCCCCGCCAGTTCACGAGGTACGACACCGCGTCCTCGGTGACCATGATGTTCGTCGGGGCGTCGGGAAGGGCCGGTCCCACGCCGTTCGTCGACATCACGGCCCAGCCCTTCGGCGTCTTGGCGAGGTAGGCGGCGTAGCGCCCCGAAGGGCTCAGCGTCAGCGACGCGATCTGCGCGAACGGCTTGCCGACGCGGAAGCCGTTGAGCGCGACGGCGACGCCGGCGGACCGCCCGCGGTCGTCGGTCACGGGCACCAGCGACAAAAGTTTGGAGCCGTCCGCCGAGAGCGCGCCGGCGGCGACCAAGGCGCCCGACCGGCCGCGCGCCCGTACTTTGCCGTCGACGACCCAGTGGTCTTCGCGGCTGTCGTTCTCCAGCCGCGCGACATGATAGCCGTCGGCCGAGTAGATCACGCCGTCCTTCGGCCCGGCGTCGAACGAGAGAACGGCGGCGCTCGCGGCTGGCGCGATCGCGAGCAGGACGGCGGCAAGCGGGCTCACGCGGACCAGGATAGTGCGCGCCCGGCGCGCCGTCAAGACTTGAAGATCTTGCTAGCCGCGCTCGCGGCTCCGGTCGGACTTCTTATCCTCGTCGCCCGGCCGCGGCCGCCCGTAAGCGCCGCCGTTGCCTTCCTCGCCCTCGATGCCCTCGACTTGATCGTCTCCGCGCGTCCCGCCGGACTCGCCGGCTTCGCCGCGCGGCTTGCGCTCGCTCTCGCGCGGAGCGCCGGTCCTCTTGCTGGGCTTCATAGTCCCTCCTTCATCCCGTTTCTTCCCGTAGGATAACAGCCTCAACCGGAACGGCGGAGTAAACATTCGCCGACATTTTGTTCAAGCCCGCCCGACGCCCGGCTTGGTATGATCTCCTCCGGGCCCGCTCGACGAGCGCCGCATCGACATGCATCACGTCCCTTTTTTCGGACTCCACGACCCGGTCGCCAGCCTGAGCCATCTGTCGGCCGCCGCGGCCGTGGCCGGCGCGTATTACTTCCTCTACAAGAAAGGGCGCG
>DATNGC010000096.1:0-11754 GCA_035606075.1 Elusimicrobiota bacterium
CCCGCCGAGAGCAGATGCCGGGCGTTCGCCTCCTCCTGGCCCGGCAGCGGCCGGGACAGCGCCATCGGGACGCCGACGGCGAGGCTCTCCGCGCTGGTCATGCCCCCGGGCTTGCCCGCGTGGAGATCGGCGGCCGCGAGCAGGACCGCGATCATCGCGGGCGGCTGGGGGCCGAAGACTCGCAGCCGGCCGCCCGCCGCTTCGCGCCGCGAGCACAACGCCCGCCGCAGGCGGTCGTTCGTCCCGCACAGCGCCAGCACGACCGCGCGGGGGCTGGCGCGCAGCAGCTCCCCCGCGGTCTCGTCCACGCCGCCCAGGCCCTTGCTCCCGCCCGAGACGAGCGCGACCGGGGCGGACGGCGGCAGGGCCAAGGCGCGGCGGGCCTCGGCGCGGGACGGCGGCGCGGCGAAGGCGGGATGGACCGGCACGCCGACCGGGCGGATCCGGGACGAAGGGACTCCCCAGTTCTCGAGCTCGGCCGCGGCGGCCGCGCCGGGCGCGATGACCAGATCCGCCGGAGGATCGGCCCAAAACGGGTGAGCGCCGTAGTCGGTGAGGACCGAGACCACCGGCACGTCGAGCGCGCCGCGCTCGCGCGCGGCGCTTAATACCGCCGCGACCGCCGCCTGCGGACAGACGACGAGGTCGGCGCCGCGCCCATGGACGCCGGCGCGCATGCGCCGCGCGCCGCCCAGCGCCAGGTAGGAGCTTCGCACGCCGCGCAGGACGCGGCGGCTGAGGTCCGAGCGGTACAGGGCGCCCCAAGCGCCGGGAGCGGCCCGCAGGAGGCCGTGGTAGGCGCGGGCCACGGCCAGGCCCGCGGCAGGATGGTGCTCGCCGGCGATCTCGACGGAGGTCGCCGTCATCCCGGCGGCCGCGCACGCCGCCTCCAAAGCCGAAGCCGCCGCCGCGTGCCCGCTCGGTTCGTAGCCGTAGACGAGCAGGACGCGGACGGCGGCTTCTTTCAGGACGCCTTTAGAGATCGTTGGCGGCCTTGAGCTCTTCGTAGCGCTTCGGGTACTTCTCCTTGAACTCGGCGACGAGCTTCTTGCGGTGCTCCGCCCACTTCGCGGCGTTCTCGCCGGTCTTGCGGTGCGCGCCGTCGTACTCGAGGAACTCCCAGATGGACTTGCCCTCGAGCTTGGTGATCGAGCAGCCGGGCTTGTTCATCATGCGCTTGACGTAGCGGTTGAAGACCTTGACCTCGGGCTGCCAGACCGTGAGGTCCTTGAACAGCTCGGGCTGGTCCTTCTTGAGCTTGGCCAGGTTCGCCGTCTGCGCGGCCTCGTCCATGCCGCCCTCGGGCTCGAGGAAGCGGCTGTTCAGCGGGCGGGAGGCGGTGTGGCACTGCACGCAGCCGCTCTTGCCGTTGTTGTACACCCACTTGCCGTCCTTCTGCACCTCGCCCTTCAGGATGTGGTAGCCCTTCTGGACGTTCTCGGGGTACGACTTCACCACGTCGTCGGGCAGGGAGTCCGGCCCGAGGTCGTTCGGATAAGGGCTCGCGAGCGCCTTCTCCTTCTCGGACATCTCGGCCGCGCGAGCGCCGGGGAGCGCCGCGAAGCCCAGCAGGGCCGCGGCCGCGATCAGCATCCATTTGCGATTCATCGTGTTTCTCCTTTCGTGAGTGAGTCTAGAATCCGGTGTCGTCCTTCTTCGCCGTGCTCAGCAGCCACGTCGCGAGGTCGTCCATCTCGTTCTTGGAGATCTTATCCTTCCAGACGGGCATGAACACCATCGGCAGCGGGCCCTTCGGGTCCCACTTCTTGGCCTCCGCGGCCGCCACGCCGTTGCCGATCTTCTTGATCAGCTCGTCGTGCGTGTAGGTGCCCATCAGGTCGGGGAGCGTGGGCTCCGCGCCCTTCTCCATCTCCGCGAACTTCTCGGCGTCGGTCATCTTCTCGTCGTAGGGCTTCTGGCCCGGGCCGAGCGCGTTGAAGCGCCGGCGGCCCTGCTTCGCGTCGAGGCCGTGGCAGCCCGCGCAGCCGTATTTCTGGAAGACGTAGTGCCCGTGCGCCTTCGCGTCCGCGAAATGGGGCTCGCGCTCCGGCGGCGCCGGCACGTGCCAGCGGTACGGGATCAGCTCCTCTTGGGTCATGCCCGACAGGTAGGCGACGATCGCGTCGGCGTCGGCGCGGCTGAGCTCGCCGTGGCCCGTGTCCTTGTCGTCGACGAAGGAGCTGAAGTCCGCCATGCCCGACGGCGGGATGGGCTCGGCGTTGAGGTGGGCGAACGGGTCGTTCGGGGTCACTTGCTGCGGGTCGTTGGTCAAGTGGGCCAGGATCCAGTTCTGGATGTTCCACTCGTTCTCCGGCAGCCGCTTGCCGTCGATGCGGACGCGGTCGTAGTTGTAGCCCGCGATGCGCTCGAACGGCTTGTCGGCGATCGCCTCGAGACCGACCGAGACCGTCTGGCCCCAGCCGTTGATCGCGTGGCAGCCGTAGCAGCCGTGCTGCTTGAACTGCGCGCGGCCCTTGGCCGCGATCTCCGCGCCCTTGAGCGTCTCGAAGTTGCCGTGGCACTTCACGCAGGAGCCCTGGATGTGGCCGGCCTTCACGCTCAGCATCGGGTGCTCCCAATGCAGGACGTGGCCGTGGGCGCCGGCGGTCGTCGTCGCCAAGCCCTGACCCTCGTGGCAGGCCGTGCAGCCGAACTTCGTGAACGGATGCGCCTTGACCAGCGCCTCGTCGATCTTCGGATGCCCCTTGTAGACGGCGGAGACCTTCGGGTCCTTGTCCCACGGAGTCGTCATCGTGGGATTGGTGTACTCGTCCATCGCCACGTGGCAGGTCGTGCAGCGGTCGTAGCGGTCGAGGTCCGAGACGATGATCTGCCGGATCTCCAGAGGCATGTGCCGGAACTTCTTGGCCTGCGCCTCGTCGTCCGACTTCTTCGCCGGGTCCTTCTCGGCCGCGGCGAGCTTGTCGAAGCTGTCCGCGGTCATCTTGAAGTAGTTCGACTGGTAGTCCTTCCACTCCGCCTTGTTGTCGGCGGCCAGGGCCCAGATGAAGACCCCCAGCATCAGGAAGTTCGCGAGGTAGAACGCCTTTCGGTAGCCCATGTTAGATGTTGAGACTGATCGTCGGGATGGTCAGCACGTACTTGATGTTGAACGTCAAGCGCGCGCACATCTTGAGCAGGATGGCCATCGTGCAGACCACCAAGCCCATCGTGACGAGGTACCGCGGCCAGTCCAGCCCCCGGATGTGGCGCTGGGGCATGACGAAGCCGAAGTAGAAGGCCAAGGCGCCGAAGAACAGCATGAAGGCGCCGGAGACCGGGCCGAACTTGTGCAGGCCCATGCCGACGAGAGCGACCGCGATGACCGCGGCGCAGAAGCCGCCCATCAGCGCCTTGCCGTTGAGCTCCTTCTGGATCAGCTTGGGCAGGAGCATCGAGGCCGCGAAGAGGCCGCCGATGACCGGGATGCCCAGGGCGATCGGCAGGGCGCCGACGTGCGCCGGGCCGAACACGCTCCAGGTGGGCGGCGGCGCCGCCTTCAGGATGTACCAGCTCTCCCACGGCGGGTAGAACGCGTAGTTCGGTCCGCGGCACTCGGCGCCGATGTAGATCAGCACGAACCACATCACGATGCCGAGCATGAACATCGTGTTGGCGAACTTGCGCTCCTTCCAGGCGTAGTAGCCGACGCCCTTCGGGTTCGTGTCGATGTACGGGATCGCGATCAGGCCGACGATGATCAGGCCGGGCAGCAGCACGCCGGCGATCCACGGGTCGAAATAGACCAGCAGCTCCTGCAGGCCGACGAAGTACCACGGGGCCTTCGACGGGTTGGGCGTCACGTTCGGGTTGGCGATCGACTCGAGCGGGGCGTTCTGCAGGATGGACCAGATCATGATGAACAGCGTGGTGCCGGCGGCGCCGATGTACTCGCGCTTGACCAAGTGCGGCCACACGTCGACCTTCTCCTCGTCGGCCTTGTAGGGGGCCGCCGAGAAGGAGTCCTTGCGGATGCGCCAGAAGTGCAGGATCAGCAGGATGCCGACGACGAGGGGCACCGCCACGCAGTGCATGACGTAGAAGCGGATCAGCGTGTTCTCGCCGACCATCGTGCCGCCGAGCAGCGTGAAGCGCACGTCGTTGTTGATGTGCATCCCCATCAGGCCGCCGAACGGGCCCTCGTTGCCGAGGAACGGCGTCGCGCCGGCCATGTTGGTGCCGACGGTGACGGCCCAGATCGCCAGCTGGTCCCAAGGCAGGAGGTAGCCGGTGAACGAGAGGAACAGGGTCAAGGTCAGCAGGAGCACGCCGACGCCCCAGTTGAACTCGCGGGGCTTTTTGTACGCGCCCGTAAGAAAAACTCGGACCATGTGAGCGATGACAGCGACTACCATCGCTTGAGCCGCCCAACGATGGGAGTTTCTCAGGAACTTGCCGAGGGTGATGGCGAACTCGAGATCCTTGATGTCGCGATAGGCCAGGCCGACGGTGGGCCGGTAGTAGAACATCAGGGCGACGCCGGAGATGGTCAGCAGCAAGTAAAGGGCGAACGAAATTCCGCCCATTCCCCAACTGTAAGCCCATTTCATGGCGCGGGGCCGCGCCTTCACAGGATGAAGGTGGAGCCAAACGTTGCCGATGATATGAGCGGCGCGGTCGCGCGGCGTGTCCTTCCAGACGCCGCCGCGGAACACGGAGCGCCAGATCTGCGAGTCGATGACTTCTTTCTTCAGCTTCTCGATGTCGAGGGTAGGCATGGGATTAGGCCGCCGGGTACTTCACGAAGAAGGGCTCGAGCTCGCGCTTGCCGGGCATGTCCTCGAGCACCGACTTGTCGACGATGAGGTCGCCCAGGGGCGAGAGCTCGACCTTCGCGCGCCACAGCGGGCGCGGCGCGGGGCCGGCGATCACGTCGCCGGCGATCGTGTAGTTGGAGCCGTGGCAGGGGCACTTGAAGCGGTTCTGGTCGCCCCACCAGTTCGGCGTGCAGCCGAGGTGCGTGCAGCGCGCCCACATGGCGTAGATGCCCGAGGGCGTGCGGATGATCCACATGCGCTGCTCGTTGAGCCACTTCGTCGAGACGCCCTGGTCGTAGCTGGCCGCGGGGCCGGCGTTGAACTTCTGGGACGGCTCGTAGATGACGTTCGGGAAGAAGAACCGGGCGCCGGCCGCGGCGGAGGCGGCGAAGAACGCCGCGAGGGCGCTCCAGCCGAGCCAAAGAAAATCGCCGCGAGACATCGCGGCGGCGGGTTTGGCGGGCGCCGGTTTCGGCGCGGCGGCGGGAGCCGGATTCGGATTGGGAGTCGGGTTGTTGGCGGGTTCGCTCATTTTATATTTAGAGGGTCAAACCTATATTTTTTAAGGACTTACCTATATTACTCGCGGACTTCCGGACTCGCGGCGCGCGGCTTCGGCAGAGAATAAACAATTGGTCATAAAGCTGTCAAACTTTCCCGTCGGCGGGGCTTCCATTAGCGCGGCGACAGCGCCTCCTCCGCGCGGTCCAGGACCCACCGGTCGAAGCCCGCGTGGGGCAGCAGGGCGTCGCCGCTCCAGGCGTAGTCCAGGCCCGCGAGGTCGCGCGGGATCTTGTCTTCGATGCCGCCGCGCGCGATGAGCACGGGGACGACGAGCGCCCGCCCGCCGTCCTTGCTCGCGGCCGCGATCAGGGCGCGCAGCGCCGCGACGGACTTGGCGCGGACCTCGGGCGCGGCGTCGTCGCGCAGCAGAGCCGTCTTCGCCGCGCGGAAGCCGCCGTCCGTGACGATCCGGTCCGCGTGCGCCGCGAGGTCCTTGTCCCAGGCCGCCACCGCCGCGTCGTCGACGGGGCCGTGCGCGACGAGGATGACGGTCTCCTTCGCGGGCGCGCGGCTCAAGGCCTTCGCGCGCTCGAGCAGGACGCGCGAGACGAACGGGGAGTCGTCGAGGGCCTGGGCGAGGACGACGCTCGTCCCGGCCTTGAGCTTCACCTGCTTGAGCGAGAACATGTTCATGCGGTGATGGGCCATGCCGGGCGGCATCTTCATGCCCTTCATCCGCTCGGCGGCCGCGCGCATGACCTCGCTCGGCTTGTCCGTGAGGCCGAGGGCGTAGCGGGTCTGGTCCATGACCTCGGAGCGCGAGTTCACGAACAGCGGCACGACCGCCATGCGGGTCACGCCCTGAGCCTCGAGCGCTTCGACGCCGGCCTGCAGCGTCCCGGGATCGGCCATTCCGAGAGCCAGCGCGGCGGGCTCGGCCGAGGACACCGCGACGCGCAGCTTCTCGATCTCCGCGTTCCACGCGGGGTCTCCGCCGTGCGCGAGGAGGAGGATGCCGTCGGAGGCCGCGGCGGAGGCGGCGCAGGCGAGGGCGAGGACGGCCGCGGCGAGGAGCCGGCTCATCGCGCCGGCCTCTGCGAATGGCGGAAGCTCAGTTCCTTGCCGCTGGTCAGCGAGCGCGCCCAGGCCTCGAACTCGCCGGCCTTCTCCTCGACGATGGCGCGCGCGGCCGCCATGGCGCCGGCGCGCGAGGCGAGGTTCTTGGCCACGATGGACTCGAGGTCCTCCAGGCGGTACAAGAAGACGCCGTCGAGCTTGTGGACCGACTCCTCGACGTCGCGCGGCATGGCGATGTCGATCAGGAACAAGGAGCGGCCGCCGCGGCGGCGCGAGGCCTCCTCGACGACGGCGCGCGTGAGCACGGCCTTCGGCGCGCCCGTCGAGGCGATCACGACGTCGGCCTGAGACAGCGCGTCCGGGAAGCTCTCCCACCTCACGGCTTCTCCGGAGAACCGAGCGGCGAGCGCGTAGCCGCGCTCCCACGTGCGGTTGGCGACGGCGAGCTTGCCGACGCCGCGCGCGACGAGGTGCTTGGCCGCGAGCTCGGCCATCGCTCCGGCGCCGAGGATCAGCGCGGACTTGCCCTGGAGCGCGCCGAAGATGCTCTCGGCGAGCTGGACCGCCACCGAGGGGACCGAGGACGAGCCGACCGCGATGCCGGTCTCCGTGCGCGCCTTCTTGCCGACGTACAGCGCGCGCTGGAAGAGCACGTTGAGGCGCTTGCCCGTCATCCCGGCCTTCTTGGCGACGTCGTAGGCGGTCTTGAGCTGGCCGAGGATCTCGCTCTCGCCGACGACGATCGAGTCCAGGCCGGAGGCGACCGCGAAGAGGTGGCGCGAGGCGTCCAGGCCGTCGCGGGCCTCGACCTCGGCCTCGACGGGGGCGCCGGCGAGCTCGGCCAGGGCGTCGAGCAATCCGGCCGCGTCGGGGGCGTCCGACTCGCCGCCCGCGGCGTACAGCTCGAAGCGGTTGCACGTCGAGACGGCGACGGCCTCCTTGAACCCGCGCCCGCGCAGCTCGGAGAGGACGCGCTCGACGGGCACGGCGGCCAGCGCCTCGCGCGCGGTGGAGGCGGTCGAGCGATGGCTCCAGCTCAGCGAGAGGAGCTTCATCGCGGCCCCACCATGTACGAGTGGCGGCCGCTCAGGACCTCGGCGCCGAAAAAGGTGAACAGGACGGACGCGAAGCCGAGCAGGGACACGTAGACGGCGCGCCGGCCGCGACGCCCCGCGACGTAGCGCTGCTCGACGAACCAGCCGTAGATCGCGGCGGTCACGAGGGCGACCTTGATCTTCGGGTCGTTCGTCCAGAAAGTCCCCCAGTCGATGTAGGACCAGACGAAGCCCATGGCGAGTCCGATCAGGAGCACGGGGTAGGCCCAGGCGATGATCTTGCCGTTGAGAGCGTCGAGCTCGTCGAGCGGCGGCAGGCGGTAGCACAGCTCGTTCGGCTTGCGCGACTTGATCTGGCGCTCCTGGATCAGCAGGGCGATGCTCACGCCCGCCGCGTTCGCGAAGGCCGCGTACGCGGTCATCAGGAGCATGGGATGGAAGTTGAGCCAGTAGGAGCGCAGCGGCTCGGCGAGAGGGGCGCTCTCCGGGTTGGCGAAGATGACCGCGAGGCCGAGAGCCCCCGCCGCGAATGGCAGGACGAACGCGCCGAGGATGCCCAGGCGGTTGCGGCCCTCGACGACGAAGAACGCCGCCGCCAGCGCGAGCGACATGTAGGACAGAGCGCCGAAGAAGGAGGTCAGCGGCAGGAAGAAGCGGTTCTCGGGGTAGGCCCAGAACGCGGCGACGTGCGCGGCGAAAGCGGCGGCGTGCAGGAGCAGGCCGATACCCAGCAAGGTGAGCATCGCGCGGCTGGCGCGGTGGTCCTTGGTGAAGAGGTAGCCGAACGCCGCGAAGGTCGCCGCCGTATAAAGGGAGAAGGCCCCCCAGATCAGCACGCTTTGCGCGGTCATCGGCGCGATTCTACCATTTCACCCCGCTTCGGGGAAACGGTCGTCCGGGCTGCCTAGTCGCCGGACCAGGGGTTGAAGCTGCCGCCGCGGATGGGGGCCTCGGCGCAGAGCTTCTCGAAGAGCTCGATCTGAGCCTTCGTGGCGCCGCTCTTCTTCAGGCTCTCGAGCGCGTTGGAATACGACATGTTGTACTCGGTCTGCGACCACGGGCGGCCCTTGTAGGACGCCGCCGAGGCCGCGGCGGAGCGCACCTGCTCGTCGGTGACCTTGGCCTTCTTGCCGCGGAGCTTGGCGGCGCCGGCCGCGGCGAGCGTGCCGCCGAACATCGCGCCGATGTCCATGCTGCTCGGGATGGGCCCCTGCCAGCCGTCGGGGACCTGGATCGAGCTGGAGGCGGCCGGGGCGTGAGAGATCGCCCAGTACATCAGCGCGTACAGCCCGGCGGTCGCCGCGATCATGCCGAACGTGATCAGCGCCTGCTTGAGCTTCTCGTACGGCTTGGGAACGGAGACCTCGCCGGTCGCCGCGTCCACCGAGTTCAGCTCGCGGCCCTTGTCGCCGCGCACGACGTAGGCGAGCAGGGCCTTGGTGCCCGCGTCGTTCCAGCGCGCCTGCAGCTCGAGCGTCCGGGCGTCGCCGCCGGAGGTCTTGACCACGTCCATCGGCGCGATCTTGACGGCTTCGGCGAACAGCGAAGCCGGATACGTCGAAGGCATCCGGGCGAAGCCGATCGCGCCCAAGTCCTTGGAGGAGATCGCGTCGAGCTGGGTCTCGCTGACCATCGTGCGGCGAACGACGACCTCATAAGCGCGCGGATCCTTCAAGCCGCTCTCCCGCGGCGAGACGAACGTGAACGTCCAGTCCTCTCCCCACGCGCGCGGCGACAGCTTCGCGCTGGAGAAGCGCAGGTTGTCGGTCCTGTAGCCGGCCTTGGCCGCCAGCTCCTTCGCGGCCGCGTACCCCGTCTCGTAGACATAAGAGGAGAAGCCGTCTACCGGGCTCGCCGGCGAGATCGAGGCTCTCAGCGAGTCCTTCGAAGGAAGAGCGGACTCGACCCGCGCCTCCGCGGTGCGGGCGTTGACGGCCACGATCGCGCCCTTGTCGTCGAAGAAGCGGTACCAGAGGTCCTTGTCGCCGGAGACCGGCTCCTCCTGGTAGACGAGCGAGAGGCCGACCCCGGCGCTCATGCCCGGCTGGGCGCGGCGCGCGGCGTCGAGAGCCTGCTGGGGGTCGACCTGCTTGGTCCCCATCGCGAAATGGACCGGGTCGAGGGCGACCGGCAGGCCCATTTGCGCCGGCGCGTTCTCATAAACGGACGTGCGGATCTCGTTCGATCCGCCGAGGAAGCGGCTGGCGTCCGCGTAGATCAGCGCGCCCGGGATCGAGAACGCGTAATGCCAGTGCGCGCCCTGATGGACAGGCATGGACGCGGTGGCGGAGACGAAGCGGACTTGGTCCGCGGACACGCCGCGCGCGGCGGCGATCTCGACGGCCTGTTTGCGAGCCTCCGCGTAGGCGCCGGAAGGGTTGTCGAGGGCGAAGCTGCGCGCGGCGTAGCCGTAGGCTCCGACCATCCCGCCGAACAGCGCCCCGCCCTGCATGATGTCGCCGGAGCTCTGACGCAGCTGGCGCTCCATCTCCGCGACCCACTCGGCGAAGCCGTGGGCGAAGAGATAGACCGCGGCGACGGTCGCCGCGATGACGGCCGCGGCGCCGGCGGCGTGCAGGGCCGTCTCCGCGGCCTCGCGCTTGGCGTCGAGCCGGGCGCGCGTCTTGGACGCGACCGAGAGCAGGACCTCGCGCGTGACCGCGGGCCCCTTGCCGCCGAGCACCCAGAGGTTCTTCGTGCGCGGGTCGCCGGTCGCGCCGACGCTCAGCGTCAGAGCCCCCGGGAGGGCCTTCTCCATGTTCGCGTCGGTGCGGTTGCCCGTCGGCGGCAGGGCGCGGCCCGCGACCCGCTCGCCCAGGCGCGTGAGCCACGACGCCTTCTTGGCCTCGTGCGGAGAGTACATGCTGTCGCCGATGACGACGACGTCCTTCGCCTGGAGCTTCAGCGCCTTCGCGATGAAGGCGGCGGACGTCTGCTTGGTGACGACCGAGAAGGTGATGTAAGGAGGGTTCGCCGGGTCCTTGGCGAAGCGCGGATTGACCTCGACGTCGACGCCGCGGGAGGACAGCTCGGCCTGCAGGATGTCGGCGGCCCCGCGCACCTGCGCGTTGCTCGAGCCGATCTTGAGCATCAGCGTGTAGCCGTACGTGCTCCAGGACTCGGTCGGGATCTTGTTCGTCTCGCCGGGGACGTGCGGCTCGGCGCCCAGTTCCTTAAGACGGGCCTTCGTGGCCTCGGCGGCCGCGGTGATCTCGGCCTTGGCCGCGTCGTCCAACCCCGGAGCCTCGAACACGCGCACCGGCGTTCCCTGGTCGTCGTATCGATACACGCGCCCGCCGGAGTTGGCGGCCGCGTACATGCCGGCGCGCGTCTCGACCGGCAGGGAGGCCAGCGAGTCGAAGACGGTGAGCATGTTGGGGCGCGGCTCGTCTCCGCGGTCGCTGATGACGACGAAGTCCTTGCCCGCGGCCTTCACGGCCTGCACGGCCGACACCATGTCGGCGGGCAGGACCTGGTTGTACGCGGCGAGCGTGTCGTCGAAATCGGAGAACACCGCGCGGCGGTCGGCGGCGGATCGAATCACGGCGCGCGAAAGCGCGCCGCCCGCGACGGGCTGGCTGAACACGGCTCCCGTCAGCGCGGCGACGAGCTTCAGCAGGAGGCGGTGAACGCGATAGGAGACGGCGGAATCGACGGTCTTGACCGCGGCGGGAGAGGCGGCGGCCGGAACGCCGGACTTCGGCGCTTCGGAGGCGGGGGCGGAGGCGGCGGCGGCCAGGCCGAGCGCGGAAGCGCCGGCGACGCCTTCGGCGTCGACTGAGACGTCGCCCGAGCCGGCGGAGCGCTGGCCGGTGATAGCGTCCTCGATCCCCTGGCCCGCCGCGGCGGCGCCGGAGGCGGTGACGTCGGATTTGGCCGCGGCCTCAAGGTGAGGAGCGAGCGCTCGGGCGAGAGCCGGCATGGAAGCGGAAGCGGCCGCGGAGGGCGCGGCGGAGAGCGACGGAGCGGCCGACAGCGACGGCGCGGCGAGGGTCAGCGCGGGAGCCAGCGCGGCGGGCGCGACGACGGCAGCCGAGCCGATGGCGCCGGCGGGCGCGACGGCCACGGGCGCCGCGCGGACGACGACCTGGGCGAAGATCCGGGGCGCCTCGAGACCGGGCGACAGGAGGACGATGGAGGCGGCGAGAGCGAGGCTGAGCGCGGCGCGAAGGCGTCTGGCCATACGGGTCATTTTTACTCCGTGAGATGCTCCGGCGTCTGCCTTAATGATATCAGCGCCCCGCGCGCTCGCTCTGGGCCGAACGGGAACAACGACAAATCTTAGGTCCTAGGTCCTTGGGCCCAGATCGATCTAGGACCATGGGCCCTGCGGCGACCGAAAGGGCCCAGCTAGACTAGGT
>DATNGC010000097.1:0-15629 GCA_035606075.1 Elusimicrobiota bacterium
CCGAGACAGCGCCAGCAGCAGCGGGACGAGGATCATTTCGTCGCGAGGATGCGGGGCAGGACCACGCCGACCTGGTCCATGTACTTGCCCTTGCGGTCCGAGTAGGACGTCTCGCAGACCTGGTCGCCGCCGAAGAACAGAAGCTGGGCGATGCCCTCGTTGGAGTAGATCTTGGCCGGCAGGGGCGTGGTATTGGAGATCTCGATCGTCAGGTAGCCTTCCCAGCCCGGCTCCAGCGGGGTGACGTTGATGATGATGCCGCAGCGCGCGTACGTGCTCTTGCCGAGGCACACCGCCAGGACGTCGCGCGGGATCTTGAAGCGCTCGAGCGAGCGGGCCAGCGCGAAGGAGTTCGGCGGCACCACGCACTCGGGCGCCTTGATGTCGACGAAGGCCTTCTCGTCGAACTTCTTGGGGTCGACCATCGCGCCGTGGACGTTCGTGAAAACCTTGTACTCGTCGGCCACGCGCATGTCGTAGCCGTAGGAGGAGAGCCCGAAGGAGATCTTGCCCTTGCCGTCCTGGCGCTCGACGAAGGGATCGATCATGTTCCCTTTCAGGCAGTTCTCGCGGATCCACTTGTCGGACTTGATCATCTCGCCCTCCCCCGTCGACGTTCCCCGATTATATTAACAAAGGGGCCAGGCACAAAATTAACATTTTCGACGGGGAACTCGCTCCGGAGCGAGATGGCGAAACCCAATCAAGCGAGCAGACTCTCGGCGGCGCGCTCGCCGGAAACGCATGCGGATTCGATCGTGGCGGGGAAGCCGGTGCGCGTCCAGTCGCCGGCGAAGGCAAAGCCGTCCATGCCGCTTCCGGGGAGAGGACGGAGCGCCTCAGCGCCGGGAACCGGCGAGAGCGTCGCGAAAGGTTCTTTGACGACCTTGGAGGCTAATATTTTCGCTTTCGCGAAGTCGGGCAGACATGAAGACAGGTCCCTCTTCGCGATCTCCATGATTTTCTCAGGAGAGTAGCCGACCTCGGCATGCGCTCCGGAGATGACGACGGCGATGGTCTGCCCTTCGCCGTTCAGCCCATGGATCTTGGTCTTATTGAAAACCCAATGCGTCTCGGTGTTCAGCATGCCCACGAACCGCTCGTCCATGACCGGCCGATCGAGCTTGAGCGTCGCGCCTACGATCGGCGCGGGAGCCAGCATCTCCCACGGGCCGCGCACGGCGGCGGGAAGAGCGAGCTTTTTCAGATCCCACGGCGGCAGAGTCGAAACAGTATGGCGTGCTTCGAAGCGCGAGCCCATGTCCGTCACCGCGCCGCGCACGCGGCCGCCGGACTCGATCAGGCCCGCGACCTTGGCCGTCGAGATCACGCGGCCGCCGCGCTTCTCGATGTAATCGCGGGCGGCCTCGGTGTAGAGGTCGGATAGACCGGTCTTCGCCAGCGCGAAGCGCGAGGACTCGCGGCCGGTGAAGAACATCTCGCGCAGGGCCTGCACGAAGCCCGCCGCGGAGGCGACGTCGGGCTTGTCGTTGAGGATGCCGATGGCGGCGGGATCGAAGAAGCGCGTCTGGAAGACGGGCGACAGCCCCAGCGACGTGAGCCACTGGCGCACCGTCAACTTCTCGATGGCCGCGGGGATCTCCCCTTTCTTCATCGACTTGAGCGACTCGTCGAAGGCGATCAGCGCGGCCTTGTCTCGCAGCGGGACGCCCTTGAGTCCCATGAGGCCGGCCGCCAAGTGCAGCGGCGCGGGCAGCCACGACGGGCACGCCAGCCGGTCCTTTTTGCCGCCCGGCTCGGCGTAGTCGACGACGATGTCCTGGTAGATGTCGAGGCGGGACTCCGTTCCGATGGCCTTGAGAAAGCGCCGCGTCGCGCGATAGCAGCCCATGAACAAGTGCTGGCCGTTGTCGACGTCGAGCCCGCTTTCCTCGAAGGAGTAGGCGCGGCCGCCCAGGTGAGGCTTCTTCTCGAGCACGAGCACCTTCTTGCCCCGGCCCGCGAGCGCGACGGCGCAGGAGAGCCCCGCGAAGCCGCCGCCGAGGACTAAAACATCATCCTGTTCAGAAGCCATGGCAGTAAGCCCAGGCCTTGAGCGCGAGGACAAGCTTCCGGTGACCCGGCAATCTGGTTTTCTGGTAGAGCACCCGGAACTTCTGCTCCTTGATCTCGTCGAGCAGGCCCTCGTACACGTGCGCCATGATCTCCGCCGGAAGCAGCGCGGGCCGGTCGCGCGGATCGACCAGGCCGCGGGCGCGGGCATAGTACTCCTTGGCGCGGTTGTACTCCCCCGCCATCAGATGGTCGAAGGCGAAGTCGTGCTCGCGGTGAGCGAGCTTCTCCACGGTATAGCCCGCTGCGCGCAGATCGGCCTGCGGCAGGTAGACCCGCCCCAGTTCCAAGTCCGCGCCCACGTCGCGGATGATGTTGGTGAGCTGAAAAGCGTAGCCGAACGTGGTCGCGAACTCGCGCATGCGCTCGGGCGGCGTGTGCTTCCAGCCGAAGATGTGCACGCACATGACGCCGACGGAGGAGGCCACGCCGCGCATGTAGGATTCCAGGTCGGAGATGGTCTCGTAGCGCGACTGCTCCAAGTCCATGGAGCAGCCGCGGATCATCTCGAGAAAGGCTTCTTTGGGGATCTTGTACGAAGAGACGGGGGCTTCAAGAGCCTTCGCGATAGGATGAGTCGCTCTTCCCGAATAAAGAGCTTCGATTTCGCGGCGCCAGAACTCAAGCTCCTTGCGCGCCTCGTCCTTCGGAGTTTCGGTGTTATCGACGATATCGTCGATCAGCCGGCAGTAGGCATAAGCGGCGGATAAGGCCTCCCGCTTCGCCTTGGGGAGGAGGATGAACCCCAGGAAAAAATTGCTCTTCTTCTCGGCGCGCGGGGGCGCGGGGTTCATGCGCCGGCGAGCGCGCGCGCCGCCAGGGGGATCCATTCGCGCTTCTTCAGCGCGGGGCGCGTGCGGATCACGTCGAAGTCGAGGCGGTGGATCTTCTTCAGGATCTGCATCCCGCCCAGCCACGTCAGGCGCAGCTCCATCGTGAGCGGGAACTTGACGCGGCTCAGCAGCGGGCGGCCCTGCTCGAACAGCGAGCGCGTGCGGGCGACCTCGAACTTCATCAGGCTCTTGAAGCGGTCGTTGTAGACGCCCATGCGCAGGTCCGCCTCGGAGTAGCCGTGCGCGGCGAAGTCCTCCTCGGGGATATAGACGCGGTCCTTCTTGAGGTCCACCGAGACGTCCTGCCAGAAGTTCGCGAGCTGCAGGGCCGTGCAGATGTTGTCGGAGTAGCGGAACAGCTCCTCGTCGCGGAAGCCGTGGATCATGAGCACGATGCGCCCGACGGGATTGGCCGAGCGGCGGCAGTAGTCGGTCACCTCGTCGTAGGTCGCGTAGCGGCGCTTGTCCGTGTCCTGCAGGAACGCCGACAGCAGGTCGTCGAAGGGCTGCTTGGGGAGGTCGAGCTCCTTGAGCGTCGCGCCGAGCGCCAGGAAGACGGGGTGCGACGGCGGCGCGGAGCCGATGTCGTCCAGCTGGCGGCGCCAGTCGAGCAGGCGCTCCTTACGGACGCCCTCGTACTCGGGCTCGTCGGAGAAATCATCGGCGATGCGCGCGAACGCGTACAGCGCGGCCACGTGGCGGCGGAACTCCTTCTTGATCAGCAGCGAGGCGACCGGGAAGTTCTCGTAGTGGCGCCCCGCGAGGTCGGCGCAGAACTTGTACGCCCCGGAGACGTCCTTCGGGTCCATCAGGCGGGCCTCGTACTCCTTGAGCGTGTTCATTTCTTGCCGATGCCGATGCGCGTGCGCTTGTCGCGGTTCTTGATGGGCAGGGGCTTGGCCTTCCTTTCCGACCACTCGAACTCGAAGCCGCCGCAGCGGACCTTGTCGCCGCTCTTGATCCCCGCCTTCTTGAGGGCCTTGTCGACGCCGATGCGCCGCAGGGTGTTCTGGTAGCGCTGAATCGCCTCGGGCAGGCTCACGTCGAGCATCGCGGAGACGCGCTCGACGTACTTGCCGCTGAGCAGGAAGAAGCCGCCGCCCTGGTTCTGGACCGAGAAGCCCTGCTCGACCTTGTGCAGGGTCTCATCCTGGACCTTGTCTTCAAAATCGACCGGGCCGTCGCTCTTGGCGAGCAGCTCGATGACGCGGTCGAGGACGGCGTCGAGCCCTTGGCCGGTCGCGACCGAGATCGCGAGCACGCGGTCCTTGTATTTTTTCTTGAGGGCCTTGAAGACGGCCTCGCCCTCGGGCAGGTCCATCTTGTTGACGACGAGCAGGCGGGGCTCCTTGGCGAGCTTGGGGCTGAAGGTCTTGAGCTCGTTCTCGATGGTCTTGACGCCGGACACCGGGTCCTCGCCCATATAGCCCGCCGGGTCCACGAGATGGATGAGCACGCGCGTGCGCTCGGTGTGCTTGAGGAACTTCACGCCCAAGCCCTTGCCCTCGGCCGCGCCCTCGATGAGGCCCGGAAGGTCGGCGACGACGAAGCTCACGTGCTTGTGGTAGGCGACGCCGAGGTTCGGAGACAGCGTCGTGAACGGGTAGTTGGCGATCTTGGGCTTGGCGGCGGAGACGCGCGCCAGGAAGCTCGACTTGCCGGCGTTGGGAAAGCCCACCATGCCCACGTCGGCCAGGAGCTTGAGCTCGAGGTCGAGCGTGCACTTCTCGCCCGGCGCGCCCTTCTCCGCGAGACGAGGAGCGGTATTGTGGATGTTTTTGAACGAATGGTTGCCCCGTCCGCCCCGGCCGCCGGCCGCCGCCTGCCAGCGCTGGCCATCCTTGTGCAGGTCGGCCACGAGGCGGCCGTCCTTGTGGACGACGGTGCCGACCGGCACGTAGATCGTGACGTCCTCTCCGCTGTCCCCGGTCCAATTGGAGCCCTTCCCGTGGCTGCCCCGGCGCGCGTCGACGTGCGGGCGGAAGTGCAGGTCCATCAGCGTGGTCAGGCGCGAGGCGGCCTCGAACCAGACGTCGCCGCCCTTGCCCCCGTCGCCGCCGTTGGGACCGCCGAACTCCAGGAACTTCAGGTGCCGGAACGACAGGGAGCCGTCGCCGCCGTCGCCGGCGGCCACGTACACGCGGACCTTGTCGATGAAGTTCATGAGAGTTTGCCTATAAGAGGACTGGCGACCGGCGCATGCGCGCGCGGTCGCCAGTGGATGCGCGCGTTGCGCGCGGAAAGGCTAAGTCCTTACTTGGCGGCGACGGCTTTGGGAGCGGACTTGGCGGCGGACTTGCCGGCGACGGGGTACACCGACGCCATGCGCTTGTCCTTCTTCGCCCACTCGAAGGTCACGACGCCTTCGATCTTGGCGAACAGCGTGTGGTCCTTGCCGAGTCCGACGTTGAGTCCCGGGAGGATCTTCGTGCCGCGCTGGCGCACGATGACCATGCCCGACTTCACGAGCTCGCCGCCGTAGCGCTTGGTGCCGAGCCGCTGTCCGTGGGAGTCGCGTCCGTTCGAGGAAGAGCCTTGAGCTTTTGTGTGGGCCATATATTAGTTGAGGGAGATCGCGTCGATCTTGATGTGGGTGAGCCACTGGCGGTGGCCGATGCGCTTCTTGTACGCCTTCTTGGTGCGCTTCTTGAAGACGATGATCTTGGGACCGCGGTCCTGCGCGACGACCGTCGCGGTGACCTTGGCCTTCTGGCTGTAGGTCGGCTCCTGGCCTTCCTTCGCGTCGCCGACGGCCCAGAGCGCCTTGAACTCGAGCTTCGCGCCCTGCTCGGCCTCCAGCTTCTCGACCTTCACGGTCTCGCCGGGAACGACCCAAATCTGTTTTCCGCCCGTCTCGATGATCGCGTACATGTGGATAGAACTCCTGTTGAGGTGGACTGAGATAGTATCAAAAAGTCCGTCGAAACGCAATACGTTCCAGGGCCTGCCGGCGGGCCGAGCCGCATCGTTGCATGAGCCTGGAAACCGCCCGGAAGGGGTGTTACACTTCAAGCAGAGGGGTTTTCCCATGTCCAAGCCGAAAGACGCGCCCGCCAAGCTCAGTCTCACCCCCAACCAGCTCAAGGTCCTCCGCGACAAGTATCTGCGCGGGGAGGCCTCGCCGGAGGCGTGGCTGCTGGGAGTGGCGCGCAACGTCGCCCTTGGCGAGGTCGTGCTGCATCCCCAAGCCGAGGAGTGGGGCGCGTTCGAGGGCGTCGATCGCCAGGTCATGAGCGTCCCGGCGGCGGGGAAAGCCCCGGCGGCGAAGTACTCCCTCTATCACCAAGCCCAGCCCGACTACGCGAGCCGCCAGGCGAACTTTCGGCGCCTGCTCGATAATCTGGAGAAAGTCTGCGCGAAGGTCCCCGCCGCCAAGGCCCTGCGCGAGCGCTGGGCGGAGAAGTTCTACGGCCTCATGGCCTCTTGGGACTTCCTGCCGAACTCCCCCACGCTCATGAACGCGGGGCGCGAGCTCCAGCAGCTCTCGGCCTGCTACGTGCTCCCGGTGCCCGACTCCATGGAAGGCATCACCAAGTCCCTGGCCGCCCAATCCTTGATCCAGAAGTCCGGCGGCGGCACGGGCTTCTCGTTCTCCTGCCTGCGCCCCGCGGGCGACAAGGTCATGAAGACGCAGGGCGTGGCCTCGGGCGCGATCTCCTTCATGCGCCTGTTCGACACGATGACCGACGTCATCAAGCAGGGCGGCACGCGCCGCGGCGCGAACATGGCGATCCTGCGCTACGACCATCCCGAGATCCTGGACTTCATCGCCATGAAGCAGACGGCGGGCGTCATGGAGAACTTCAACGTGTCCGTCGGCGTGGACTCGAAATTCTTCCAGGCGGTCGAGGCGGACGCGGAATACGAATTGATCAACCCTCACGGCGGCAAGAAAGCGGGCAAGGTCCGCGCCAAGGCCGTGTTCGACGCGATGGTGGAGAACGCTTGGAAGACCGGCGACCCCGGCTACGTCGTCCTCGACCGCATCAACGAATCGGGGTCGAACATGACGCCCCAGCTCGGGGCGATCGAGAGCACCAATCCGTGCGGCGAGCAGCCTCTGCTGCCGTGGGAGCCGTGCAATCTCGGGTCCCTCAACCTCTCCAACTTCGTGGTCGGAGAGATCCTCTCTGGGAAAGTGGATTACCCCCGCCTGAAGGAAGCCGTCGCGCTCGCGACGAGATTTCTGGAGGACGTGATCGAAGTGAACGACTATCCTCTACCCGAGATCGAACGGCTCGCGAAAGGCAATCGCCGCATCGGCCTCGGGGTCATGGGCTGGGCCGAGATGCTCGTGAAGACCGGAATCCCGTATGACGACGAAAAGGCGTTAGAGCTCGGCGATCGGGTCATGTCGTTTATGAGCGGCGCCGCCCTCGAGGCGTCGGAGGCGCTCGCGCGCGAGCGCGGCGTGTTCCCCAACTGGCACGGCTCGGCCTACGATCCCGCTTCGAAGCACTTCCGCGGGCAGAAGCTCTACCCGCGCCACTGCGCGCGCACGACCATCGCGCCGACGGGCACCATCGCCATCGCGGCCGGCCTGCAGGGCGGCGGGATCGAGCCGTTCTTCGCGATCGCTTATACTCGCTACAACGCGAAAGCTCTCGAGGCCACGAAAAAGGGCCTGGAACCGGACGAGAAGGACACGTTCTTCGAGGCGAACCCCCTTTTCCGGGAGGTCGCCGAGTCGCGCGACTGGTTCGGGCTCGGCGAAAAGCGGCTGTGGAAGCGCATCGACGAGAACGGGAAATCCGTCCGGGGCATCCCGGAGATCCCTCTTCCTATTCAACAGGTCTTCGCGGCTTCTCACGACGTCGCCGTCGACGTTCACGTCCGGATGCAGGCATCTTTCCAGAAGCACACCGACAACGGCGTCTCCAAGACCATCAATCTCCCCGCCGAGGCCTCCGTCGAGGACATCCGCCGCGCCTACCTGCTCGCCTATTCGGCGGGCTGCAAGGGCATCACCGTCTACCGCGACGGCTCCAAGGCCCAGCAGGTGCTGAACCTGGCGCCGGCGACGTCGAAGTCCAAGCGCCGCGAGCCGGAGGCGGCGTTCGGCCTGTCGTCGGAGTACTACCAGATCCGCACCGGCTACGGCCCCCTGCACCTGCACGTCAACTACGACGAGAAGGGGCCCTTCCAGCTCTTCGCCAACATCCCGCCGCTGGGCACCGAGATCTCGGGGCTCACGTCCCTCGTCGGCATCCTGATCTCCAAGTACCTCTCCGAGGGCGGCGATCCGCTCAAGCTGCTCAAGCACCTCAACTCGGTCAAGGGCGACCGGCCCATCGGCCTGGGGCCGTCGCGCGTAGACTCGATCCCGCACGCGATCTCGATCGCCCTGCGCGCCCACCTGGAGAAGACCGGCTGGCTCGACGGCAAGGCGGAGGCCGCCGCGCCCGCGCAGGAGCTCCGCGCGGACCACTGCCCCAAGTGCTTCTCGCGCAACGTGTCCTTCGAGTCCGGCTGCTCGGGCCCGACCTGCCACGACTGCGGCCACTCCGCCTGCTCCTGAGTCCTCCTCTTAATAGGCCGGGACCCCGAACGGCGCGCCTGTGACCGGGCGCACGTTTCGTTCACCGGACGTTCGCTTGATTTGCCCGGGGCAAGGACTTATACTCATGCAGCATTCATGGAACCGATACACGGCCGACATACGTCGAGGAGCCGCGCGGGCACGACCATCACCGAGCTGATGGTCGCCATGGTGATCCTGTCGATCGGGGTCCTCGGCATGTTCGGGGCCTTCCGTTACATCGGCACGTCCATCCACGTCTCGCGCGCCAAGACGCTGGCGACCAACCTGGGACAAGAGCGCATCGAGTCGCTGAAGAACCTGACGTATTACGGGCTGCTGGTGGCGACGACGACGGCGACCGACAACACGGTGAACCCGGCGGTCCTCTACGACAACGGCGAATACAGCCCCGAGACGATCGTCACCGGCGGCATGACCTTCACCCGCTACACTTTGGTCGAGATGGTCCAGGTCGTCAACGACGTGGTCAGCTCGGTCTCCTTGACGTATCCCGACACCGGCATGAAGAAGATCACGGTCACGGTGGTCTGGAGCGACGCCGGCGTCAGGAAATCTTGGACTTTGTCCAACCTCCTCGAGAACCCGAACGTGGGCCCCCTGGATTCGTCGATCTCCGGCAATGCCCAGTCGGCGGTCGGCTTCACGAACCTGGCGGGAGTCAACGTCTCGGTCGACCAGTACCCCGATTACACCGCGATCACGGCGGCCGACGGCTCCTATTCGTTCCGCGTCCACCATGGGACCTACACCGTCTCGATGTCCACGCCGGGCTACTACGACTGGACCTCGTCGGTCGTCAACGCGCCCCAAGGCTCCGGCGCGACGGTGACCTCCGCGATGGTGGCCATCGCCAGCGGCTCCATCGCCGGCAGCGCCTGGTACAATCCCGGCCTCGTCATCAGCGAGGTCGTCGGCACGACCACGACCGTCGCCGTCAAGCCCAGCGGCACGGGCTCCAACAGCTACGACGTGGAATACGTGGAGCTGTTCAATCCGACCACCTATCAGATCAGCTTGGCCAACACGACCGGCTCCGGCTCCTCGGCGGGCGAGCACTACAAACTCAACACCTACGTCGGCGGCACCCAATACTCCGACCTGATGAACAACGCCGCCAGCACCGTCTTCGTCTCCTCCTACGTCAAATCCGGCGGCTACTACCTCATCGCGGACGCGCAGGCGTTCTTCGTCAACGGCCAGTGGGTGACGTCCAACGCCTATTACAACCAGACCGACGCCATCTCCGACACGTCTTGGGGCGGCATCCAGCTCACGGACACCGCCAACAACACGGTCGACCAAGTCTGCTGGAACGGCAGCGGCGGACCGCCCGCCCACTATTGCAACGGGTCCTATATCCCGACCGACGGCACGCATGGGCTGGAGGACAGCTCCGGCAACAAGGTGGGCAACCAGCTGGTGCGCTTCTCGAGCCCCACGGCGCTCGGCCGAGGGACCTACGGCAGCGCCTACAACGCCCAGAACAACGCCACCGACTTCCAATACCCGGTCTACGGCTCGCCTTCGACCCTGGGGTTCAACTTCACCCCTTTCGTGAGCACCAGCCCGGCCTTGCCGATCATCTCCGGCGTGCCCGCGGTCGGCGCCTACGTCGCGGCGTCCGATTCGAACTCGGGCTCGACGCAGACCTACACGGCCTACGTCTCCGCGTCGGTCGGCAATCAGCTCTACGCGCCGTTCAAGCTCGTCGGCGTGGCCACGGGATCCTGGACCGTCGACATCGCGCTCAACTCGTACTACGCCCAGCTCACGGGCGTCGTGATGATGACCCAGGGGTCCGTGGTCGGAATCCCCAACGCCGCGACCGTCCCGTCGTGGACGGCCGCGGCCCCTTACGAGGTCGAGCTGTCCAGCACGTCCTACAACGGCTTCATCAAGGGCACGGTCGAAAACACCACCGGCGGCCCGATCCCGGGCATCTCCGTGACCTGCGCGGGGGTCACCAAGACGACGGACTCCAACGGCCTTTTTTTCATGGCCGTCACGAGCGGCGCCGCGGTCATCCGCTACAACCCGAACAACGCGAACACGCTTTACGTCGAGCAGGACGTGCCCGTCACCGTCAACGCCGGGCAGCTTCTGACCGAGGACACCGTGCTCTCCCAGGGCGGGACCTTGACCGGCTACGTCTCGATCGGCTCGACGCCGATCCCCAATTTCACGGTCACCGCCAACTTGAACGGCAATCAGATGGGCGCCGCGGTGACCAACTCCGCCGGCGTGTTCACGATCCGCGGACTTTCGACCGGCACGTACGTCGTGGAGCCCGTGGTCGACACCGGGCAGGACACCAGCCCTCTCACCATCAGCGCCACCGTCCTCGTCAGCCAGACCGTCAACATCGGGACCTTCACGGTCTCCGGCGCCTACGGCTCGATCACGGGCTGGGTCAAGAACAACAGCGCGCTGGTCACCACCGGCGCGATGATCCTGGCCTCGACCGGCACGATCCCGTCCACGCTGCCGGCCATCTACGGCTCCTCGGCCGCCGCCCAAAGCCCGGTGTACGCGGTGTCCAGCCTGGCCGACGGAACCTACACGCTGCCGGTGCGCGGCTCCAACACGTACAACCTGAAGGTGTTCGTTCCCACGCTGAGCGGCACGTCCGCCGTGACGACGGCGATCAAGTCCTACTCGGGCATCGCCGTCAGTCCCGGCGCGGCCACGACCCAGAATCTGACACTCCCATGAAGATCCTTCGAAACCGCGCGGGCTACACTCTCACCGAGATGATGGTCGCCGTGGCCATCCTGGGCATCCTCTCCTTGGTCGGCCCACCGCTGATGATCGGGCTGCAGAACTTCTTCCTGATGACCAGCGCGCGGACCGAGACCCAGCGCGACGCGCGCGCCTGCCTGAGCGAGATCAACCGCTTTCTGCGCCAGGCCGAGGCCAGCACCGTGGTCATCGACAACGCCTCCAACCAGGGGCCGTATTCCCGCATCACCTTCTCGCTGCTCGACGGCCGCACCATGTCGTTCAGCCAGTCGGGGGACCAGCTGATCCAGACGGTCACGTCCGCGGCCGGCGTGAAATCCAGCGTCGTGCTGACCAAGAACCTGAGCTACATCGCCTTCACTTATCCCGCCACCGACGACGTCTCGATCATCAGCGTCGCGCTCACGATGAGCAAGAACATCCAGCTCGGCAAGTCGAAGGTGCTCGAGCTGACCGTCCAGAAAGTGAGGATCATGAACTCATGAGACTCCCTCCTTTCCGCCTTTCCTCGCGAGGCCAGATCCTCCCCCTGGCCATCATGCTGCTCATGGTCCTCCTGGTCATGGTCCCGCTGATGGTCATGTTCAGCCAGTCGGAGGCGAAATGGTCGGTCAAGGAATCCGCGAGCACGCAGGCGATGCACCTCGCCGAGGCGGGCATCGAGAAAGGCTACCTGAAGATCTCGATCTCGACGCTGACGTGGGTTTCCCTCCAATCCGGCGGCGCGACCGCGAGCGCGGCGTTGACGAACTACAAATTCGATACGGCCTACTCCGACGTCGGCAGCGGGACCTATTCCATCTCGATCACCAGCGGCCCGGGAACCCAGCAGGCGACGATCATCAGCGTCGGCCGCAGCTTCCTGAAAAAAGAGACCCGCGCCATCAAGGCCGTCTATTCGAACGCGCCGCTGGGCGGCATCTCGATCTTCGCCGGCCGCGGGGCCCAGATCGGCGGCGGCGTCAACGTCGAGTGGGGCGGCGTCGCCAGCCCCTACAGCATCGACGCCGCCAGCCGGAACCACCCGCAGTTCTGGTCCGCCTCGTCCATCATCAGCAAGGACACCGACCCCAACCCGCCGAACTGCGACAGTCCCAACTGCTGCCAATGGCACTCCTACTATTCGGGCCTGCCGCCGTCGCCGACGCTCGACTTGAACTTCTACGCGTCCTCGGCCGCGGCGTCCTCCTGCCCCACCGCCTCCGGCTGGCCCGCGGGCGCCTGGCCGGCGAACAGCTGCTATTGGCCGACGGGCGGCGTGACGTTCAGGAGCGTCACCGCCAGCGGCCAGACGATCTTCGTCAACGGCGACGTGACGATCCAATCTCCCGGCGTCGACATCGTCGGGAATCTGCTCGTGACCGGGAACATGAACCTGCCCAACGGCGTCTGGGGCTACGGCAGCCACACCATGTACATCCCGTCGGACGCGTGGAAGCAGTACTGCAACGACTGGGCCGTCTACCGGGGATACGACGCCGGCGCGCCGGCCGCGTTTCCCGGCATGAGCTCCTCCTACTCTCCGGCCGGCCTCACCAAAGCCGGCACGGGCAAGACGGCGGTGTACGGGCTGCTGTACGTTGGCGGCAACTTCGGTGGCGCCGGAGGCGGCGGCCAAGCGGACATCTACGGCGCCCTCTACTCGGTCGGGTCCTCCTCCGAGACGTCGAATTCCGGCGTGACGTTCTATTACGACGCCGCCGCGGCGAGCAACCTCCAGACCACCGCGATCATCCTCAACCGCACCTCCTGGCAGGACGTGCAGAACTACGGCTGGCCCACGTCGGCCGGGCCCTGAGACGCCGGGGCGATTTGGTAGAATGGCGCGCATGACCCGCCGACGCGGGGCCTTCCTCGTTCTCGAGGGCCCCGACAAGTCCGGAAAGTCCACCCAGGCCCGGCTCCTCGCCGAGGCTCTGCGCGCGCGCGGGCTGACCGTCCTGCACACGCGCGAGCCCGGCGGCACCTCCGTCGCCGAGGGCGTGCGCGCGGTGCTCTTGAACCCGCAGCTCTCGATCGACCCGGTGGCGGAGCTGTTCCTCTACGAGGCCTCGCGCGCCCAGCACGTCGCCGAGAAGATCCGGCCGGCGCTGGCCCGCGGCGAGACGGTGGTGTGCGAGCGCTTCACGATGTCGAGCGACGTCTATCAGGGCCTCGCCCGCGGCTTGGGCCTGAAGACCACGCGCGCCCTCAACGCCGCCGCCACCGGAGGCCTCGAGCCCGACCTGACGTTCGTGCTCGACATGCCCGTCGAGCATTTCGACTCCCGGGACACGGCGCGCGAGCTCGACCGCCTCGAGCGCGAGCACGTCTCCTTCCGCGTCGCGGTCCGCAAGGGCTACCGGCGGCTCGCGAAGTCCTCGCGCAAGACCGTCCTCATCGACGGCACGAGGCCGCAGGCCGAGATCCACGCGCTGATCCTGGCGAGAGCGGCGCGATGAACCTCGACAAGGTGCTCGGCCAGGCGCGCGCGCGCAAGACGCTCGAGGGCCTGCTGACGACCCAGCGCCTGCCCTCGGCCATGCTGTTCTCCGGGCCCGACGGCGTCGGCAAGCGCCTGGCGGCTCTCGAGTTCGCCAAGGCGCTCGTCTGCCGCGAGCGCCCATTTACGGGCGAAGCGTCTTGCGCTTCGTGCGCCGACTGCCGGGGCGTCGACGGACGCTCGCATCCCGACGTCTCGGTGCTCGATGAGGCCTACCAGGCGTCCCTGGAAGAAGAGGACGTCGAGAAGCAGAAGATCTGGAAAGTGGACACCGTCCGCCATCTCCTCAAGGACCTCGGCATGAAGTCGATGCTCGATGGCTGGAAGATCGCGATCGTGCCCGACGCCCAGCGCCTCAACGAGGCGGCCGCCAACGCGATGCTCAAGGTGCTCGAGGAGCCCCTTCCGCGCACGCTGTGGATCCTGGCCGCGACCCAGCGCGAGCGCCTGCCGCGCACGATCGCCTCGCGCTGCTTCACGGTGCCGTTCGGTCCGCTGCCCGCCGCCGTGCTCGAGAAGCTGCTGCTCGACCGCGGCGTGAAGGACGCCAAGACGCTCGCGGCCGTGTCCGACGGCTCGGCCGGGCGCGCGCTCGAGCTCGTCGACGACGTGGAGCTGGCCGTCGACGCGGCGGAGAAGCTCCCGCGCGACCTGCCGTCGGCTCGCCTGAAGGTTGAGCGCTCTCTATTTGCGCTCGGGCAGAGGCTGCGCATTCAATATCTCGACGGCGCGGGCTCGTTCAAGGACGTCGAGAAGCCGCTGCGCGAGCTCGCGCGCCTGCGCGCCGCCCTGCGCGCCAATGCCGATCCCAAATTGATCCTGACGCTCGCGGCCCTGGAGGCCGAGGCCGCCCTATGAAAAAATTCTACGTGACCACCCCGATCTACTACGCCAACGCCGCGCCCCACATCGGCCATGCCTACACCACCGTCGCCGCCGACGTGCTCGCGCGCTACAAGCGCGGGCGCGGGGCTCACGCCTTCCTCCTGACCGGGACGGACGAGCACGGGCAGAAGATCGAGGAGGCGGCGAAGGCCGCCGGCAAGCACGCCATCGACTTCTGCGACATGACGTCGGCCAAGTTCCGCGAGCTGTTCAAGCACCTCGACATCACCAACGACGATTTCATCCGCACCACCGAGAAGCGCCACGAGGACCGCGCGCGGGAGCTCTTCGCGCGCCTGCTCCAGAGCGGCGACATCTACAAGGGCCGCTACGAGGGCCTCTACGACGTCGTCAACGAGGCCTACGTGAAGGCCTCCGACGCGGTCGTGGCCAAGGACGGCAAGACCCTCCTCTCCCCCGACTCGGGCAAGCCCCTGCAGAAGCTCGCGGAGGACACCTACTTCTTCAAGCTCTCGGCCTACGGCGACAAGCTCCTCGCGCACTACAAGGCGAACCCGGGCTTCCTGGCGCCGCCGCACCGCGCGCAGGAGATCCTGCGCTTCGTCGAGGGCGGCCTCGAGGACATCTCGGTGTCCCGCGCGAAGGTCAAGTGGGGAGTGCCGGTCCCCGGCGACGACGCGCACACGATCTACGTCTGGTTCGACGCGCTGATCAACTATTGGTCGGCCGCCGCCGGCCGCGACGACCTGTGGCCCGCCGACGTGCACATCGTCGGCAAGGAGATCTTCCGCTTCCACGCCGTGATCTGGCCCGCGATGCTGCTGGCGGCGGGACTGCCGCTGCCCAAGCGCGTGTTCGCGCACGGCTGGTGGACCGTCGACGGGCAGAAGATGTCGAAGTCGCTTAATAATTTTGTCGACCCATACGAAATCACGCAGGAGTTCGGCGTGGACGCGTTCCGCTACTTCCTCCTGCGCGAGATGCCCTTCGGAAACGACGGCGACTTCTCGAAGGCGGCGCTGTGCAAGCGCTACAACGCGGAGCTGGCCAACGACCTCGGCAACCTCGTCGCGCGCGTCTGCGAGATGACGGACAAGTTCCTGGGCGGCCGCCT
>DATNGC010000098.1:0-24357 GCA_035606075.1 Elusimicrobiota bacterium
CCCTTCGTGCCGCCCTCGGCGGCCTTGGTGCCGAGGTTCGAGAACTTGGGGATCATGAGGGCGGCGACGATGCCGAGCACGACGAGCAGGGGGAACAGCAGGCCGGCGCCGATCACGGCGATCTTGCGGCCCAGGCCCAGCTCCTCGACGCGCACGACGCGCGTGTCGGCGATGTAGTCGTGCAGGGCGCGCTTTCGGTGCGTGAAGGCCGCGCAGATGAAGCCGAGGCACAGCGTGATGCCCGAGACGAGGTAGCCGAACCAGCGCGCGAGCGCGCGGCCGTAGGTCAGCGGGGTCCCGTCGTCGCGCACGATCGCGACGCCGGCGGCCATCTTGCCGACGGTCTGTCCGTTGCACCGCACGGGCATGACCGTGAAGTAGCCGGCCGAGAGCAGCAGGCGCGCCACGACGCTGACGGCGGCGGGCAGGATCAGATTGAAGATCACGCTGACGACGGCGACGATGAGGCCGTCGATCATGTACGCGCCGGCGCGCAGCCAAAAGCCGGCGGAGTACTCGCCGGTCGGGTCCAGTTGAGTATCGGCGGCCGGCGCGGCGGGAACGGGGGAAAGGGGTTCGTTGTCCATGGGCGCAAGCATAGCCCCTGAAGCCGGGGCCGTCAATGCTTAGCGATCGGAGGCGGTCAGGAGGCCGTAGCGGGCGGCGATGGCCTTGTAGGCCATGTTGGAGACCTCGCGGATGAGGTCGCCGCGGCGGTGGATCCAGCTCATGTAGTGCCGGGCCTGGCCGCCCTTCTGGATGACGCCGACGAGGATGTAGGGATAGTCTCGTCCGTCCTTGCCATGAGCCACGAGGATGCCCATGTCGCCGCACAGGCGGCTGGTGCTGCCGGTCTTGTCGTACAGAGCGGTGTCGTTGGGGACCTCTTTCGCGTGCTGGAGGAGCCGGTTGCGCTTGGGCAGCTGCATCACGCGCTTGATCTCCGGGGAGGACGGCAGCCGCTCCGCCCACAGGTCGTGGAGAAAGCGGGTGTAATCGTGGACCGAGGCCTTGTTGCGGAAAGTGCGGCCGCTCTTCGGGATGTACTCGACGAGGCTCAGGCCCTGGAGCATGCCGGGATACTTGCTCTTGAGACTTTTCTGCACGGCCGCGGGGCCGCCGAGCTGGCGCACGAACCAGTCCGCGGAGGCGTTGTCCGAGTCGCGGATCATGCGCTCCATCTTGTGCCGCGCCTCGGGCGTGTACTGCTTCTTGCCGTCGGCGACCGCGTCGAAATAGGCGAGGGCGATGAAGGGCTTGATCAGGCTGGCCGTCTGCAGGGGCTCGTCCTGGTTGATGCCGGCGAGCTCGACGTCGCGCGAGATGTCGTACACCGACCACGCGGTCTTCTCGTCGCGCGCGAGCAGGCCCTCGCGGCGCATCTTCTTGATGAACGCGTCGATGGCCTCGTCCAGCGGCGGGCCCTTCACGTCCTGCGGCACCGGCGGGGGGAGCACCGACGCGACGGGCTCGGAGGCCTCGAAGGTGGTCTTGAAGGAGTCGCTGAGCTCGCACTGCGGGCCGTAGGCCCGGGCGGTTCCGGCGGCCAGAGCCGCCACGACGCTAGCGCAGAGGAGTCGACGCAATTTGTTCTCGGGTGTCTCGGATTGTTTGCGGAAAAAGCTCATCTATATGTAACTGAAAATCCCGATTTCGTCAAGACTGGATGTTGCGGCCGCCGTAACAAGTCTAACGGTCCCGCAGGAGCTTGAGGCGCTCCGCGATGCGCTTCTCGTCGCCCTGATCGGTGGGCTCGTAGAAGCGCTTGGGGTCGGGCATGTACTGCTGCTCGACCCAATGCCCGGGATAGTCGTGCGCGTACTTGTAGCCCTGACCGTGGCCGCGCTCCTTGGCGTCCATGTTCGCGTCGCGCAGGTGCAGCGGGACCTCGCGCGTGGGGCCGGCGCGGACCTCGTCGAGCGCCGCGTCGACGGCGAGATAGGCGGCGTTCGACTTCGCCGCGGTCGCGACGAAGAGCGCGGCCTGGGAGAGCACGATGCGCGCCTCGGGCATGCCCAAGACCTCGCAGGCGGAGAACGCCGCCTGGGCCACGAGCAGAGCGCGGAAGTCGGCGTTGCCGACGTCCTCGGACGCGCAGATCAGGATGCGGCGCGCGATGAAGCGCGGCTCCTCGCCGGCCTCGAGCATCTTGGCCATCCAGTACACCGCCGCGTCGGGGTCCGAGCCGCGCATGGACTTGATGAAGGCGGAGATGTGGTCGTAGTGGTCGTCGGACTTCTTGTCGTATCGTATCTGACGTTTCTGAATCGACTCTTCGGCGACGGCGAGGGTCACGCGGCGCTCGCCTTTCGCGTCGGGAGACGTCGTGAGCGCGGCGATCTCAAGAGCATTGAGGAGGCGTCGAGCGTCGCCGCCCGATTGACGGAGAAGATGAGTCTTGGCCTCCGGCGTCAGCACGACCTTCATGGAGGCGACGCCGCGCTCGGCGTCGGCGACGGCCTTGTCGAGGATCTTGGCGAGCTCGGGCTCGGGGATCGGGAGGAACTCGAAGGCGGTGACGCGCGAGCGCAGCGCGGCGTTCACGTAGAAGCCGGGGTTCTCGGTCGTCATGCCGATCAGCAGGACGTCCCCGCGCTCGACGGACGGCAGGAGAGCGTCCTGCTGGGTCTTGTTGAAATGGTGGATCTCATCCACCAATAACAAGGTTTTGCGGCCAAGGCTCGTCGCGGAATATTTCGCTTGGTCGACCGCCTTGCGGATGTCGGCCACCCCCGCCGTCACCGCGTTGAGCTCGACGACCTCCGCGTTCGACCGGTTCGCGATGTAGCGCGCGAGCGCCGTCTTTCCGACGCCGGGAGGCCCGAAGAACAAGGCCGAGGCGAACCGTCCGCTCTCGACGAGACGGCGGAGTAGCTTCCCGGGCCCAAGAAGCGACGTTTGGCCCGCGAACTCGTCGAGCGTCCGCGGCGCCATCCGCGCGGCCAGGGGCTGGCCGGCGGTCCCGGCCGAGAACAGCTCGCTCAAGGGGCTTCCGCGGCGCCGCCCGCGTCCAGCGACTCGCGCAGGGACTGCGCGAACCGGTCGGCCGCGTTCTCGAGCATGCGCCGCGTGGTCTCGTGCGCGCGCGTTTCCTTGTCGAGCTCGGCCGCGAAGGACAGCGCGACGAGCAGGGCGATCTTCGAGGTGTCGGCGACCTTGTTGTTCTGCTGCTGGAGGTCGTTCATGCGCTCCGTGACCTTCTGCGCGAGCGCGTTGATCTCGATGGGCGTGAGGCTCTCCATCTCGACGACGAGACGGCGGCTGCCGATCTGGACCTCGACTTTCTCGTTCATGAGACGCGCTCCAGCTTCTCGGAGAGCTTCACCAGCCGGGCCTTGAGCCGCTCGTGGCGCGCGAGCGTGAGCTTCGCCTCGCGCAGCTCCTCTTTCGAGCGCTTGTTCTCGGCTTCCATGCGGGACAATTTTTCCTTCAGAACCCGGTTCTCCGCCGTGATCTTGCGCAGGGCCTCGGAGGCCTGCTTGACCATCCCGTCGAGCTTCTTGATGCTCTCGAGCGGTCCGATCATGGCCCTAGCCTCTCAGGACGGCGCCGGCCTTCTCGGTCAGCGCCGCGACGATCTTGGCGACGAAGGCCGCGACCTCCGAGTCGAGGAGCGTGCGGTCGGAGCGGCCGAAGGTGAGCCGGATCGCCAGGCTCTTCTTGCCCTCGGGGAGGTTCTTGCCCTCGTACACGTCGAAGAGCGTGAGTTCCTGCAGCTCGTCGATCCGGCACGAGCGCACCGTCTCCTCGACGCGGCCGTAGGCCAGCGTCTTGTCGACGACGAGCGCGAGGTCGCGGCGCGAGACGGGAAGGGGCGAGAACTCGCGGAACTTCACGCGCGGCGCGGGCTTGGAGGCGATCGTCTCGAGGTTCGCCTCGAAGAGCACGGCGCCCTCGCGGTCGAGGTCGAAGGCGCGCGCGGCGCGCGGGTGCAGCCAGCCCACCGTCGCGACAGGCGTGCCGTCAAGCAGGGCGCGCAGAGAGTTGGAGGGATGGAAGAGCGGGTCGCAGACCCGCTTGCCGGCCGCGCCCTCGCCGGGCTTGGCCCAAGACAGCGCGCCGAGCCCAGACAACAGCGCCTCGACCGCGGCCTTCGCGTCCGGGAAGCCCGCGCGCGGGGCGCGCGCCGCCTGCCAGCGCGCGTCGAGCACGGGGCCGAGGAGGATTCCGGACACGCGCCACTGCTCGGTCACCGCGCCGTCCTTCTGCGCGTAGACCTTGCCGACCTCGAAAAGCCGCACGGCGTCCGCCCCGCGGCTCAGGTTGTGCTGGGCGTTCTTGAGCAGGCCCGGCAGGAGCGAGGAGCGCAGGACGGCCCAATCCTCGGAGAGAGGGTTGTCGACGCGAGGCTGATTGTCCGAGGAGAGCCTTGCGGCGGCCTGCGCCTTCTCGGAGAGCAGGTCGTAGTTGTAGGACTCGCTGAAGCCGAGGGACGCCAGGTGGAGACGGGCGCGGCGCGCGGCGGAGGCGGCGGGCGTGGTCGTCGCGGCCTTCGGGCTCAGCGGAGAGAGGCGGTAGGGGACGCGGTCGTAGCCCAGGAAGCGGCCCGCCTCTTCCGCCAGATCGTTGGCCGTCGCCAGATCGCGGCGCCATGACGGCGGAGTGAAGACGAAGGAAGCGCCGTCGCCCGTGAACTCGGCGGCGATGCGCTTGAGCGCGCCGACGATCTCGTCGGCGCCGAACTCCGCGCCCAGGATCGCGTTGATCCGGGCGGCGGACGACTTGATGGGAGCGGCCTTCGCGGCGGGCGCCGCCGTCTCGGCTGGTTTGGCGGCGGAGCCGCCCGCGAGCTGTACGATGAGGGCCGTGGCTCGGGCGGCGGCCGTGCGCGCCGCCTCGGGGTCGGCGCCGCGCTCGAAGCGATAGGACGAATCGGAGCGCAGGCGCGTCTTCTGCGAGGAGCGGCGGACCTCGGCGGGCGCGAAGTAGGCGCCCTCTAAAACGACGCGGCTTGTCGCCGCGTCGACGGAGGAGAGCTCGCCGCCCATCACGCCGGCGAGGGCGACCGGGCGCTCGGCGTCGGCGATGACCAATAAATTCTCTGGAAGAACGTATTCTTTATGATCGAGAGCGAGGAACTTCTCGCCGGACTTGGAGCGGCGCACGATGATTTTTCCGCTATTCAACTTGTCCGCATCGAAGGCGTGCAGGGGTTGGCCGACGTCGTGCAGGACGAAGTTGGTGACATCCACGACGTTGTTGACCGGGCGCAAGCCGATGGACTCGAGCCGGGCCTTGAGCCAGGCCGGGCTATCCGTGACTTTTATGCCCTCGATGAGGCGCGCGCCGTAGAACGGGCAGGCCGCGGCGTCCTCGACCGAGACGGACACGGTCTTGGAGAGAGTCTCAGCCAACGAAGAGGAAATGGGTTTGAGCGGCTTGTTCAGCGCGGCCGCGAGTTCGCGCGCCAATCCGCGATGGGAAAGGCAATCCGGCCGGTTCGACGTGATCTCCACTTCCAACACGTCGTCGGCCGGCCCGAGCAGGGAGCCGACGTCGGTGCCGAGCGCCGGACCCTCGCCCATGACCCAGATGCCGTCGACGTCCTTGGGCAGTCCGAGCTCGGCGCGCGAGCAGATCATGCCCTGGCTTTCGACGCCGCGGAGCTTGCGGCCTTCGATCTTGAAATTCCCGGGGAGCACGGCGCCGATGCGGGCGAACGCGATCGTCTGGCCCGCGGCGACGTTGGGCGCTCCGCAAACGACGTTCCACTTCTGGGAACCGTCGTCGACGGTGCAGACCGCGAGCTTGTCGGCGTTGGGATGCTTGTCCTTCTGGAGGACCTTGCCCACCACGACGCCGCTGAACGTCGGGCCGTGGTGCTCGACGCCGGCGATCTCGAAGCCGAGTCTTAACATTTGGACGGAAAGCTCCTCAACGGAGAGCCCGTGGTCCAAATGCTCCTTGAGCCAGTTAGACGAGATCTTCATCGAATTGCTTGAGGAATCTGAGGTCGTTTATGTAAAAATCGCGCAGGTCGCGCACCCCGTGCAGCAGCATGGCCACGCGCTCGACGCCGATGCCGAAGGCGAAGCCGGACCACTTCTCCGGGTCCCAGCCCGACATGGAGAGGACCTTGGGGTTCACGACGCCCGCGCCCAGGATCTCGATCCAGCCCGTGTGCTTGCACGAGGGGCAGCCGGTTCCGGGGCAGAAGAAGCACTTCACGTCGACCTCGGTCGACGGCTCGGTGAACGGGAAGTACGACGGGCGGAAGCGCGTCTTCGTCTCGGAGCCGAGCAGCTCCTCCAGGAACGCCTGCAGGTGGCCCTTGAGGTCGGCCAAGCCCACGTTGCGGTCGACGACCAGCCCCTCGACTTGATGGAACACGGCCGAGTGCGTGGCGTCGATCTGCTCGTGGCGGAAGACGCGCCCGGGACACACGACGCGGAGAGGCTTGTCCTTGGCGCCGGGCTTCTCGAGCTCGCGGATCTGCACATTCGACGTGTGGGTCCGCAAGAGCCGCTTCACGCCGGACAGATAGAAGGTGTCCTGCGAGTCGCGCGCCGGGTGGTCCTCCGGCATGTTGAGCGCGGTGAAATTGTGGTAGTCGTCCTCGGCGTGCGGGCCCTCCGCCCAGGAGTAGCCCATGCGCTGAAAAATATCGGCGATGCCCTCGAGCGTCGTCGTGAGCGGGTGCAGGCGCCCGCGCGCCGGGCGGATCGAGGGCAAGGTCAGGTCGATCGCGTCCTGAGCGAGGGCGGCGGCGTCGCCGGCTTCCTCGAGCGCGGCCTTGCGCGCCTCCAGCTGGGCCTCGAACGCGGACTTCAAGGCCTGCGCCTTGGGGCCGGCCTCCTTCTTGTCCTCGATCGGGAGGTCTTTCAGGGACTTCAGGAGCTCGGTCAACTCGCTCTTGCGGCCCAGAAAGCGAACGCGGACCTCCTCGAGCTTGAGGAGGTCCGCGCACTGCGCGACGTCGGCGGCCTTCAGCGCCGACTCGACCCGCGCGTAAGCCTGGTCCCAGGCGGCGCGGTTCGTCGTCGGCTCCATGGCCGGGATATTAAGCGGCGCTGCCCGAGGCGAGCGAGACGAGCTTCTTGAACGACGCGCCGTCTCGAACGGCCATCTCGGAGATCATCTTGCGGTTCAAGGTGATCCCGGCCTTCTTCAGGCCCGAGATGAGCCGGCCGTAGGTCGTGTCGTTCTGGCGGCAGGCGGCGTTGATGCGCTCGATCCAGAGAGAGCGGAAATTGCTCTTCTTGTCCTTGCGGCCGATGTAGGACTCGGCGAGGGACGCCTCGACCTGCTGCTTGACCATCCGCCAGCGGGTGCTCTTGGCGGAGTAATTGCCCTTGGCGAGCTTGAAGAACTTCTTCTTGTGGGCGCGGGTGCTGACGCCGGACTTGATTCTCATGTGATGGTGCCTCTACGCGTAAGGGAGGAACCGGCGCATCGTCTTCGCGTCGGTGTTGTTCAGAGTGGAGCTGCCGCGCAGGAAGCGGCGGCGCTTGCCGCCCAGCGGGGCCATCAGGTGGCGCTGTCCGGGGTGCTCGTGCTTGAACTTCCCGCCAGCGTTGGTGCGGAAGCGCTTCTTCGCGCCGGAGTGAGACTTCATCTTGGGCATGACTTCCTCAACTAGTGCGGCTTGGGTATCAGCGTCATCACGAGGCGGTTGCGGTCAGGCATCGGCGCCTGCTCGACGGCCGCCTTCAAAACGAGCTTCTCTTGGATCGACATCAACAGCTTGAAACCGAGATCGCGATGCTGCATCTCGCGTCCGCGGAAGACCACGGTGATGCGCACCTTGTCGTGCGCGTCGATGAACTCCTCGATCTGGCGGACCTTGACGTCCAGGTCGTGCTGCCCGATGTTCGGGCGGAACCGCAGTTCCTTGAGGAGCCCGGCCTTCTGCTTCTTGCGAGCTTCGCGTTCCTTCTTTTCCTGCTCGTACTTGAACTTCGAGTACGCCAAAATCTTGCAGACCGGCGGGGTCGCGGTGGCGGCGATCTCAACGAGATCGAGGCCGGCTTGACGGGCCATCGCCAGGGCTTCGGCGATCGGCTTGACGCCGATCTGGCTTCCGTCGGCGCCGATCAAGCGGACCGTCGTGGCCCGGATCGACGAGTTGACACGAGTGAAATCCTGCGGCGCGCGCTGCTGAAAACGGGTGTTCGTGGCCAAATCGCTCCTATTACGTCTGAAAACGGCGAAGAGTCAATGATAGCAAGTGCCCGACGGGGGCGTCAATGGGGGATGTCTCAGGCCAGCCAGGACTTCCCGCCGCCGAGAAGCCCCGAATCCGCGAGGACTTCGCGCGCCTCCGCGGCCTGCGAGGGCGGGACGATGACCTTGATGCGGCCCGCCCAGCCTGAAAGCCAGGGGAACATCGAGACGATGTTGCCGTCGAGCACTCGGGCGAGGAGGCCGCTCGCCTCGAGAAGGCCGCGGACCTGCTCGGCCTCGATGAGCTGGTCGGTCGTGAAGACGATCTCGGCGCCTTTTTCGTCCATGCATCCATTATACATGGGGGCGATGGAGAATCTCGGGAAGAGTTATCCACAAACTTGGTCCGGACCAAGTCGGCGGATATGTCCCGGGATCAATCTTTCGATGGAAAAACGCTGCGCATCGCGTCGCGGAAGGCGCGGGCGCCGGCCTCGGCGCCGCCGGGCTGCATCAGCAGGGAGCCGCCGACCAGCCAGATCGCGTCCGGGCCGAAATCCTTCGCCATCGCGCCGGCGTTCTTGAGGTTCATGCCGCCGCCGGGCGCGGGCCAAGCCGCCGGAAGATTCCCCAGCGGAGATTTCGAGCGCTCGGCGATGGCGCGGCACTCGTCCGGGGTGAAGCCGAAACGTCCGCCGGCGTTGGGAAACACCGTGATGTCGGCGCCGATCAGGCGCGTCAGCGTCCCCAGGTATAAAGAAGTCTCGATTCCGTGCGAGCGGTCGGCGTAGAAGGCGCCCGAGAAAGCGGGGTGCGCCATGAACAGCGCCTCGTGCTTGGAGGCGAGGCGGCGCACCTCGTCGAGGCCGAGGATCGCGGGACAGATCAGGACGCCGCGCAGGCCGAGTTTCAAGACGAACTTGAGCCGCGCCTCGAGCTCCTGCTGCGGCCCCGCGAGATGGGGAAGATACAGGCAGAGCCGCTTGGACTTCGCGTTCTCCTTGAAGACGGCCTGCGCGATCGCGGTCACGCGCGACTTGAACGCGTCGAAGCTCGCGTCGACGATGTTCTGGTCGTCCTTGGCGATGTCGCCGCCGCCGCGCGCGAAGGCCGCGGCCGTGGCGGCGAGCTCGGCGTTGGACGAGCCGCCGGGCTTGAGAGCCGTCGCGAGCAGGGGACGCCCCTCGACCTTGAGCATCTTGCGCAGGCCTTCGATCCCGAAGTTCGGGCCTTTGAACTCGTTCAGGAACGAGTCGGGAAGGCGAAGGTCGACGAGCTTCACACCCGGCCAGATCGAGGCGTTGCCGAAGACGAGGTTGAGCAAAGTGCCCAGGCGGCCCGAGGCGAGCGAGGCGGGAAAATCCACCGCGACCCGGAAACGGCCGCCGGCGACCTCTTCGACGAGACGGGGCTTGCCGACGATGTGCTCGCGGATGAACGTCGAGAGCGGGAAATCGAGCGGGACCTCGACCGTCTCCTCGAACGCGATCGCTTGAGCGATCCGCTCCGCCTCGGCCGCGGGGCCCGGGACTTCGTAAACGGCGACCACGCGGTCGATCACCTCCTCATCATAATAAAGATCGCGCGCTCCCTTGACGCGAATGCGCGACCGGCGTTTCGCCCTTTTCCTCCGGCCGCTTTCCAGGCTGGGAGGGCCGAACGACGCCAAACTGCCCGTGCTGGAGTTGTCGGCGGCGCTGAAGATCGCGCGGGATTTTTCGCTCGACTGCGAGGATGCCGGAGTTCCCAGCCGGGTGATGACGCCCGTCGAGGAATCGGCGGTCTGCTATGCCAGCCGATTGAACTCCTGGGTGGTGCGTTCCGATGGGCGGCTCGCCAAGTGCACCGTCGCGTTTGAGAGCGACTCGAACAACGTCGGACGAATATTATCGGACGGCTCGTTTTCCCTCGATCCTGAGAAGATCAAGCCCTGGATCCGCGGGCTCGATTCGCGCAATCCCGCCGAGCTGGGGTGCCCGCTTCAAAACTTTCCGTCGCTATCCGAGCTCGCCGGCCTAAAACCGCGCAAGGACTGAGCGCGGTTATCGCCGGTCTTTCTCCAGAAGCCCGCGCGCATACGAGAGCGCGGCGGGCAGGGGGTCCGGCTCGTCGATCCAGAGATCGGGCGCGATGCCCTTGCCCTCGGAGATATCGCCGCGAAAGGTGCTGACCGCCTCTCCAATCTGAATGTCGATCTTGGAGTTCGGCAGGCGGTACAGGTTCACGGGCGCGAACGTGCTGACTCCATAGGAGTTCTCTCCCATGACGACGGCGCTGGAGAGGCTTAGGGCGACCTTCATCAAGCCTTCGCAGGCGGAGCCGTTCGCGCGGTCCGACAGAATGATCAGAGCTCCGGAGAACGGCGTCGACGATCCTCCGGGGAGGTCGAAGGTTTCCGTTTTCCAGCCGGGCGGCATGCCGGTGCTCTCTATGTGCCGGAGGCGCGCTTTAGCTTCCTCGATGTAGCCTTCTATATGACGTCGACCTTCCGGATCGCTCGTTTCGCTCAAGATTTTTAGCCATTCGTTGATCTCGCCCGCGGATGCGACGGCCGAAACGCGCGAGCGCTTCGTGATCCGCGTGTGCACGGTGCCGCTGCTGAGCGTTTGTACCCAGCGGACGCCGTAGCCGTCGTTGCCCCCGTCGCAGCCGCGCAAATCGAGAACGGCCGCGCGCGCGTCCTTGAGACGATCGGCCGTTTCCGCGAAGCGCGCCAAGTCCGTTTCATGGCTGGGCTGCAGAGACCGGAGAGAAACGAGGGGAATCCGATCCTTGATCTCGAATTCGAACGCCGGCCGATTCTCGATGCTGAACGTCATTCTCTGCGGATGCAAGGGGAGGCGCTCGGCCGCGCCGTCGGCGAAGCGGCAGCTTAGCTCGCTCATCGGCCTTTCGCCGAAAGAGCCCAGCAAGAAAAGCTGCCCCTCGACGTCCGGATCGTAGGTCGGAAAAAGAAACTCGCCGGGAGAGCGGCCTTCGACGCCGAGCAACTCGCGCCTCGCGGCTCGCGGCGAAGAGCGGGGAAACACGAGGAAGCGCCCTTTCGATTTCTGGACGTACACGTCGGCGAAACGCGCCGTCCAGCGCTTGAGCCCCGGATAGCCGCGGAGCGAGAGAGTCGGGGAGCGCGCCGTCAGCCACAGATGGCCGTCGGAGACCCCGGCGCCGCGGATGAACTCGTTCAGGAGTTCGAAATAGGCGGTCAAGGTCCAGGTCTTGCGGTCGCGAATCCTTCGACGGCTCTCGCGAAAGAGGGCGTCCCAATCCGTGCCTTTGACCCGAAAGTGATCGTACCCGCCGTAGGCCTCGCGAATCAGCCGCTCGAACGCGGCGAAATCGTCGAGCGCCTGAGCGCGCGAGAGGTCGTCGGGAGAACGAGCGCCGAGCTCCGCAGGCGAAAGCAGGAAATTCTCCCGCACCTCTCCGGCCGAGCGTGCGAAGGGCGCAAGCAAGGCGGTCGCGAGCAGAAAAAAGGAGGCAAGACGCGCTCCTCGGGGCGCGGACCAGCGCACGGTCTTGCCTTTCGACAATCAGCTTTCGGAGCAGCCGCTATTGGTCGCAGGGCAGCTGCTGTTCGCCGGCGGGCAATGGCAATCGACGTTGGCGGGCGGAGTCGGGCATGGGCAGATCAGGTTCGGCGCGGTCGGACATGTGCTGAGAGCGGGAGGACAGGAGCAGTCGGCATCCGTGAGAGTCGCGCCTGCGCTCGACTCTCCGGGATTCGCGCTCGCGCGAGAGTCCGCGCGCCGTGGCGGATTCGTGCCTCTCGGGAAGATGACGCGCCCCATCTCGTCGAGCTTGAGACTTTCTGTCGGCGGAAATCGAGGCTCGGATCGAGCGTCCGTCGGGGAATCCCGTCTTTTCGATTTCATGGTCGCACCTGCTCAGTCGAGAGTGTAACAGCCGCCCCGCGAGAAATCAAGAAGCGCATTCGGGAATGAAATCACCGACAGGCATCGAAGAGCAGCTTGGCGAACAGCCCGGCGCACACGAGGAGGACCACCGGACGGATGGCCTTCGCCCCGCTGCGCACGCCGAGATGCGCTCCGACGTAGTTCCCCGCGATGCTGCAGCCCGCCATCGGCAGCCCCACGCGCCACGCCACGCGCCCGGCGGCGAGGAACGTGGCCAGGGCCGCCACGTTCGACAGGAGGTTCAGCGCCTTGGCGCGGCCGGTGGCTCCGAGCAGGTCGTAGCCGCACACGCGCACGAAGCCCAGCGCGTAGAACATGCCCGCGCCGGGCCCGAAGAATCCGTCATAGAGGCCTACGGGCCCCGCGACCAGCATGCCGCGGACGCGCTTCGCTTCGCGAGAGTGCCGATGACTCAAGTCCTCGTGCCCGAAGTTCCGGCGCGACCAGATCAGCCAGGAGACCACGGGCAGCGCGAAGAGCAGCAGCGGCCGCAGCCACCTCGGGTCGGCCAGGACCGCGAGATGGGCGCCCAGCCACGCGCCGAGGGCCGCCGCGGCGAGCACCGGGAGGAATTCCTTCAAGGAAAAGCGCAGCGCCCGGTGATACTTGACCGTCGACGTGCAGGTGCCGATGCACGACGCCAGCTTGTTGGTGCCCAGCACCAGGGCCGGGTTGAGCCCGACGGCCAGGTAGGCGGGCAAGGTGATCAGGCCGCCGCCGCCGGCCAGCGCATCCACGATGCCCGCGAGGAACACGCACGCGCCCAGCGCGGCGAACGCCGGCGTCGAGAGACCCGATGTCACGCGGAAAATTGTACGCGATTTGCTACCCTTCGCGTTCCATGACGGCGAAATCCTCGCTCCTGCGGCGCCTCCCCTCGGTCCCGCGACGCCTCGATGGCAAGCTGGTCATGCTGCCGAGCTTCGCGGCCGCCATGGCGTTTTATTTCCTCGTCTCGATGGTGCCGTTCCTGATCGTCGTGAGCCGCGCCGTGGCGTGGATCTTCTCCGCGAACCTCGCGCCGCAGCTGGCGATCCTCCTGCGCGACGTGCTGCCGCCCGAGAGCCGCCTGCGCCCGGAGGCGCTGGCCGAGTCCGTGCACGGCGGCACCGGGTTTTGGGCGGTCAGCACCATGGTCGCCGCCTACACGGCCACCAGCGGGCTCAACGAGCTGGCTCGCGCCGTGCATTACATCTTCTCCGACGAGAACCGTCCGCACCCGGGCGGCTGGATGCGGCGCTTGAAGTCGTTGGGCCTTCTCGGCATCTGGACGATCGCCATCGGGGCGACCGCGATCTTCCTGGTCCTGATCCCCATCGCCCGGGACGCGGTCTTCTCCTCGTCGCCCGCGAAGCAGATCCCTTTCCTGTTCAGCGCCGACTTCCGCTACCCGGCCGCCTTCTTCCTCATGTTCGCCGCGTTCGTCGGCACCTACACGTTCGTGCCCGACCCGGAGCACCGTCCGCGCTGGTCCGCGGCCGCGCAGGGCGCCCTCATCGCCGCGTTCACCTGGCTGGGGACGTGCTTCGTCTTCGCTTACTTCCTCCCGCGCGTGTGGGGGATCAGCGTCTTCCACGGCGTGATGCGCTCGGCGCTCGCGACGCTGATCTGGGCTTACTGCGGCTGCTGGGGCGTGCTCGTCGGCGCCTGCTGGGCCGCGGTCGTCTGAGCCGAGGCGAGTCCCGCGAGCCAGACCAGCGCCGAGACCGCCAAGCCGGGAAACGGCGGCTCCAGGCCCAGCGGCGCCGCGCCCGCGCGCCGCGCCGCGACCACCCAGGCGAGCGAGGCCAGGAAGCCGGCCGCCGACGACGCGCCGGCCCAGCGCCCGCTCACGCGCCAGCGCGGCGCGTAGACGCCGAGCATCGGCAGCAGCAGGCCGGGGATGACCGCGCTGCCGACGGCGTACCAAAGGTCCACGACGGACGGCACGAGCAGGGCGAGCGCAAAAGAGAAGGCCGCCGCGGCGACGAGCGCCGCGCGCACGCGCCGCCCCTCCGCCGCCTCGCCCGCCGGCCTGAGCCGCGAGCCGAAGTCGCGTCCCAGGCTCACCGCCGCGAGCAAGGTCTTGGCCTGCAGCGCCGCGAAGATCGAGGCCGAGATGCCGGCGAGGAACAGCCCGCGCGCGAGCGCCGGCATCGTCGCCTCGGCCAGGGCCGGAAACGCGAGCGTCGCGTTCGCCAGGCGGGGCACGGCCGCCCGCGCGTAGAGCCCCGCCGCCGTCGTCATCACGTCGAAGACCGCCCAGAAGGCGATCGAGACGAGGATGCCGCGCCGCGCCGTCGCGGGCGACTCCGCCGCCGCGCAGCGCTGGTGGAACGCCGGGTCCACGATGGTCCAGACCGCGATCAGCCACCAGCCCAGGATCTTCCAAGGGCTCATCCCGCCCGTCCAAGACAGATGTCCGGCGGGAAGACGCGCGGCGAGCGCGGCCGGGCCGCCGATCGCATGGATCGCGTACGGCAGCACCAGCCCGAAGCCCGCGAACATCACGACGATCTGCAGGCGGTTCGAGGCCACGTCCGCGCGCAGGCCGCCGCGCCAGACGGCGGCGACGCCGGCCGCGCCGGCGAGCGCCGTCGCCGCCGCCAGGCCGACGCCGCTCAGGCGCGAGAGCAAGGTCCCGGCCATGAGCATCTCGTCGGCGGGCGCCGCCAAGAGGAAGACGAGGCCCGCGCCGAGCAGGGCGGTCCCGGGGCCGTAGGCCCCGTCGAGATGGTCGGCGATCGTCAGCCCCGGCGTGACGCGCACGCGCTCCGCCAGCCACAGCGCGTAGACGGCGGCGAAGACGTAGTAGGGCAGCGCCATGACCGTCCAGTTCGACAGGCCGGAGGTCCAGGTGAACTCCCCGACCCCCAGGACGCCGCCGTAAAAGGTGGGCACCAAGGTCGCCACGAACTGCGGGAGGGTCAGGAGGCGCGAGGCGACGACGTAGTCGTCGAGGCCGCCGCGGGAGCGGGCGCGCGCGCCGAGGGCGACGGCGGCGGCGAGAAAAACGAAGACGAGAAGAGCGTCGATCAGAAGGTTCCCTCCGCCGGCATGACCCGGATCAGGTTTTTAGCAAGTTCGAGGCTAGGGGAGCTTCTTGATGATCTCGGCGACGAGCTCTTTGGGTACGTCGCCCATCAGCGTGTGCCAGCGGCGCCCGCTGCCCCACTGGATGAGCTTTCCGGCGCTCGAGGCGCGCAGCTGCCCGGGCAGATGGACGCCCGCCGCGGGGATGACGCCGCCTTTGGGGATGCTGACCTTGCGGTCGGTCTGGAAAAGCGAGAGGACGATGAGCCCGTCCGTGTAGCGCGCGTGGACGACCTTGCGCCCGTGCACGGGAAGGACGTCGGCGCTCTCGAAGACGAAGCCGCCGGGCAGCGTGTCGGGCAGGCGCGAGTCGCTGCCGGTCAGCTTGTTGACCTGCTCGAGCGTCATGAAATCGGGCGCCAGGCTGCGCGCCTCGATGACGCCGGCGGTGGTCTTGGAGACCTCGAAGAGTTCGTCGGCCAGCGCCTTGCGCGGCTCGAAGACGTCGAATTGCGCGCGGCTCGCCGAGGAGCGGCGCGGGATGTAGCGCCGGCTGCGGAGGACCACCTTCGTGTCCTGGTCCACCCACAGCACCTGCCACGCCTTGCCCTCCAGGCGCGGCTTCATGGTCAGCCTCCACGTCGAGCGCCCGGCGACGGGCTCGGCCGTGGCGACGCTGAGCTCGTAGTTGGACAGAAGGGCCTGACGCTCGACGTCGGCGGGCAGGACCTTCTCGTAGCTGTGCACGGCGTCGCCGCGGATGGTCTTGCCGGCGCGCACGAGGTAGACGGTCTCCTCGTCGCCGTCGCTGACGGAGACCTTGGTGATGCGCCCGTCGGGCGCGAGGAATTCCCGCCGGACCTCGTCGGGCGGGCGGACATAGACGCGCATCTCCTCGGAGCGCGTCTGCCGGCCGAACCACTGCGTGACGGTCACATGCCCCGAGTAGGGCACCGCCGGCGGGGCGAGCGTCGAGTCGAGCAGCGCGACCGGATCGGGCGCGGAGGCGGCGCGCGCCGACGAGGCCGCGACGGCCGCGATCAACAGCGCCGCGGCGGCCTTACTGCAGCTCTGAATCGGAGGCATCCGACGAATAGATGTCGTTCATCGAGTCCGAGTAGTTGGACGCCACCAGGTTGTCCTCGGACACGAGCGCCTCGGCGCTGTAGCGCTCGTGCGCGGCGAGCAGCGGCTCGAGCGGGATCTCGTCGGCTGTCCGCGCGCGGTTCATCCAGAGGCCGACGGTCAGCGCCGCGGCGGCGACGGCGCCGGCCGGGACCCAGAACGCGGGCTTCACGAGGGACTTGAAGAAGGGGGTCTTCTTGACGAGGCGGCGCTCGAGGGAGAGGGCGAGGTCCGCGGGCATGTTCCGGCGCGGGGCCGAGGAGAGCACCAGCTTCATGTGGCGCAGCGAGTCGAGCTCGCGCCGGCAGGCGGCGCAGGAGCCCAGGTGGGCGTCCACGCGCGCGCGGTCCCCGGCGGCCAGCGCGCCGTCCAGGAACGCGGAAATCTCGACGCCTTCGATGTGAATGCTCATGAGACCATTCCTCCCTTCTTTTCCAGCTCCTCGTACGCCTTGCGCAGGAGGACCCGCCCCTGATGGATCCTCGAACGGACCGTCCCCACCGGCACGTCCATCACCTGCGCGATCTCCTCGTAAGACAGGCCCTCGATGTCGCAGAGCGCGATCGCCGAGCGGTACGTCGTCGGCAAGCGCGCCAGCGCCTTCTGCAGCAGATCCAAGCTCTCCTTCAGAACCATCCCGTCCGACGCCGACGGCTCGTCGCCCGGCAATAAATCGGCCCAGCCCGCGTCCTCCACCGGCGCCGGAGCGTCCAGCGAGACGGTGCGGCTGTGCGAATGCCGCCGCATCGAATCGAGGAACACGTTGTGCAGGATGCGCAGCAGCCAGGAGTCGAAAGGCCGGGTCGGATCGTACGCCCCGGCGTGCTCCAAGGCCCTCGCGAACGCCTCCTGCACGAGATCCCGCGCGTCCTGGTCGTTTCCGGCCAGGCGGTAAGCGAAGTTGTACGCCTTGTCGCCCGCCCGCGCGATCAACCCGGCGAACGTTTCAGCGTCCATCTTCTCCATATTATTACGGTTGGGCCGGCGGTTGGTTCGGGGCTATTTCTGGAGGTATTAAAGAAACGGATCGGCGGACAAGCGGCGCTTGGCGCGGGTCCGCCGGTACGCCAAAGCGACCAGAGTCTCGACGAGGCGCCGGGTCGGCACGCCGGACTGGCGCCAGAGGGTCGGGTACATGCTGACCGGGGTGAAGCCCGGGAGGGTGTTGGGCTCGTTGAAGTAGATCGCGCCGGTCTTCTTGTGCATGAAGAAATCCACGCGGGCCAGGCCGTACAGATCGAGGGCGCGGAACGCGGCCAGCGCGAGCTCGCGCACCCGGGCCGACGCCTTCGCGGGGATGGGCGCGGGCACGAGCGCGCGGGCGCCGTTGGGGTCGAGATATTTGGCGTTGTAGTCGTAGAACTCCGCGTTGGGCGCGATCTCGGCCACGATCGACGCCTTCAGCGCGAGGCGGTCGCCCGCCGGCGCCCACGGGTCGCCGAGGACCGCGGTCTCGATCTCGCGCGCGGGGATGCCCTTCTCGATGAGGGCCTTGTCGTCGTAGCGCAGCGCCTCGCGCAGGGCCGCGGCGAGCCCGGAGGCGCGCTTGACCTTCACGACGCCGACGGAGGAGCCCATGCGGGCCGGCTTCACGAACACCGGGAAGCCCAGGCGCTTCGCCGCGGCCGCGGCCTCGCGCGGCGTGCGCGCGACCGCCCAAGGCACCTGCGGCAGGCCGGCGGAGGCGGCGATCCGCTTGGTCGCCTCCTTGTCCATGCCCGCCGCCGAGCCCAGCACGCCGCAGCCGACGTACGGCACGCCGGCGAGCTCCAGCATCCCCTGGAGCGTGCCGTCCTCGCCCATCGGGCCGTGCAGGACCGGGAATACGCAGCCCTCGGGGCCGAGCGAGCCCAGGAGCTTCCACGGGTCGAGCTTCCGAGAGGCGGCGCGCAGGCGCCGCGCCGTCGGCGCGCCCTTGTGCAGCGTCTCCGCCGTCTCGGCGAGCAGCCGGCGCGGGGCGATCTCGGCCCAGGAGCCGTCCACGCCGATGTGGACCAGGCGGACGCGGAAGCGGCGCGGGTCCAGGTTCTCGACGACGCAGCGCGCGGAGACCGTCGAGACGAAGCGCTCGGCGGAGCGGCCGCCGCAGAGGACGAGGACGGTCGGCCGCCGGGGGCTCACTTCGCCGTCCCGAGAGCTTTGGCGACCTTGCCCAGGAGCTGGGTGAAGTTGAGCGGCTTGAGCACGTAGTCGTCGGCGCCCGCGGCGAAGGCCTCGTCGATCTCCTTCGTGACGCTGGCGCCCGTGCAGACCAAGACCTTGAGCGCGGCGGTCTTCGGGTTCTGGCGGATCAGCTGGACGACCTCGATGCCGGTCATGCCGGGCATGTTCCGGTCGACGATGGCCAGGTCGATGGGCTTCTTGCGCAGGACGTCGAAGGCCTGCGCGCCGTCGGCGGCGAGGGTGATCTCATGGTCGTTTGAGGACAAGACCTCTTTGATCAGATCGCGAATGGACTCCTCGTCGTCGACGACCAGTATCCGCGCCATCAGACCTTGGCGTCCTGCAGCAGGTGGAGCACCTTCTTGATGAACACGTTCTTCTCGAACGGCTTCAGCAGGACCTCCTGGGCGCCGGCCTCGCGCGCGCGCTCGACCGCGTCGGAGTAGCCGGTCAGGACCATGACCGGGACGCGCTCCGTGTCGGGCACGCGGCGCAGGCGCGCGAGCACCTCGAAGCCGTCCATGCCCGGCATCATCACGTCGAGGATGACCAGGTTCGGGGTCTCATCCTTTATTTTCTCGAGCGCCTCGAAGCCGGAACGGGCGGTCGTGATGGCGACGTTGCGGCTCAGCGTCGCGAGGAACAGCATCAGCACCTCGACGAGATCGGGGTTGTCCTCGACGATCAGCACGCGCTTCTTGCGCAGCGTCTCGGCGGCGCCCTCGACGACCGTCGGCGGGGCGTCGGCGGCGCAGACCGGCAGCTCGAGGTGGGCGGTGGCGCCGGTGCCCGCGCCCTGGCTCTCCAGCCAGATGCGCCCTCCGTGCTGCTCCACGATCTCCTTGGAGAGCGGCAGGCCCAGGCCCAGGCCGGGATACTCGCGAGTCGGGCCCTGGTTGGCGGCGAAGAAGCGCTCGAAGACGTGCGGCATCAGCTCGGGCGGCACGCCGGGCCCGCGGTCGGCGACCGTCAGCGAGGCCTTGCCGCCGGCGGACGACAGCGCGACCTTCAACTCGCCCTCGGCCGGGCTGAACTTGGTGGCGTTGGAGAGGAGGTTGTCGACGACGTCGCCGAGCTTCTCCTCCTCGGCCAGCACCCAGACGGGTCCGCCGCCGAGGGCGGCGGAGACCGACAGCTTCTTGCGCCGGATGTCCTTGGCGGCGCGCGCGAGCTGGGCCTCGGCGAGCGCCTTCAGGTCGATCGGCTTGAGCAGCAGCGGCTTATGGCCCTCGTGGACCTCGCGGATGCGCAGGATGTTGTTGAGCGTCTGCAGCAGGCCCTCGGCGCGCTCGACGATGGCGACCAGCGCCTTCTGCTGCGGCTCGGTCATCGGCCCGAGGCTGCCGTCGTGCAGCGTGTTCGCGTAGCCGATGACGACGGTCAGCGGCGTGCGCAGCTCGTGCGAGACGTTGGCGATGAACTCGTTCTTCATCTGGTTGACCTGGCGCAGCTCCATGTTCTGGTTCACCAGGTCGCGGATCTCGGCGACGCGGCGCAGCAGCTGTCCCAGGTCCGCGGCGCGCAGGTCCTTGTGCGACATGTAGTCCATCGCGCCCTTCTTCATGGCCGCGACCGCGATCTGCTCGGAGCCCGCCGCGGTCGTCATCACGACCGCCGTCTTCGGGTGGTGCTGGCGTATCTTGTCGAGGACCTCCAGCCCGTCGCCGGTCGGCAGGCGGTAGTCGAGGAAGACGAGATCGAACAGCCCCTCGCGGAGCTTCTTGAGCGCCTCGTCGCCGTCGGCCGCGACGTCGACCGTCAGCGAGGAATGGGGGACCTTCTCCAGCTGGGACTTGAGAATGGTGCGGTTGTCGGCCTCGTCGTCGACGACGAGGATGGAGAAAGGATGCTCCGCGGGAGGTGCCATCGCGGGGGCATTGTAGCAGACGAACGGGGTCCCGTCCAGGCGAGGGGCGGGCGCCCGGACCCCTTCCTTGATAAGGCGCACGCGGAAAAGCTATCCTGGCCGTTCGATGGCCATCGACGCCGCCGTCCATCCCGACGTCACGAAGGTCCTGCTCTCCGAATCGGTCCTCCGGGACCGCATCCGGGAGCTGGGCGCCCGCATCACGCGCGACTACGACGGCCGCCGCCTGCTGGTGGTCGGCGTCCTCAAGGGCAGCGTGATCTTCCTGGCCGACCTGCTCCGCGCGATCGGCTCGGACGTCGACGTCCACGTGGACTTCGTGGCGGTCTCCTCCTACGCCGGGACCGCGTCGACGGGGACGATCCGCGTGATGCTCGACCTGCGCGAGAACACGGAGGGCCGCGACGTGCTGCTCGTCGAGGACATCGTGGACACGGGGCTCACGCTCTCCTCGCTGACCGAGACCCTGCGCGCGCGCAAGCCGCGCTCGCTCGAGGTCTGCACGCTGCTCGACAAGCCCGAGTGCCGCAAGACGCCGTTCCAGCCCAAGTACACGGGCTTCCAGATCGCCAACGAGTTCGTGGTGGGCTTCGGCCTCGACTACGACGAGCGCTACCGCCAGCTGCCGTACGTCGGCGTGCTCACGAGGAAAATTTGATGGACAACAAGAATCTCAAGACGATGCTCATGTGGGGCTTCGGCCTCCTCATGATGCTCATGCTGTTCAACAGCGTGAAGACGACCGTGCCCGTCGAGAAGGAGATCCCCTACTCGGAGTTCAAGGACCACCTGCGCGCGGGGCAGATCACCGAGCTGCGCGTGCGCCCGGACCTGATCCACGGCGAGTACCGCGACGAGAAGGGCGCGCTGCAGAGCTTCCACACCCTGCCGCTCAACGACCCGAACCTCGTCTCGGAGCTCGAGCAGCACAAGGTCGCCAACTTCCAGGGCGAGCCGGACCGCTCCTGGATGTCGGGCCTGCTGCTCAACGTCGGCGGCATCCTGCTCTTCTTCGTGCTCTGGTGGTTCTTCGTGATCCGCCAGGTGCAGGTCGGGGGCAAGCAGGCGCTGTCCTTCGGGCGCTCGAAGGCCAAGATGGTCGACGAGAAGAAGAAGAAGACCGTCTTCGCCGACGTCGCCGGCTGCGACGAGTCCAAGGAGGAGCTCAGCGAGATCGTCGAGTTCCTCAAGCACCCCGAGAAGTTCCAGAAGCTCGGCGGCAAGATGCCCCGCGGCGTGCTGCTCTTCGGGCCTCCCGGAACCGGCAAGACCCTGCTCGCGCGCGCCGTCGCCGGCGAGGCCGGGGTCCCGTTCTTCGCGGCCTCCGCCTCCGAGTTCGTCGAGATGTTCGTCGGCGTCGGCGCCAGCCGCGTGCGCGACCTGTTCGAGCAGGCCAAGAAGGCCGCGCCGGCCGTGATCTTCATCGACGAGCTCGACGCGGTCGGCCGGCACCGCTTCGCCGGCATCGGCGGCGGCCATGACGAGCGCGAGCAGACGCTGAACCAGCTGCTCATCGAGCTCGACGGCTTCGAGCAGAACCAGGGCATCATCCTGATCGCCGCGACGAACCGGCCGGACGTCATCGACCCGGCGCTGCTGCGCCCGGGACGCTTCGACCGCCAGATCGGCGTGCCCGTGCCCGACATGAAGGGCCGCGAGGAGATCCTGAAGGTCCACTCCAAGAACGTGAAGATGGCGCCGGGCGCCGACCTCGCGGTCGTCGCGCGCCGCACGCCGGGCTTCGCCGGCGCCGACCTGGCCAACGTGATCAACGAGGCCGCCCTGCTCGCCGCGCGCAAGAACAAGGAGGCCGTCGAGCTCGTCGACCTGGAAGAGGCGATCGAGCGCGTGATGGCGGGCCCGCAGAAGCGCAACAGCCTGATGTCGGAGAAGGAGAAGAAGATCATCGCCTACCACGAGTCGGGGCACACGCTCGTGGCCAAGCTGATCCCGGGCACCGACCCGGTGCACAAGGTCTCCATCATCTCGCGCGGCATGGCGCTGGGCTACACGCTGCAGCTGCCGCTCGACGACAAGTACCTGACCTCGCGCGCCGACATCCTCAACCGCCTGGCGATCCTGCTCGGCGGACGCGCGGCCGAGGAGCTGACCTTCTCGGAGATCACGACCGGCGCGTCCGACGACCTGTCCAAGGCGACCGCCTACGCGACGCGCATGGTGACCGAGTTCGGCATGAGCGACAAAGTCGGGCCGCTCTCGTTGAAGAAGCCCGACCAAGAGATGTTCCTGGGCCGCGACATGAACAAGGGGGCGGGCTACTCCGAGAGCACGGCCCAGCTCGTCGACGAGGAGGTCAAGCGCATCGTCACCGACGCGCAGGCCAAGGCGCGCTCGCTGCTGACCGCCAACAAGAAGATCCTCGACGACCTGGCGCAGAAGCTCTTCGACCGCGAAGTCCTCAACGGCGAGGAAATCGATGCGATCCTCACGGCCGCTCGCGCCTGAGGCGGCGGCGCCGAGCGCGCCGCTCCGCTTCCGGTCCCCGCGGCTGATGGGCGTGGTCAACGTCACGCCCGACTCGTTCTATCCCGGGTCCCGGACCGCGTCGACGGACGCGGCCGTCGAGCGCGGCCTGCGCCTCGTCGAGGAGGGCGCGGACTTCCTCGACGTCGGCGGGCAGTCCACGCGTCCCGGCTCCGACCCCGTCCCTCTCGAGGAGGAGCGCGCGCGGGTTCTCCCCGTGATCGCGGCTCTGGCGAAAAAGGCGAAGACACCGATCTCCGTCGACACCGACAAGGCGCGCGTCGCGGCCGAGGCGCTCGACGCGGGCGCGCGCATCGTCAACGACGTGACGGCCTTGCGCGGCGACAAGGACATGGCGCGCGTCGCGGCGCGCGCGGAGCGCGTGGTCCTCATGCACATGCTCGGCGACAGCCCTAAGACGATGCAGAAGGACCCGCGCTACGGCGACGTCGTGGGCGAGGTCCGCGAGTTCCTGGCGGAGCGGCTCGACGCCTTCGCGGCGGCCGGCGGCGACCGCTCGCGCGCGTGGATCGACCCGGGGATCGGGTTCGGCAAGACGGCGGAGCAGAACCTGGCGCTGATCAAGCACGCCGGCGAGCTCGCCTCGCTGGCGCCGGTCCTGCTCGGCGTCTCGCGCAAGTCCTTCCTCTCGAAGGTCTCGCCCGACGACGGCCCCGAGGACCGCCTGCCGGGCTCGCTGGCGCTGGCGCTCTGGGGCGGTTTGGCCGGCGTCGAAGTGCTCCGCGTGCATGACGTCGCCGCAACGCGGCGGGCGCTCGCGACTTTCGCCGCCGCGGCGGGGGCGCGATGAGCCGGCTCTTCGGCACCGACGGCGTGCGCGGGATCCCGGGCCAGGCGCCTCTGCTGCCGGAGACGGTCGAGCTCATCGCCTGCCACGGCGCGCTCGAATTGATGAAGCTCGCCGGCGCGGCGCCCAACGGCGCGCGCCCGCGCATTGCGCTCGGCCGCGACACGCGCGGCTCGGGCCCGGCGCTCGCGCGCTCGCTCGCGCGCGGCTTCGCCGCGGCCGGCGTGGAGACGCTGGACCTCGGCGTGATCCCGACGCCCGGCGTCTCGTTCCTGGCGCCGCGCCTGGGCTGCTTCGGCGGCGTCGTCGTCTCGGCCAGCCACAACCCCGCCGAGTACAACGGCATCAAGTTCTTCGACGCGCTCGGCTTCAAGATGGCTCCCGCGCTCGAGCGCCGCATCGAGGACGCGGTCGCGGACGCCGCGGCCCTGCCCAAGGCGCGCGGCTCGGCGAAGCTCGTCGACGGGAGCGCGCACGCGGCGGAGTACGCCGACTTCCTGCGAAGCGCGTTCCCGGCCACGCTCGACCTCTCGGGCGTGCGGCTCGTCGTCGATTGCGCGCACGGCGCGGCCTCGGCCTTCGCGCCGAAGCTGTTCGAGAGCTTCGGCGCGACGGTGTTCGCGGTCGGAGTGAAGCCGAACGGGAAGAACATCAACAAGGGCTGCGGCGCGCTGGCCGCCGACAACATGGGCCGCGAGGTGCGGCGCCGCCGCGCCGACGCGGGCGTGGCCTTCGACGGGGACGCCGACCGCGCGCTCGTCTGCGACGAGCGCGGCGCGCTGCTCGACGGCGACGCGGTGATCGGCGCGGCCGCGGCGCGGCTGCTCGCGCGCGGCGGCCTGCGCGGGGGGAAAGTGGCGCTCACGGTCATGTCCAACTAC
>DATNGC010000099.1:0-13076 GCA_035606075.1 Elusimicrobiota bacterium
GGCGTCGACGGCCGCGAGATCGCGCGCGGGCTCAAGGCCGACCCGGCGACGGCGAAGCTCCCCGTCGTGTTCTTCACGGGCTCCAACGAGCCCATCGACGTGGTGACCGGTCTCGACGCGGGCGCCATCGAGTACATCGCCAAGCCCATCGACGGCGAGGTCCTCGTCAGGAAGGTCCGCAGCATCCTGAAGATGCCGGAGAAAAAGAAGAAATAGCCATGCTCGACCGCTCCAAGGACGCCAAGCCGTACGATCCCAAGCCCGTCGAGGCCGCGCGCCTGGCCGCCTGGGACGCGGCCAAGCTCTCGCGCTCCGCGCCGCGCGCCGGCGCGAAGCCCTTCACCATCGTCATCCCTCCGCCGAACGTGACCGGCGCCCTCCACATCGGCCACGCGCTCAACAACACCCTGCAGGACGTCCTGATCCGCCATCACCGCTTGAGCGGCGACGAGGCCTGCTGGGTCCCCGGCACCGACCACGGCGGCATCGCGACGCAGAACGTGATGGAGAAGCAGCTCAAGGCCGAGGGCACCGACCGCCGCAGCATGGGCCGCGAGGCGTTCAACGACCGCATGCAGGCCTGGACGCGCGACTGCAAGAAGACCATCCTCGGCCAGCTGCATCGCCTGGGCTGCTCGCTCGACTGGGAGCGCGAGGCCTTCACGATGGACGAGGCGCGCGCCAAGGCGGTGTACGCCGCGTTCAAGGCCTTGTGGGAGAAAGTCCTCGTCTACCGCGGCGAGCGCCTGGTCAACTGGTGCGTGAAGGACGGTACGGCTCTCTCGGACACCGAGGTCGAGCGCGAGGAGCGCAAGGGCGCGCTCTACCATATCCATTATCCGCTCGAGGGCGGCGGCGAGGGCGTCGTCGTGGCGACCACGCGTCCGATCACGATGTTCGGCGACACGGCCGTCGCCGTCAATCCCAAGGATCTCCGCTGGAAGCACATGGTGGGCAAGAAGGTGCTCATCCCGTTCATCGACCGCGCGATCCCCGTCATCGAGGACTCCTACGTGGAGTTCGAGTTCGGCACCGGCGCGCTGAAGGTCACGCCGGCGCACGACCAGAACGACTGGGAGATCGGCGAGCGGCACAAGCTGGCCGCGATCAAGGCGATCGGGCCGGACGGGAAGCTCACCGAGGCGGCGGGCCCTTACGCGGGGCTCTCGCGCGAGAAGGCGCAAGACCAGATCGTCGCGGATCTCGAGGCCAAGGGGTTCCTGCGCAAGAAGGAAGACCACAAGAGCGCGGTGCAGACGTGCTATCGCTGCGGGTCCGTCATCGAGCCTCTTCTCTCGCTCCAATGGTTTGTTAAACAGATCGAGCTCGCCAAACCGGCCCTGAAAGCGTTCGATGCGGGCGAATTCAAAATCTATCCGGAAGAGCGCGGGAAGCCGTACCGCGACTGGCTCGTGAATATTCGCGATTGGTGCGTGTCCCGGCAGATCTGGTGGGGCCATCGGATCCCGGTGTGGTATAACGGCGATTCGAAACCGGTCGTGTCACTGGAGTCCCCGGGCGCGGGCTGGACGCAGGACACGGACGTGCTGGACACGTGGTTCTCGTCCGCCCTTTGGCCGCTCGCCGTGTTCGGCTGGCCGGATCGGACCGCCGATCTGGCTTATTATTATCCGACCTCGACGCTCGTGACCGGCTACGAGATATTGTTTCTCTGGGTCGCGCGCATGCAGATGATGGGGCTCGCCTTCGAGAACAAGGTCCCCTTTGCGGACGCGGTGATCCACGGCATCGTGCGCGACAAGAGCGGCAAGAAGATGTCCAAGTCGCTGGGCAACGTGATCGACCCGCTCGTGATGATGGACAAGTACGGCACCGACGCCCTGCGCTTCGCGCTGATGGCGCAGGCGCACCCGGGCAAGGACATCCCGTTCGACGAGCAGATGGTCGTCGGGGCGCGCAACTTCGTCAACAAGCTCTGGAACTCGACGCGCTTCGTGCTCATGAATCTGCCGGAGCTGGCGCCGGCAAAGGGGTACCGGCTTGAGCAGCTCGCGCATTGCTGCCTGGAGCTGTCGGACGCCTGGATCCTGTCGCGCTACGCGGCGACGCTCGAGAAGGCGAAGGCGCATTTCACGGCCTACGAGCCCGCCGCCGCCGCCGACGCGCTGTACTCGTTCCTGCGCGACGACTACTGCGACTGGTACATCGAGCTGGCCAAGGAGCGGCTGGCGGGGATCGACGGCGAGGCGAAGGAAGCCGCGCGGACCATCCTCGTGCAGGTCCTGGCCGGGACGCTCAAGGCGCTGCACCCGATCATGCCCTTCGTCACCGAGGAGCTGTACGCCTCCATCAAGGAGTTCGCGGGCGAGTCGGCGCCGTTCCTGCTCACCGCGGGCTACCAGACGCTCGACTACGACTGGTCCAATCCCGAGGCCGAGCGCGAGATGGCCAAGGTCATGTCGGCCGTCTCCTCGATCCGCTCCTTGCGCTCTCAGCTCAACGTGCCGCCGGGCCTCAAGCTCAAGGCGGCCGCGACGGGGCCGTTCGCCGAGGCCGTGCTGGGCAAGCACCGCGCCTACGTGTCCTCGCTGGCGCGGCTCGACGGCCTCACGGCCGCCTCCGGGGGGCTGCCGCCGCAGAACGGCACGGCCGTCGCGGACGGCGTCACCTTCTACGTGCCGCTCGCGGGCGTCGTCGACTTCGACAAGGAGCGCGAGCGCCTGGCCAAGGACCTGGCGAAGGCCGAGGGCGACATCGAGAAGTGCGAGGCGAAGCTCAAAAACCTCTCCTCCGCGCCGAACGTCCCCGCCGAGAAGCTCGACGAGGCGAAGGCCCAGCGCGACGCCGCCGCGGCGAAGCGCGCGAAGCTCCAAGAGACCCTCGCGGCGCTCTCGTGACGCCCGCGCTGCTCGTCCTGGCGCTCGCGGGGAGCGCCGCCGCCCAGTCGCCGATGCCGTACTCGGGCGACGCGACCCAGGCGGCCTCGCCGGCTCCGGCGGCGTCGACCGCGGCCGCCGTCTCGTCCTCCACCGACACGCTGTCCAACGTCGTCACCTCGACGGCCGGGGTCAAGGTCGGCGGCGGCGCGCCGAAGGCGAAGCTCGCGCGCCCGTTGCACGCGATCATCCATCCCGACTCCAAGGATTGGGAGCCGCTCGCGGTCAAGGCGGGGGGCGATCCTTTTCAGGCGGAGACGCGGGTGATTCTGCGCGAGGAAAAGTCCCGCGGGAAGTACAAGGGCGCGGCCGTGAAGGCGACGTCCAGCGCGCGGCTGTACAAGGCGGGCGAGGACCGCTGGCTCGTCGTGCGCGTCTTCCCGAAGGCGCCGGTCGAGAAGCGCCGCGTCCACTTCGAGGTGCGCCTGAAGATCGTCGAGGGCTACGTCGAGGAGGTCAAAGCCGCCGCCGTGACGGTCGTGGACGAGCGCGCGAACGTCGGCGCCGGGCTCGACGCCCACGAGCTGCGCGACCGCGGCATCGAGTTCGAGGAGGACACGCCCGCGTCCGGGACTTTGGTGATCTCGGCGCTCGACCCGCGCCCCTCGAAGTCGGCGGTCAACTCCGGCGCGCTGAAGCTCGCCTCGTTCGCCGGCAAGGCCCTCGGCTTGGCCGACGTTTCGTGGTCCGCGAAGGGCCTGCCTCCCGCGAAATAGCCTCGCTCAATAGAACGTGAACTTGACCCAGGTGAAGAGCACGTTCCCGTTGTTCTTCATGCCGGGAACGAACGTGCTCTGCAGGTCGACGTTCTTCCAGCCGATCGAGCCGACGGGCAGCACGCCCGGAAACGGCGTGTAGCGGCGGTAGTCGGAGCGCGCGGTGATGAAGGCGGTGTAGCCCGCTCCCGTCCGCACGCCGTTCGCGAAGGGGTGCCAGGTCGCGAGCCAGGCGTAGCCGCCCTCGTACTCCGGATGTCCGTGCGAGTCGGCGAACTCCATGGCGAACAGCCCTTCCCAGTTGTTGTGCTCGTTGTAGAGGCCTTTGCCGAAGCCGAGCCCCCACGGGTTGTCGTTGTAGGAGTCCAGCAGCGTCTGCGTGTACGCATAAGGCATGTGGTAGGTGTAGACGGGCACGTACAGCTCCCAGTTGCCCTTGGTCGCGATATCGCTGAGGCGCCGGAGCACCGGGTCGAGCTTGCGCGGCGGCGCCGGCGCGGCGGCGGCGGGAGCGGTGGAGACGACTTGCGCGGACGCCGGAAAGCTGAGAAACAACGCGACGGCGCTCAGCGCCAGGAGCGCGTTTCTCGTCGAGAAAAGTGGGGCGGATTTGCACACCCCACCATGGTGTCAGATTAAAAAACGAACCGCTGGCGCGCGGGGCTAGACTTTGGCTTTCGTCTTGGCCGCCGCGTAGTCGAGCATGTCGGCCTCGACTTTCTCGAGAAGGGCGTCCTCGATCTCGAACACCTCGAGGCCGTCGAGCCGCGCCGCGATCTTGCGCGCCAGCTCGTCGTCGATGAACGGCGTCGCCTTTCCGGTCTGGTACTCCTTCTCCTTCTCGCCGTACAGCCCGAGGAAGGTCTTGTCGCGGAACCACGCCTCGCGATTGGAGGCCGTCTCCAGCTGCTTGAGCAGCTCGGCGCTGGGGTCGCGCTGGACGAACTCGAAGAACGTGGCCGTCGGGCGGCCGCCGGGCACCATCCACTCGCCGCTGAACACCTGGATCAAGTCCTCCTCGGCGTCCTTGAGGACGGGCGTGATGAAGTTCACGCCGCGATCTAAAGCATATCGGTGAAAAGAGATGAGATCGGGAGTCCTCAGAGCGATATGCTGCCAGTGGCAGCCCCCGCCCCGGTTCTTGAGCATCGTGCGCACGTGGGACGACTTTCCGGCCGGCTCGGTGGGCTGGACCACCGCGAAGATGCTCTGGCCCGGGACCTTCGGGTTCTTCTCGACGCCCACGCGCGCGGCGAAGGTCATCGAGAGCGGCTTGGTCTGCCCGGGCCAGTTCGAGCGCTTTTCGTAGATCAGGTCCTCGCGCGAGACGCCGAAAACGATCCGGAACAGCGCGTACGTGGTCTTGTACAGCTCGGGATCGGTCAGGAACGTCATGTGATCGACGACGAAGTTGTGAAAGGGCTGCTTCTTCATGCGGCCTCCGGTCTGGGGAGCTCGAACGCGTCCCGGGTTCGCGAATACCAGGCGCCTTCCATGCGCCCTATTGTTTTTAAATCGCTATGGCGAACCTTGCCGCCATTGTAGATGGAGTCGTTCACGTGAATCTGAACGACTTTCCCGATGATGAGATTGCCCGACAGAGGGCCTTCTCCGAGCCGCACGATCTGCACCAACTCGCACTCGTAGGCCGCGGGGCTCTCGGCCACGCGGGGCGGCTTCACCTTGTTCGACGGCAGAGGCGTCAATCCCGCCTTTTCGAATTCGCTCACGCCGTACGGATAAGGCGCGGAAGTCTGATTCATCTTTTCCGCGTTCGTTTCCGTCGCGATGTTCACGACGAACTGTTTGGTCGCCTCGACATTGAGAAGCGTGTCCTTCTTCTTGCCGTGCCGGTCGTTGACCGGCGCGAAGCACAGCGTCATCGGGTTGGCGCAGATGCCCGTGAAGAAGCTGAACGGCGCGAGATTCGTCGCGCCGTCCGGCGCGACGGTCGACACCCACGCGATGGGCCGGGGCTGGATCAGCCCGATCATCAGGGCGTACCGGTCGCGGACCTCCAGCGCCTCGGGGTCGAGCTGCATTAGTCGATCGCCAAGCCCTGCGTGTCGCGGTTCCAGCTGATGGGGTAATCCTTCTCGGCGATGCCCAGCGCCTGCTTGGCGACGCGCAGCGGCTCGAAGAAGGTGTCCATCATGACCGCCAGGTAGTCGGAGAGCTTGCCGCGGTCCTCCATCGAGCGCTTGGCGGCCATCCCGTGCGGCGAGTGCGGCAGCGAGCCCGGGTGGAACGTGAACGAGCCGGGCTCCACCAGCCCCTTGCGCGCGCCGTAGGACGTGTTGGAGAAGAACATCACCTCGTCGGAATCCACGTTGAAGTGCGCGTACGGGGCCGGGATGTCGCGCGGGTGCCAGCCCTCGATCTGCCCCTTGAACGTGCACACCGCGAAGCCCGAGTGCGGCGCCGAGCCGGACTCGAAGGTCTGCCGCGTCGGCGGCGCCGTGTGGATCTGCCGCGCGAGCGGGTGGTGGTCGTCGACGTGGAAGGCGAACGGGTACAGCGCGCCCTCCCAGCCGATCAGGTCGAACGGGTGGTGGCCCAGGTACATCTCGGTCACGAAGCCGCCGTCGTGCTTGGTCCAGACCCGGAACTCGCCCTCCTCGTCGCGGGGCGGGCGGAACTCCGGCAGGTCGAGCTCGGTCTCCACGACCGGGGCCATCAGCGTCGCCTGGCCGGACTTGTTCAGGTAGTGCGGCGCGAACGTGATGGGAAAGCGCGACTCGATCATCAGCAGCCAGCAGTCCTCGCTCTCCAGCTCGACGCGGTAGCTGACGCCCTTGGGCATGACGACGTAGTGGCCCGGGCGGAACGGGAGCACGCCGTACTCGGTCGCGATGAGGCCGCGGCCCTCCTGCACGAACCACAGCTCGTGGCCGTCGCCGTTGCGGAAGAAGCGGTCGGCCGGGCAGGAGCGCTCGAAGCGCGTCGCGTAGATGAACGTGTTCGTCCCGTACACCAGCGGCACGCGCCCGGTGATCACGTCGCCGTGCGGCTTGATGCGGCGCGTGCGCAGGTGCCAGGGCTGGAGCGGCTGGGGCGGCATCGGGATCGGCCGCATGTCGACGGGCAGGCGGTACGGCTCGCGGATCTGCTGGGTCGGATACTTCCGGTAGTGGTACTTGCGCGACCAGTCGCCGGAGAAGCCGACGGTGCCGTGGATCTCCTCGAGGGCGAGGACGCCGGGCTCGGAATAGTGCTCGGTGTGCGGCGTGCGCGGCACGCGGCCGCGGGTGAGGATGACGCTCATTTCGCGTAGCTCCCGTCGCGGTTGTATTTGAGGCGCGTCTGTCCGGCCGGCGCGCCGATCGTGTTCTTCAACGTCCCGAGCGGTCCCGCGTCGAGCTCGAGCTCGTCGCCGGGCTTGATCCAGCGGTCCTGATCGAGGCCGCAGCCCTTGAAATACGTGCCGGAGCCGAGGATGTCGCCGGGAAGCATCGTCTCGCCTTGCGACGCATGCGAGAGCATGACGGCGAAATTCCAATACGGCTGGATCCCGTTGGAGCGGCTCCACTCTTGGCCGTTGACCCGTACGGTCAGAGGGGGAATTTCTCCTTTCGGCCATTCGTCGGCCGTGACGAGCCAGGGGCCCAGCACGGTCGCGAAATCCTTGCCCTTGGCCGGACCCATGCGGCAGACCATCTCGTTCTTCTGGATGTCGCGGGCGGAGCAGTCGTTCATGACCACGTAGCCGGCGATGTGATGGGGCGCGTCGGCGACGGAGATATCCCGCCCCTTTTTCCCGACGACGGCCGCGATCTCGAACTCGAAGTCGAGCTTGCGCGTGAACGACGGCCAGGGGATGACGTCGCCCGGCCCGTAGAGCTCGCGCGGGTTGCCCTTGTAGTACACGGGCTGATCGTACCATTCCGGCTGCAGGGGCTCTTGGCGGCGCGCGGCGCCGGCCTTCGCGTGGTCCTCGAAGGCGAAGAAGTCGCGCAGGAAGCGCGGCTTCAGCGGCGCCATCAGGCGCAGCCCTTTCAGCGGGACCCCGGATCCTTTCGGGCGGGAGGCGAGAGTCTCGCGCGCGGCCGCCAGGGCGGGCGCGCCGCCGTCGAGAAGGGCGAGCATGTCGCCTTCGAGCTCGACGATCTCGCCGTCGCGCATGGCGCCCAGCTTCTCGACGGGACCGCCCGGCGCGTCGGCCTGGAAAGTGACGAGCTTCACGCTTTCGACGATAGCAAATTCAACTGATCGAGAAGATGCGGCGGACGCTGAGGACGCGGCGCCGGCGGCGCTCGTCGTCGAGGCGGCGCAGGCGGGCCTTGAGGATGTCCTTCAGGGAAACGAGCCCCTCCAGCCGGCGCGGGTTCAGGCGGGAGACCACGGGCAGGCGCGTCATGCCCGTTTCCATCATCCGCAGGACGACGGCGCGCATCGGCTCGTCGGGATAAGCCGTGACGAGCGACGCGCTCAGGAAGGCGGCCAAAGGGAGATCCTCGCGCGAATGGGCGTGAGTGCGGCTGATGCGCTCCAGATCGTCGCGGGTGATGACGCCGAGGATCAGCTCGGAGCCGTCCAGGACGGGGTAAAGCCTCTGGCCGCCCTGGCGTCCGAGCTTCAGGAACCGGGGCAGGCGCTCCGCCGGCACGAGCTCCGGCAGCACGGCGACCTTGACGCGCATGATCTCTCCCACGAACACCGTTTCCAAAGGGTCGACCGCGTACTCCCGGCTCAGGTGGAAGCCGTGGCGGCTCACCTTTTGCGTCAGGATATCCCGGCGCAGGTAGAGGACCGTGATCGCGTGCGCGACGAAGCAGGCGATCAGCAGGGGCAGGAGCGAGGTGACGTCGTGGGTCAGCTCGAGCGCGAAGACGATGCTGGTGAAGGGCGAGCGCACGGTGCCGGCGAGGATCGCGGCCATGCCGATCAGCGCCCAGAAGCCGGCGCCTTCCGCGGGCAGGAAATGAGCCTCCAGGCCCCCGAGCGCGCCGCCCATCATGAGCAGCGGAGCGAGCACGCCTCCGGAGGTGCCCGAGCCGAGCGCCAGCGCCCAGATCGCTCCCTTGACCGCGAGCAGTCCGAGCAGGAAGCGCGGCGCCGCGCCGCCCCGCAGGACCTCGGCGATGACGTCGTAGCCGACGCCGAGCGCGCGGGGGAACAGCCAGCCTCCGAGCCCGACGGCCAGGCCGCCCAGCGCCGGCCACCACATCCAATGCATCGGCAGGCGCTCGAAGGCGTCCTCGGCCGCGTAGACCGCCCACGTCAGCAGCATGGACAGCGCGCCCGCGGAGAGGCCGACCGCGACGCAGCCGAGGGCGCCGGCCAAGCCGACGAACGCGGCGTGCGGCGGCACGGGGAAGATCGGACCCGCTCCGAGGAGGTAATGGCGGACCACCGCCGCCGTCGCGCTGGCCATCGCGACGGGGATCACGCTGCGGGGCATCCACTCGAACAGCAGCAGCTCGACGGCGAGGATGACCGCGGAGACCGGCGCGGCGAACGTCGCCGACATGCCGGCCGCGGCGCCGGCCACGAGGAGCGTGCGCCGCTCCAAGCTCGTCAGGCTCATGAGCTGGGCGACGATGGAGCCGAACGCTCCGCCGGTCATGATGATGGGGCCTTCCGCGCCGAACGGGCCGCCCGAGCCGATGGCGACGGCCGACGCGATGGGCTTCCAGAAGGCGACGCGCGGCTCCAGCCGGCTTCCCTTGACGAGGATCGCCTCGAGAGCTTCGGGGATCCCGTGCCCGCGGATGCGTTCGGAGCCGTAGCGCGCGATGAAGCCGACGACGAGGCCGCCGACGACGGGCACCGGGATCACCCAGGCGCCCAGATGGCTTCCCGCCGAGGGGACGAGCTCGAAGCCCCAACGCTGAAAGAAGAAGAGATTGGTGAACAGCCCGATCAGGCGCAGCAGGGCCAGCGCGACGAGCGCTCCGAGGACTCCGATGCCGATCGCGGCGAGGGAGATGGGCACGACGCGCCGCGAGGTCGTGAAATCGCCGAGCGAGTCCATGTTTCTAGTATGGACCCGGCGCGTCCCGGCGTCAAGACGGGCTCAGCGCCGCGCGGCGAGAGCGCGCACCGTCGCCGTCGCGAGCTTCCGGAAGTCGCGCACGGCCAGCGCCGCGGTCTTGAACTCGGCGGCGTGATGGGAGGTCGTGATCGCGACCACCTTCATGCCGGCGCGCCGCGCGGCTTCCTCGCCGAGCAGGGAGTCCTCGAACACGATGCAGTCCTTCGGCCGCGCCCGGAGCTTGTCGGCCAGCGTCAGGAACGTCTCCGGGTCGGGCTTGCCTTTCTTGACGTCGCCGCCGTCGACGACCGCGTCGAAGGACTTGCGCAGCTCCAGCCCGTCGAGGATGAAGGACACGTTGTCGTCCTTGGAGCCGGTGCCGAGCCCGATGCGGTCGCCCTCGGCGCGGGCGGCGGCGAGGAATCGGCGCAGTCCCGGCGCGGCGCGGCGCCGGGGGCCGTACAGCCTGCGGTAAAGCTTCTCCTTGACGTCGGCGCAGCGCGCGGCCTCGTCGGCCGCGACGGGGCGCTTGAAGTAGTAGGCGAGCACGTCGCGCGTCGGCATGCCCATCGTGTTGACCAGGAAGTCGCGCGTCTCGATCTCGATCTTGTGCGCCCGGAAGAAGCGCTTCCACGCCTCGGTGTGGGCGGCCATGTTGTCGCAGACGACGCCGTCCATGTCGAAGAGCAGCCCGATCGCGCGTTCCACGATTATAGAATAGCGAATCCGGTATAATTGCGCATGGCCTTGCGCGCGCTCGACGTGTCGGAGTGGGGTTTCGTGCGCTTCATCGGCGGGGACGCGAAGAAGTTCCTGCAGGGCCTCGTGACCGCGGACACGAACAAGCTGGCGCCCGGCGCCATGCTTCCCGCCTGCGTGCTCACGCCCAAGGGCCTGCTCGTCGCCGATTGCGAGCTGTACGAGGAGGCGCCCGAGATCGTGCTGGCGGTCATGCGTCCCGCGGCCGTCGTCGGCTTTCTGAAGACCTTCGACAAGAAGATCATGCTGTCGAACTCGACGATGAAGTGCCTGCGCTCGCAGACGGCCTGGCTCGTGGTCGGCGAGGGCTTCTCGCGCGGCTTGCCGTGGCCGCGCTTGAACGAGCCCGCGCGCCTTCTTCTCGGAGTGGACCCGCCCGAGGAAGCGGACCTGATGTCTCCCGACGAGTTCTCGGCCCTGCGCGTCGCGTCCGGCTTCCCGTGGTACGGGGTCGATCTCGACGAGCATACGCTTCCGCTCGAGGGGCGTCAGGACGCGGCCATCAGCATGGACAAGGGCTGCTACATGGGCCAGGAGACGGTGTCGCGGCTTGCGCGCGTGGGCCACGTGAACCGGCGGCTCGTCGCGCTGAAGTTCCCCGGCGCGGCGCCCGCTCCCGCGCCGGGCACGGTCCTCGCCCGCGGCGGCAAGGCGACGGGGAACGTCACGAGCGTCGCGGACGGCCGCGGCCTCGGCATGGTGCGGCTCGAAGACGAGGCGGCGGGCACGCTGCTCGACGCGGGCGGCGTCGCCGCCGAAGTGATCGATCTCCCAGCCTGGCCACCCCCGTTGTCGCGAGCCAGGTCCTGATGTGATCCTCTATCGCCCCGTCGGCGAGAAGGAACTCGACCTCATTAGGGTGTCGGATTGGCGAGAATTCCCTCCGCGGCTTCCTGATCAGCCGATCTTCTATCCGGTGCTCAACGAGGAGTATGCCGTACAAATCGCGCGCGATTGGAACGCCAAGCAAGACGGCCTAGGATTCGTGACTCGGTTTGAAATCGATTCAGAGTTCGCGAGCCGATACAAAGTCCAGGTCGTGGGAGGCTCAATCCATCAGGAGCTTTGGATCCCTGCGTCGGAGCTTCCTGAGTTCAATCGCCACATTGTCGGGAAGATCGAGGTCATCAAAGAGTTCCGTCGATGACGGAATCCGAGTGCGCGATCTTCATCGATGGTTACTCTTCCGCATCGTACCCCCGTATTGCCTTCCACTGGAACGAACGGCATGGGAAGGATTTCTCTGATTCGAACCAAGCGCTCCGAGCATTCATCGTCAAAGCTGTTCTTGATGCGCCGGGTCGTGCGTCCGTGGAGTTGATTCACGATCTTTTTGAAGCCGAGGCCCGCTTTTCGAAGGAAGCTTGGTGCATCAGCCCAAATTTCCCTAGGCTTGGGTCGTTGCTGTTGTCTCGCGGCGGGGTCGAGTTCCTCGACGCGTTCGTCGCGAACATGGGCATTAGCTTTGACGCATACGTGTCGGCGCACACGATGGAGCTTGATCCGGTCACTATTTTCAGCATGCTGAAAGAACTGGAGAGGCGCATATCGAATGCGGCTGATGATTCTGAAAAGAAGCGCCTCGTCGTCGCTAAACAGCTTTTTGATATGTACAAAGCCGGAAATGCCGCGGCAGGCACCGTGCTCGTGCCCGGTGACCAGGTGGCGAAGCTGAGGATTCGTCCGCCGTCGTGGTTAGAGAAGCTGCGGCGATTCCTAAAAGCGTAGCTCAACGAGCAGTTGACCCTCGTGAGACTGTCTATTTTTGTAGACACACTTTGGGAACCTGCCTTGAGTCCGCCGCCGTCACACGGCGCCGTTCAGGACCGGGCTTTGAGAGCCGAGGCGCAGAACCCGACGGAGCACGCGGCGGCCGCGATCCATTCATGACGCGTCAGCGCGTGCGGCACGCGGTGGAAATAAAATTTCCCGGACAGCCCCGCGATGATCAGCGTCGCGAAGGCGAGCCCGCGCGCGAGCTCCTTCGTGAGGAAATCCGCGTCGTTGAGCCGCGAGGCCGCCCCGGCGAGCAGCAGGAAGCCCGCGGCGGTCGCGACGAGCGGCAGCGTGAGGCCGCGAGGATGCCCGTAGAACGCGCGCGTGAGCAGCGCCGTCAGCCCGATCGGCAAAGCCGTCCGGCCGATCATCGTCAGGACGGTGATCTCGGTCAGCGCGCGAGCAGTTTTAGCCATAGCGACGACACGAGGTAATCGCGGAGCTTGGGCGCCGGCACCCACTTCGCCTCGGGCGGCAAAGTCGCGCCCTTCTCGAGGACGCCCTCGCGCAGGTCCAGCGTCAGCGCGTGATGCGTGATCGCGTGGGAGACCTCGGCGAGCTTCCGGCCCGGCGCCGCCGGGACGCGGGCGGCCTCGGGGAAGCCCCAAAGATTCTTCAACAGCCTTTCTTTGACCGAGCGCCGCCAAAGCAAGACCTTCCCGTCGCGGACGATCTTCAAGCACGTCCAGCGCACGGGGACGGGCTCGCGGCGGGCTTCCGGAAGCGGAAGAGAATCCTGGAGGCCCTTCTCCTTGGCGACGCAGAAGCGCGCGACGGGACACGCGCCGCAGGACGGAGACTCCGGCGTGCACACCGTCGCGCCGAGCTCCATCAGGGCCTGGTTCCAGTCCCCGGGGGAGTCCTTCGGCACCAGCGGCGCGGCGCGCGCCCAGATCTCCTTGACGAAGGCCGGGTCCTTGGCGCGGCCGCGAAGGCCGAACAGGCGGGAGAAGA
>DATNGC010000100.1:0-12883 GCA_035606075.1 Elusimicrobiota bacterium
AGTTCCTGGCCAACGTCAGCCACGAAATCCGCACCCCGCTGAACGCGGTCGTCGGCAGCGCGGAGATGCTGCTCGGCACGCGGCTGGAGGCCGAGCAGCGCGAGCTCGTCGACAACTTGAACCGGGCGTCGCGCGCGCTGCTGGAGCTCGTCAACGGCGTGCTCGACTTCGCGAAGATCGAGGCCGGGCGCATGACCGTCGAGCGCAGCCATCTCCATCCCTCGGCGGTGCTGGCCGACGCGGCCGCCCTGCTCGCGCCGCGCGCGGCCGAGAAGGGCCTGACGCTCCGCCTGGATTCCTCCGACGCCCAGGCCCTCGAGCTGCTGGGCGACCCGACGCGCTTGAGGCAGGTGCTGCTGAACCTCCTCTCCAACGCGGTCAAGTTCACCGACCGCGGCGGCATCGAGGCCCGGATCAAGGTCCTCTCCTCCGACGCGGCCTCGGTCGAGCTCGAGTTCTCCGTCGCCGACACCGGCATCGGCATCCCTCGGGAGCACGCCGACAAGATCTTCACCCCGTTCATCCAGGGCGACGGCTCGACGACCCGGCGCTTCGGCGGCACGGGCCTGGGTCTGGCGATCAGCCGGACCCTCGTCGAGCTGATGGGAGGGACCATCGGCTTCGAGACCCCGGAGGGCGGCGGCGCGCGGTTCTGGTTCCGCCTCCGCCTCGACCGCCCCGACGAGTCGACGGCGGCGCCGGCTCCGGCGCCCGAGCCGCCGGTGGCGACGTACCGCCGGGACCGGATGCGGATCCTCGTCGTCGACGACAACGCCACGAACCGCCGCCTTCTGCAGCGCCAGCTCGAGAGGCTGGGCTGTCCCAGCGTCGCGGCGGCGAGCGGCCACGCCGCGCTGGAGGCGCTGGCCTCCGCGCGCTTCGGCCTGGTCCTGCTCGACTGCCAGATGCCGGGCCTGGACGGCTACGCGACCGCCGTCGAGATCCGCAAGCGCGAGGCCGGACGCCGGCGGACTCCGATCGCCGCCATCACGGCCAACGCGACGAAGGACGTCCGCAAGCGCTGCGAGGACGCGGGGATGGACGACTTCGCGCCCAAGCCCGCCACCCTGCGGGACCTGGCCGCGGTGATCGAGCGCTGGGACGTGCCTTTCGACGAGACCGCCCTGAAGGTCTTCGCGTCCGTCGCGGGCGAGGCGGAGGCCGACCTCGCGCCTCTGCTCGCGGATTTCCTGGCCGACGCGCGGGAGCGCCTCGCGGCCGCGCGCGAGGCGCTGATCCGGAACGCCTTCGACGACTGCCGCCGCGAGGCGCACGCGATCAAGGGCGCGGCGTCCTCCATCGGCGCGCGCGGCCTGGCCGAGCTGTGCCGCCGGATCGAGGAGGCCGCCGCGTCCGCGCAGGAGGCCCCGAGCGCCGACCGCGAGGCGGACGCGGCGGCGCTGCTCGCGGAGGCGGACGAAGAGGTCTCGCGCCTGGAGACCGAAGCCTCCCGGCGGAAGGCCTGAGTCAGGTATAATCGGGCGGCGATGAACCAGACCGCTGCCTCCGAGGTCCGCTCCGCGTTCGAGCTCCAGGCCGGCGACCCCCGCGGCGCCAGAGCCGGCCTCCTCCACACGCCCCGCGGCCCCGTCGAGACTCCGGCCTTCATGCCGGTGGCGACGCAGGCCAGCGTCAAGGCCCTCGACTCCGACGACATGCGCCGCCTGGGGGCGCGCGCGATCCTGGCCAACTCCTACCACCTCTATCTGCGCCCGGGAACGGAGACCGTCAAGCTGGCCGGAGGCCTGCACCGCTTCATGGACTACGACGGGTTCATCATCACGGACTCGGGCGGGTTCCAGGTCCTCTCCCTGTCGGACCTGCGCGAGGTCGACGACGAGGGCGTCACGTTCCGCTCGCACCTCGACGGCTCCGAGCACCGCCTGACCCCGGAGTCGGTCATCGGCGTCCAGGCCGCGCTGGGCTCCGACGGCTGGACGACGCTCGACGAGCTGGCCCCGCACCCCTCGGATCACGCGCACGTGAGCCGCGCGCTGACGCGGACCATGCTGTGGATCGACCGCTCCGTGCCGGCGGTGGCGGCGGCGCGGGCGGCGGGCGCCAAATCCGTCTTCATGCCCATCCTCCAAGGCGGCTTCTATCCCGACCTGCGCAAGCGCGCCATCGAGCACATGAACTCGGTCCCCGCCGACGGCGTCTCGATCGGCGGCTTCATGGTCGGCGAGGAGAAGCCCCTCACGTGGAGCACTTTGACCGAGACCTGCGCGTCCCTGCGCCCGGACCGCGTGCGCTACCTGATGGGCGTGGGCACCCCGCGCGACCTGTGGGACTCCGTCGCGTGCGGCGCGGACATCATGGATTGCGTCTATCCGACGCGCGTGGCGCGCACGGGACAGGTCATGGCGCGCGACGGCAAGTACAACGTGACCAACGCCCGCTTCCGCCGCGACTTCACGCCGCTCGACCCGGCGTGCTCGTGCTTCGTCTGCAAGACTTACACGCGCGCCTATCTCGGGCACCTCCTGCGCTCCAAGGAGCTCGCCGCCTACCGCCTGCTGTCCTACCACAACCTCCACTTCATGCACGCCGTCATGAACGAAGTCCGCGCCTCGATCCTCGCGGGCCGCTTCGCGAGCGCTCGCCAGGACTTCTTCAAGCGCTACGGCCTCCTCTAGATATGAAAACCCTCCTGATCGCCGCCCTTTTCGCGCTGCCCGCTCGCGCGCAAGAGACCGCTCCCCTGGCGCGCGCCGTGTCCGACGCGCAGGCTCTCGTCGCCGCCGGGCCCGGCCCGGGCACGACGAGCACGCGCCCCGAGCCGGACGCCGACTCGGACTCCGACGTCGAGCCTCTCGAGGCGCTGGGCAACCTCCATACGGTCGAGCCCGGGCTGCTTCGCTCGGCCCAGCCGAGCAAGGAAGGCTACGCCACGCTGCGCGGCATGGGCGTGAAGACGATCCTGAACCTGAAGGACAAGCTCTCCGCGGAGCGCGAGCGCGCGAAGGCCCGCCCGTACGGGATCTCGGTCGAGAACGTCGCGATGAGCGGGTTCTCCACGCCGACCTTCGCGCAGATGGACAGGGCCTTGGAGGTCCTCAAGACGGCGCCCCGCCCGATCCTCGTCCACTGCGCGCACGGAAAGGACCGCACCGGCTTCGTCGTGGCGTCTTACCGCGTGATCGAGGAGAAGGTCTCGATCCCCGACGCGGTCCAGGAAGCCAAGGACGCGGGCTGCTGCTTCGTGATGTTCGAGGATCTCTCCTCCTTCCTTCGGAAGTATCGCGTTCATCGTCGCGCGAAGGCCCGCCCGTCGCCGAAATGACGGTTTCTTGACGTTTTCTCGCGGGAAATGTCATAATCGCCAGCCGCTAATAAAGGATGACACTCAACGGCGCTCAGCGCCGAACCCCTGGCCGGAGGACTTGAATGGACTTCACGCAATCGATGAAATTCCCGTTCGTGATCATCATGGGAATTTCCCTGCTCGCCCTCGCCGTCGCGTTCTGGCTCATCAACTGGGTCATGGCCAAGGACACCGGCACCGATGAGATGCGCAAGATCTCGGACGCGATCAAGGCGGGCGCGGAGGCCTACCTCCGCCGCCAGAACTACACGATCATCTCGCTGTCGGCCGTCCTCGCGGCGGTGATCTTCGTCCTCTACGCCTTCGTGCGCCACCACAACGACCACGACGCGGCGAGCCCGATGGTCCTGGCGCTGTGCACGACCGCCTCGTTCGTCGCGGGCGCCGCGTGCTCCCTGATCGCGGGCTACATCGGCATGTGGGTCTCGATCCGCACGAACATCCGCACGGCCTCCGCCGCGCGCACCAGCCTCAACGACGCGCTGCGCATCGCGCTGCGCGGCGGCGCGGTGTCGGGCCTGTTCGTCTGCTCGATGTCCCTGATCGGCGTCGGCGGCCTGTTCATCCTGCTCAAGCTCCTCGGCTTCCCTTACGAGAAGATCCCGTTCATGATCGTCGGCTACGGCTTCGGCGCCTCCTTCGTCGCGCTGTTCGCCCAGCTCGGCGGCGGCATCTACACGAAGGCCGCCGACGTCGGCGCGGACCTCGTCGGCAAGGTCGAGGCCGGCATCCCGGAGGACGACCCGCGCAACCCGGCGGTCATCGCGGACCTCGTCGGCGACAACGTCGGCGACTGCGCCGGCCGCGGCGCGGACCTCTTCGAGTCCACCGCCGCCGAGAACATCGGCGCGATGATCCTCGGCGTGGCCCTGATCCCGTACTTCGGCTGGAGGGGCGTCGTGTTCCCCCTCGTCGCGCGCGCGGTCGGCATCCTCGCGGCCATCTTCGGCGTGCTCGTCGTGCGCACCGAGGAGCACGAGGACCCGATGGACGCGCTGAACATCGGCTACTACCTGACCTCGTTCCTGACCGCGCTCGGCTTCGCGGCCGCGGCGTGGTGGCTGCTGCGCTGCGAGCAGGCGCCCAACGCCTGGATCTACTACACGGCCTGCGGCTTCATCGGCCTGCTGACGGCGCAGGCGTTCGTGTACGTGACGCAGTACTACACGGAGTACAAGTACCGGCCGGTGCTGTCCATCGCGGAGGCTTCGAAGACCGGCCCGGCGACGAACATCATCTCGGGCATCGCGGTCGGCCTCGAGTGCACGGCCATCCCGATCATCGTCATCGGCATCGCGATCCTGGCGTCGTACAAGCTCGGCGGGATGGCGCTGGGCCCGGCGGCCGGCGCGACCGGCGGCCTGTTCGGCACGGCCGTCGCGACGATGGGCATGCTGGGCACGGCGGCCTACATCCTGGCGATGGACACCTTCGGCCCGATCACGGACAACGCGGGCGGCATCGTCGAGATGTCCCGCCAGCCCGAGGAGATCCGCAAGAAGACGGACCGCCTCGACGCGGTCGGCAACACGACCAAGGCGCTGACGAAGGGCTACGCGGTCGGCTCCGCGGCGCTCGCGGCGTTCCTGCTGTTCTCGGCCTACCTGGACGAGGTCTTCAACTACTCCGGCAAGCGCATCGCGGTCGACCTGTCGAAGCCCGAGGTGTTCGTCGGCGCGATGCTGGGCGCCATGCTGGTGTTCCTGTTCGCCTCCTTGGCGATCAAGGCCGTCGGCGAGGCCGCGCAGACCGTCATCAGCGAGGTGCGCCGCCAGTTCAAGGAGAAGCCCGGCATCATGAAGGGCACCGAGGACCCGGACTACGGCCAGTGCGTGGACATCGTCACGATCGGCGCGCTCAAGCAGATGATCGTGCCGGGCCTGCTGGCGACGGCGGGACCGGTGGTCGTCGGCCTGCTGTTCCGCGTGTTCATCACTCCGGAGAACCCCACCATCGCGGCCGAGGCGGTCGCGGGGCTGCTGATGATCGGCACGGTCGCCGGCATTCTCATGGCCCTTTTCCTGAATAACGCGGGAGGGGCGTGGGACAACGCGAAGAAGTTCATCGAGATGGGCAACTACGGCGGCAAGAAGTCCGAGGCCCACAAGGCCGCCGTCGTCGGCGACACCGTCGGCGACCCGTTCAAGGACACCGCGGGCCCGTCGCTGCACGTGCTGATCAAGCTGCTGGCGACGATCACGCTCGTGCTCGCCCCCCTCTTCCTCTAGAAACGTACGCGAGGAAAAGACGCGGCCGCCCGGCTCGACAGAGCCGGGCGGCTTCTTTTTTGCTTGAATCCGAGCGGAGCCGGGCTGGCTTGACGCCGCCCGTCCCTTCTGCTATGCTTGTTAGTAGATAATAGTTATCAACTAATATCAGGAGGCCAATCCCATGAACGCCGCCCTCGGACTCAAGGAATCGTCGCGCGCCAAGGTCCTCGCCTTCCTGGACCTCCTCCTGGCGGACGAATACGTCCTCTACACCAAGACCCGCAACTTCCACTGGAACGTCGTGGGCCCCGACTTCAACGACAAGCACAAGCTCTTCGAGGCGCAGTACGAGACGCTCGACGGTCACGTCGACTCGGTCGCGGAGCGCTCCCGCGCGCTGGGCGGGCGGGCGCTGGGCTCGCTCAAGGAGTTCCTCGGCGCGGCGCGCCTCAAGGAGGCCCACGGACGCACGCTCAAGTCCGGGGTCATGGTCGCGGAGCTGCTGCGCGACCACGAGACGCTGATCCGCGGGCTGCGCGAGGACGTCGAGGAGACGGCGCGTCTCGGCGACGCCGGCACGTCGGACTTCCTGACGGGCCTCTTGGAAGAGCACGAGAAGATGGCCTGGATGCTGCGGAGCATCGCGGCCTGAGCATGAAGACCCGCGAGGAGGTCCGCGCCCTGTTCCGCGCCAAGAAGGTCCCCCTGACCCACCAGCGCCTGGCCGTCTACGAGGAGCTGACGGGCCGCAAGGACCACCCCAGCGCCGAGGCGCTGTACGCGTCCCTGAAGAAAGCCTATCCCAGCCTGTCGCTCGCGACGGTGTACAAGACCCTGCAGACGCTGCACGAGCTGGGGATGGTGGCGCGCGTGGACTCGCCCGCGGCGCAGGCGCGCTACGACGCCATCGTCGAGACGCACCACCACGCGGTCTGCGCCGCCTGCGGCGACATCCAAGATCTGTTCGACCCCCGCCTGGACAGGCTGCCTTCGCCTTCGGCGAAAGGCTTCCAGATCAGCGGGCATTCCGTCCACTTTCACGGCCTCTGCGCGTCCTGCGCGAAGAAGGCCGGCCGTTCATCGAAATAGCCGCAAAGGAGACGACACCATGGCCGATACTCTCGTTCAGAAGGACGCCCCGGACTTCAAGGCCCAGGCGCTGGTCGGAAAAAACTTCAAGGAGATACAGCTGTCGGACTATAAAGGCAAGTGGGTCGCGCTGTTCTTCTACCCGCTCGACTTCACGTTCGTCTGCCCGACGGAGATCACCGCGTTCTCGGACCGCCACGACGAGTTCAAGAAGCTCGGCTGCGAGATCCTGGGCTGCTCGGTGGACAGCCAGTTCTCCCATCTCGCGTGGGCGAACACCCCCCGCAAGGAGGGCGGCCTCGGCGAGGTGAAGTATCCCCTGCTCGCGGACATCACGAAGAACATCGCCCGCTCCTACGGCGTCCTGGTCAACGACTCCGTCGCCCTGCGCGGCCTGTTCCTGATCAGCCCGAAGGGCAAGGTCGCCTACTCCGTCGTGCACGACCTCGGCGTGGGCCGCTCGGTCGACGAGACCCTGCGCGTCATCGAGGCCTTCCAGCAGGTCGAGAAGACCGGCGAGGTCTGCCCGGCCAACTGGCACCACGGCAAGAAGACCATGAAGGCCGACCCGGTCAAGTCGAAGGAGTACTTCGCGGCCGCGGCTTAAGCGTCCTCGAAGAAAACCGCCGGCCGCGGGAGAGATCCCGCGGCCGGCCTCATTTTCCGGGAGGCCGCCCGCGCTCCGTCTCCAGCGTGCATAGCGTCTCCATGCATCCCACTCGTTCCGGAACGAGTGGGATGCATGGTGACGCGATCGCGGCGCCTTCGAAGGAGATCGCTCCACGGGAGCTCCCGGGGACATTCCCGCGAATAACCGGCCCCTTTTCGGGATTCCTCGAAAGTGCTAGGATTTTCGCGCTACATAAGGAGAGACATGCAGCCGAGCGCGACCCCGAATCCTCTGATGAACCTGGTGCCGATCGCCGCCATTTTCGCGATCTTCTACTTCCTCCTCATCCGCCCCCAGCAGAAGCAGCAGAACGAGCACGAGACGATGCTCAAGAACCTGAAGGTCGGCGACAAGATCCTGACCTCCGGCGGCCTCTACGGCACGGTCATCCGCCTGACCAACGAGACCGACCTCGAGGTCCAGTTCTCCCAGACCGTGAAGCTCACCGTCAACCGCACCGCCGTCACGAAGGTCGTCGTCGCTGACGCGACGATCAAGACCGGCACCATCGTCTAAGCTCGCCAAAGGACAGAACGAAATGCCCAAGAATCCGCAGTGGAAGTGGATCGGACTGCTGGTGCTCGTGCTCGGGTCTCTTTTCCTCTTGTATGATTCGGTCAACTGGTACTCCCTGGAGCCCGCCGAGCGCGCCAAGCGCGAGGCGATGCGGGACCGGCCGAAGTACCTCGTGAACCTCGGCCTCGACCTCAAGGGCGGCACCCAAATGGTCATGGAGCTCGAGGTCGACAAGCTCGACGCGAAGACCTCCCTCAACGACGCGATGAGCCAGGCCATCGAGATCATCCGCAACCGCGTCGACCAGTTCGGCGTCGCGGAGCCGCTGATCGTGCGCCAAGGCGAGCGCTGGATCGTCGTCCAGCTGCCCGGCGTGACCGACTCGGTCCACGCCAAGGAGCTCATCGGCAAGACCGCCCTGCTCCAGTTCCGCATGGTGGACGACAGCGAGAAGGGCCGCCAGGCGCTCGACAAGATCGTCGCGCTCGGCAACCCGTTCAACGGCACCGAGGTCTCGACCGCGGCGGCCAAGCTGGTCCCCCCGGGCCTGAGCCTGCTCTCCGGCAAGGACGGCTCGGCCTACCTCGTCAGCAACGACATCCCCCTGACCGGCGCCCAGCTCGAGACCGCCAAGGTCAGCACCGGCGGCGAGTTCGGCGCTCCCGTCGTCGACTTCAAGTTCAAGCCGGAGTTCGCCGCCAAGTTCTCCCAGCTGACCGCGTCCAGCGTCGGCAAGCGCATGGCCATCGTGCTCGACGACTCCGTCTACTCGGCCCCGGTCATCAAGGGCCGCATCCCGGGCGGCTCCGGCTACATCGAGGGCAACTTCACCGGCGACGACGCCCGCGCGCTGGCCATCGTCCTGCGCGCCGGCGCCTTGCCCGCGCCCGTCAAGGTCATCGAGGAGCGAGTCGTCGGCCCGACGGTCGGCGAGGACTCGGTCAAGGACGGCCTGCGCTCGATCGCGATCGGCTTCGTGCTGACCGTGGTCTTCATGCTCGTCTACTACCGCGCCTCCGGCGTCCTCGCGATCATCGCGCTGGGCCTCAACCTCCTGTTGATGCTCGCGACGATGTCGTACCTGCGCTCGACGCTGACCCTGCCCGGCATGGCCGGCATCATCCTCTCGCTGGCCATGGCCGTCGACGCCAACGTGCTGATCTTCGAGCGCATCCGCGAGGAGCTGCGCCTCGGCAAGGCCGTCAAGACCGCGATCTCGGTCGGCTACGACCGCGCGTTCTCGGCGATCTTCGACTCGCACGTGACGTCGCTGATCACCGCGGCCATCCTGTTCCAGTTCGGCACCGGCCCCATCAAGGGCTTCGCCGTGACGCTCTGCATCGGCCTGATCCTGTCCCTGGGTACGTCGATCTACGTGACGCACATGTTCTTCGACTACTTCCTGACCCATAACGACGTCGAGGAGCTCTCGATCTAATGGAAATCTTCCACAAGCCGAACATCGACTTCATCGGGCTGCGCTGGTACCCCATCGGCGCGTCCATCCTGGTCGTCACGATCGGCCTCGCCGCGATCGCGATCAAGGGCTTCAACTACTCCATCGAGTTCACCGGCGGCTCGCTGATCCAGGTCAGCTTCCCGGCGGGCGCCAAGACGAACGTCGACGCGGTCCGCAAGGCGCTCGAGAAGGAGCACCTCGACGCGGACGTCCAGTCCGTCGAGGCCGACCATCCGACCTTCATCCTCCGCGAGAAGTCCACCGCGGACGAGGCCACCGTCACGACGTTCTCGGACAAGACCATGGACGTGCTGGAGAAGGCCTTCCCCGACTCCAAGCCGAGCCTCGACCGCAAGGACGTCATCGGCCCGGTCGTCGGGAAAGACCTGCGCCGCCGCACGCTGTGGGCCATCGTCCTGAGCCTGTTCGCCATCATCCTGTACGTGGCCTACCAGTTCGAGAACCCCATCTGGGGCATCGCCGGCGTCATCGCGCTGTTCCACGACGTCATCGGCGTGGCCGGCATCTTCGCCCTGCTCGGCCTGCAGGTCGACCTGCTCATCGTGACCGCGCTGCTCACCATCGCCGGCTACTCGATCAGCGACACGATCGTCATCTTCGACCGCATGCGCGAGAAGATGCGCACGGAGCGCGGCCTGCCTCTGGACGTTCTCATCAACGCGTCGATGAACGAGACATTGTCGCGGACCGTGATCACGGTCTTGATCGTGCAGATCGTCTGCGTGGTCTTGTGGCTCGCCGGCGGTCCCGTCCTGCGCGACTTCGCCTTCGCGATGGTCATCGGCAACATCTTCGGGACGTACTCCTCGATCGGCGTGGCCGCGCCGCTGGTGTTCGAGCACCAGGTCCGCTTCGGCGGCAAGAAGGTTTCCTCGGGCGGTTCCGGCGCTTCCGGCGGGTCTTCCCCGTCGGTGAAGGTCAAGGAAGGGCGCCGGCGCTCGTGAGAAAGATCAAGGGCTTCAAGCTCGTCCTGAGGCCCCACGAGGTCAGGCGCCGCGCCAAGAAGGCCGGCGTGGACCTCGAGGCCGCGGGGCTTCCCGAGCCGGTCCTCGTGAAGACCCTCGATCGCCTGGCCAAGACGGTCGTCCCCGGCGTCCTGTTCGACACCTTCGGCCATCCCGACGCCGACCAGCCGGTCCTGTCCCCCCTGCCGGGCCTGGCCTACAGCCTGATCCTCGCCTCCCTCGGCGAGCCCAGCTTCCCGGACGCGGTCCGAGAGAAGGAGACGGCCGTGCCGGCCGCGCTGTGGCCCGTGCTCGAGGAGACGGGGCTCGACGAGTGCGTGCGCTTCGCGTCGAACATCCTGGCGGACGAGGCGGAGAAGGACAACTGCGAATTGTCGCCCATCAACGTCCTCGCGGAGGGCGCGGCTCTGGAGGCCGTCGTGCGCAAGCTCGACGGCGCCAAGCTCGGGGTCTCGCTCCAGGACGGCCGCCTGAGCCCCAAGGCCTGCCTCGCGGTCAGCCTGTCCTGGCTCGCGAAGTCCAAGGCCAAGGGCCGCAAGTAGTGCTCCGCCGGCTCGTCCCTTACCTCGCCTACGCCTACGTCTCCCTCGTCGGCCTGACCAACCGCCTGACCACCGTGCGCGGCGGAATCCGCGACGGCTTCAAAGCCCGCAACGAGCGCTTCATCTACGCCTTCTGGCACCAGCGCCAGGTCTATTTCACCTGGGCGCATCGCGGCGCCGGCGCGGCCGTGCTGGTCAGCCGCTCCAAGGACGGCGAGATGATCGCCGAGACCATGCGCCTCTCCGACATCGGCGCGGTGCGCGGCTCCTCCTCGCGCGGCGGCGCCGCGGCCGTGCGCCAGCTCATGGAGGTGCTCCAGAGCGGCCTCGACATCGGCATCACCCCCGACGGGCCCAAGGGCCCCGCCCGCGAGGTCAAGGACGGCGCGATCTTCCTCGCGCAGAAGCTCGGCGTGCCCCTCGTGCCGATCACGAACGCGCTTTCCCGCAAGCTCGAGATCAAGAAGGCCTGGGACCGCTTCCAGGTCCCCCTCCCCTTCGGACGCGCCTACGTCGTCTACGGCGACCCCATCTGCGTCGGCCCGGACGACGACCCCGCCGCCAAGGCCGCGGAGCTCAAGGCGGCGCTCGACCGGATCACCGCCGAAGCCGACGCCCTGGCGGCATGAGCTTCCTGCTTCTCGCCGCCGAGACCCTGCTCTGCCCGTTCGTCGCGCTCGGCGTCGTGCTCTCCTTCGCGTTCTCGCGCCGCCGCGGCCTGCTGTCGGCTCTGGCGAGCGAGCTGCCCGAGCGCCTGGGCGGGCTCTCCGACGCGGGGCGCGTGCGCCTGCTCGGGCGCCGCGTCTGGTGGCTGCACGCCGCCTCGGCCGGCGAGGTGGCGGGTCTCGGACCGCTGATCGACGCCCTCGAGGGGCGTCCTCGGCCTCCGGCAATCCTCGTGACGACCACGACCGCCGCGGGCCGCGAGGCCGCGCGGCGCAACCCCAAGATCACCTGGGCGCAGCTGGCGCCGCTGGACGCGTGGCCGTGCGCGGCGCGCTTCCTCTCGGCGGCGAAGCCCGAGCGGCTGATTATTTCAGAAACGGAGCTCTGGCCGAGCACGATCCTGCTCGCCGCGCGCGCCGGGCTGCGGCCCGCCTTGATCAACGCGCGCATGACCGCGCGGAGCCGGCCGCGCTATCGCGCCGCGTCTTGGCTCCTGCGCCCGGCGCTGGACGCCTTGTCCCTGGTCCTCGCCCAGAGCGACGCGGACGCCGAGAGCTTCCGGGCGATCGGCGTCCCGCCGGAGAAGGTCTCCGTGGCCGGCAACACCAAGTACGACCGCCTGGCGGCGCACCCGGAGGAGACGACCGCCTCCGGCGCGCTCGAGATCCTGGGCTGGAACTCGCTGCCGCTGTTCGTGGCGGGCAGCACGCATCCCGGCGAGGAGGACCTGGTCCTCGACGGCTACGCGCGCGCCGCCGCCGCGGTCCCCGGCCTGCGCCTCGTCCTCGCCCCCCGCCACGTCGAGCGCGTCGCGGAGACCGTCGCGACCGTGCGCGCCCGCGGCCTGACGTCCGCGCTCTTCAGCGCGCTGCGCGACTCGGACTCCTCATCGTCGGTGCTTATCCTCGATACGATGGGCGCGCTGGCCTCGTTCTGGACTCGCGCGTCCGTGGCTTTCGTCGGCGGCACGCTCGCCCCGGTCGGCGGGCACAACGTGCTCGAGCCCGCGGCCGCCGGGGCGCCCGTCCTGTTCGGCCCGCACACGCGCCACGTCGACTACCCGGCCATCCTGCTGGAAAGCGGCGGCGGCGGCTTCCGCGTCGCGGGCGGAGCGGCGCTGGGACGCACGCTCGTGGGCCTGCTGACCGATCCCATCCGCGCGCGGACGGCCGGGGACCGGGCCCGCGAGACGGCCTCCCGCCTGCGCGGCGCGACGCAGCGCGCGCTGGCCGCGCTCGAGCGGCCGTGACGGAGCGCCGGCGCGCCGCGCTGCTGGCGGCGGCGTCCGCGGCGCTGACGGCGGCGGTGTTCCTGCCCTGCGCCGCGTTCCCCTTCCTCGCCTGGGACGACGACTTGAACGTCGCCGGCAATCCGCGCTTGAACTTCTCCCTCTCCGGCCTGCGCTGGATGGCGCTGGGCT
>DATNGC010000101.1:0-32019 GCA_035606075.1 Elusimicrobiota bacterium
CCGGGCCCTTGATCGCGCCGCCGGTGTCGAGCGCGAAGGCGAAGCGCGACGTCGGGAACTGGCCGAGCAGGCGGCCCGCCTTGTCGGCCAACGGGGACGTCGTACTGAAGAAGGTCAGCGCGCCGAGCGGCACGACGGCCGGGTCGATCGCGATCGCGCGGGCGGCGACGAGCGATTCCTGCGCGGCGCCCGGCGGCTCGCCGTCCTCGGGCAGCGGCGCGAGGTCGAAGAAGGTGTAGCGCGGGTTCGACGCGAGGATCCAGGACGCGGCGTCGGGGTTGGCGCGCAGGTAGTCGTGCATCTTCGCGTGGGTAATCTCGCCCGCGTTGAAGACGCCGGACTTGAGCAGCAGCAGGCCGACGGAGGTGTAGGGCCGGCCGTTGGAGCCCGCGTAGCGGACCTCGAGCTCGCGGCCGTTCGCCAGCTTCAGGATGCCCGAGCCCTGGACGTGCAGGTCCATCGCGTCGAGCGCGTCCTTGAGCCAGGCGACCTCGAGACCCTTCCCGGCCAGCGCCTTGCGCCGGTCAATCTCCTCGCGCGCCGGGTACGGCGTCACGCGCCGGTCCTTGCCCACGCGACCGAGCACCGGGTCGGCGCCGGAAAGCCGCTTGTCGAAGGCCCCGAGATCGATCTCGACCATGTCGGGCGGGCGCTTATAGAGCGGGTATGGGTAGCCCGCCCCCTTCTTGAGGCTCGCCTTGAGCACGGGCTCGAAGTAGGAGGAGAAGATCACGCGGCCCTGGCCGTCCTTGCCCGCGGACTGGAACACGTCGAACTCCTCGCGCACGCGCGCGTCGAGCTCGCCGGCGGTCTTGGCCGTCGTCGCGATCGAGATCAGCTCCCTCGCGGAGTCGATCAGCGCTGCCGGAGCGTAGCTGCGGTCCGCGACGCGCAGCGTCCGTTCCGGGGGCAGCGTCTCGAGATAATGGATCGCCTTCCTCGCGGCCTTGACCAGCGACGCTTTTCCCTTGAACGACTCCTCGAAGCGAGGAAGGGCGTCGCCGGAGACCAGCTTCAGGCCCGGACCCGCGTAGGCGGACGTCGAGGCGCTCCCGGGCGGAGGGAGGATCGACGGGGGGTAGCCGTCGGGCGTCGGCGTCGAGGCCGCGAACGCCGAGAGCGGAGCGATCGTTGCGGGGGCGATAAAAAGGAAAAGCGCGAAAGCGCCGCGGCTCATCGCCGACATTCTAGGATAAACGGAGCGCGGGCGCCGGAGGTCAGCCTTTCGGCTGGAAGCTGGCCACGACCGCCGCGAACACGGGCAAGGTCTCCGCGTACGTCTCGACCGGAGCCGAGTGCTCGATCGCGAAGAAGCCGTCCTTGAACGGGATCATGACCACGTCGTCGCGCTTCATGTACAGCGTCTTGTAGCCGTGAAGGGGGCGCTGCGCCGCGTCGTAGTGGAGCGAGTACTCGGTCCGGCCGTTGGCCGCGCGCGACTCGAGCGGGCTCGGGTTCTGGCCGCTCAGCTTCAGCGCGTCGAAGAGGTCCCGCGGCGTCTTGATGGGCTCGCCGTTCGGGTAGCGCATGACGGAGATCGAGACCGAGCGCGGGTACTTGGCGCTGCCGGGCCCGAAGAACATCACGCGCGGGCCGAGCTTGTCGTCCTCGAGCGCCTTCCACCGCCCGGGAGCGCGGCAGGAGAACTCGCCGGTGGCCGCGTCGTAGTCGATCAGCGCCACGCCCGCGACGACGGCGCGGGTGGGGACGGCGTCGGCGTCGGGGGCCGGCGTCGCGGGCTTGCGGCAGGCGGCCAAGACGGCGAGGGCGAGGAACAGGGCGGGACGCTTCATTTCCGGCTCTCCTTGACGGCGCGGACCTTCGCCAGCAGCGCGGCGTCGCCGGACTTCACGGCATAGCTCTCGGCGTTCCCGATGCGCACCGCGTAGTCGGCGGAGTTGTCGGCCGCGAGAGCCGATTGCAGATAGTAGCCGGCGAGCGCCGCGGCGCTCGCGGTCTCGCCGCGGACCGCGGCGACGTGGAGCGCCCCGACGCGCTGGTGTTCGTCCTCGGAGGCCGCCGCGAGCTCCTTGTCCGCCCGTCCGAGAGCGGCGAGGTCGAGCGCCTTGGCCTGCTGCTCGGCCGAGCTGGTCACGGCGCGGGCGCGCGCCATCTCGAGGCGGTGATTCTGGATCTCGGCCGTCTCGGATAAGTCCATCGCGTTCGAGGCCGCCGCCGCGTAGTTGTCGCGCAGCCGGAGCAGCCATAGGGTCGGCGCCGCGGTCATATTCCGATAGTCGTCGAGCTCGGCGTCGTCGGAGACGGAAGCCGGGTCATGCACGAGCTTGGAGCCCAGGTACCGGTTCTTGGTCAGCCACGCCTCCTCCTCGAAATCGATCACGACGGCCGCCGGCAGAGTGCCGCGCGACATCTCCTGCATGACCGGGTCGCGCCGGTCCTGCCACGCGTGCGTGAGCTCGTGCGCGAGAAGGACGTCGTTCTGCGCCGCGGCCGCGGCGACGGCCGAGGGGTGCGCGTTGAGGTAGGCGATCAGCGCCGGGCGCGACGCCAGGGATTTCTCGAGCGCTCCGCGGTCCTTCGACGGCGCGAGGCCCGTCGCGGCCGAGATCAGCGCGTCCGGGCTCAGCACGAGGGCGCGCCGGCGGTAGTCGTAGCGAGCGGCGTCGCCGCCCGAGAGCGGCTCCACCACGACCGGCGGCAGGTCCGGCCGGCCGTCCGGCCCGTTCAGGCGCGCGAGGATCTCGCGGCCGACGGGATCCGTGCCGAGCCGCCGCGCCGCGGCCCCGCGCAGCGCGTCGCCCAGGCGCTGCTCGGACGCGTCGAAATAGGGCAGGGGCGCGCGCGGGCCCGGCGGGCCGGCGACGACGGGCGTCGCGGCCTCGGCCCGCTCCGCGGCGGTCCGCGTCCCGTCGAAGTACGCGGCGACGGCCGTCAGGTCGCGGTCGGTGAGTTCGCGCAGGCCGGCGAGGCCCGCGTCGGCGTCCAGCGCCTTGGCCACGTCGTCCGGAAGGTTCTCCTTGAGCGCGGCCGCGGCGGCGCGGTCGGCGTCCGTCATCGGGTCGTGCGCGAGCACCAGGCGCAGCCGCTCGAGCGCCAGGCGGCGCGCCGTGAGGTCGATGCGCTGGAGCGCGTCGTTGAGCTGCGCGCCGGTCAGGGGCTGATGAGACTTGGGATCGAGCACGCGGCCGTCGTCCTGAAGGCCGTAGCCGGCGTTGCGCAGGGCGTCCTGCATCGGGCCGGAGACGTCCGCCTTGCGCCAGTCGGCGGCCGGAGCGGCCGGGGTCTGAGCGCGGGACGGCGCCGGGACGAGGAGGAGCACGGCGAGACAGAGGGCCCTCATGGGGTGGACGATAGCGTAAAGAGATCGGCGGCTTCCGTCAAGGGACTCGGAGCCGGTCTCAGACGAGCCGCCCGTCGGGAAAACTTGATTTTCTCGACGGGAAATGCTATATTAATGATCTGTTGCTGGTTCTTATCGGCAACAGATGGTAATAAATGGACGGACCAGCTCGTCACGAGGTGCCATGTACCTGAAATCCATCGACATCTGCGGCTACAAGTCCTTCGCGCTGAAGACCCACATCGACTTGGAGCCGGGGATCACCGGCGTCATCGGGCCCAACGGCTGCGGAAAGTCGAACGTGATGGAGTCGGTGCGCTGGTGCCTCGGCGAGATGTCCTGGAAGTCCCTTCGCGCGGACTCGATGACGGACGTGATCTTCGCGGGAACCGCCAAGCGCCCGCCGCTGTCCATGTCCGAGGTCACCTTGACCTTCGACAACGCCAACTCCCTCCTGCCGGTCCAGTACTCCGAGGTCACCATCACGCGCCGCCTGTTCCGCTCCGGCGAGTCCCAGTATTTCCTCAATAAGACCCAGTGCCGCCTGCGCGACATCCGCGAGATGTTCCTGGACACCGGCCTGGGCGGCGACGGCTACGCCATCATCGACCAGGGCGGCGTCGATTCGATGATCCGCTCCAAGCCCGAGGACCGGCGCGCGTTCTTCGACGAGGCGGCCGGCGTCGCGAAGTACAACGCCAAGCGCGAGGAAGCCCTGCGCAAGCTCGAGCGCGTGGACATGGACCTGGGCCGCCTGCAGGACTCCGTCGCGCTGATCGAGGAGCAGGTCAAGAAGCTCGACAGCGACGCCCGCCGCGCCAAGCTCTACGCGAAGTACAAGGAAGAGTTGGCGGCTATGGAAGCCGCGCACATCATCTCGCAGGCGACCTCGATCGAGACCGAGCTCGCGACCATGCAGGAGCGCATCGGGCCCGTCGAGCAGCTGCTCGGCGAGCGCCGCTCGCAGATCGGCGCCGAGGGCGCCAACATCGCGGCGCTGAACCTCGAGAAGACCCAGGAGCAGAACCGCCTCATCGAGGCCAACCAGCAGGTCGCCGAGACGAAGACCTCGATCGGCCGCCTCGAGGAGCGCCTGCAGAGCGCCGCCGCCGCCGTCGCGCAGTTCGACTCGCGCGTCGCCCAGTGCGCCGCCGAGTCGTCCGCCGCGCGGGAGCGCGCCGCCGCCATCGAGCCCGAGATCGAGCAGGTCGGCGCCGCGGTCAAGGCCGCCGAGGCCGCCCTCGCCGAGGCCAAGGCCCGCGCCGAGGCCGCCGCCGAGGAGCTGGCCGCCATGGAGGCCCGCGTGCAGGCGGAGCAGTCCCGCAAGGACTCGCTCGCCCGCGAGGCCGCCGCCAAGCAGCAGGAGGCCCACGACCTGGGCCGCGAGCTCTCGGGCGCCGAGTCCGAGCTCACGCACGCATTCGCGGCGGCTCGCTCGTCCCTCAGAAACCTGGAGCGCGACGCCGCCGCCGCCGGCGAGGCGCGCGGTCGCATCGCCGAGGCCCAGGCCGAGCTGTCCGCCGCCGACGCGCGCCTGGCCGAAGTCAAGGCGCTCGCAGAGTCCTCCGAATCCGCCGTCGAGACTCTGCGAGCTCGCCAAAACGCGCTGTCGGAGGAGACGTTCCGCCTGCGCTCCGAGCTCGCGCAGGTCTCGGCTCGCGCCGAGGCCCTCGAGAACCAGGGCGGCCAGAACCCGTACTGGACCGGCGCCCAGGCCGTGATCGGCGCGAACCTGCCCGGCGTGCTCGGCACCGTGCGCGGCCTGTTCCGCGTCGACGACGCGCTCAAGCCCGCGCTCGAGGACCTGCTCGGCGAGCGCCTGTTCGCCGTCGTGGTCGAGGACTCGACCGCGGCCCGCGCCGGGGTGGAGCTGCTCGAGGCGTCGGGCGCCGGCCGCGCGCGCTTCCTGGTCTTGTCCGCGCTCGCCGACGCGCCGGAGAAGGCGTACCCGCCGGAGGCCAAGCCCCTCCTGCCGCGCCTGCAGTACGACCCGCGCCACGAGAAGGTCCTGCGCCACCTCTTCGCCGAGGCCTACGAGCTCGGCGGCAAGCTGTTCGGCGAGCACTGGGTGTACGGCGGCGCCGCGCCCAAGGACGGCGTCCAGCCGACGCTCGCCGACCTGGGCGAGATGAAGGAGAAGGCCGTCCAGCTCGAGAGCCGGGGCAAGGCCGCCTCCGAGGAGCGGACGCAGGCCGAGGCGTTGCTGACCGAGGCGCTCGCCGCCGCTCGCGCCGCCGCTCAGGCGCTGTCCGCCGAGTCGGGCCGCCGCTCGGGCCTGGAGGCGCGGGCGCACCAGCTCGCGCAGGGCCTCGAGAACCACGAGCGCAACGTCGAGCTCTCCACCGAGGAGTCGCTGCGCGCGATCGCCGAGGGCTCGCTCGCGAAGGAACGCATCGCCGCGGCTCGGACCCGCCGCGCCGAGGCCGAGGCCCGCGTCGTCGCGGCCCGCGCCGAGGAGACGTCCGCCGCCGAGGCGCTCGCCGCCGCGCGCGAGGAGCTCGCCGGCCGCAAGGCCGCGTTCCAGGGCCAGGAGGACCGCCGCCGCGGCGTCGAGTCCGAGCTCGCCGCCCACGCGTCGTCGCTCAAGCGCCTCGAGGACGAGAAGACGGCGCTGTCCGCCACGATCTCGCGCCTGTCGTCCGAGGCCGAGGAGCTCGCGCTGCGCAAGGCCGAGTCGCTCGAGGGCCAGGAGCGCATGCGCGTCGACATCGCCGGCTTCGGCGAGGTCCTCGCGACGCAGGAGAACGAGGCCAAGTCCGTCTTCGACCGCCTGCAGGAGCTCCAGAACAAGATGGACGCGCTCGGCGAGCGGCTCAAGCAGCTGCAGGCCGAGCACGACCAGGCGCAGGCCGACCTGCACCAGCACGAGATCCACGCGACGGCGCTCAAGAGCAAGGCCGACCTCTTGAAGACCCGGTTGTGGGACGAGTGGCAGCTGACCGTCGAGGAAGCCAAGGGCAAGTACCGCGACGTCGTGCCCGACGTCGAGAAGATCGAGACCCTGCGCAAGCGCATCGCGAACATGGGCAACATCAACATGGCGGCGCCCGAGGAGTACGAGGCCTTGGCCGAGAAGCAGCGCTTCCTGATCGAGCAGATCAACGACCTGCTCAAGGCCAAGGACGACCTCATGGCCGCCATCACCAAGATCAACGGCGCCACGCGCGAGAACTTCCGCCAGACGTTCCACGACGTGCGCGAGCACTTCCGCCGGCTGTACGGCGTGCTCTTCGAGGGCGGCGAGGCCGACCTGATCCTGACCGACCCGGAGAACATGCTCGAGACCGGCGTCGACATCGTGGCCCAGCCGCCGGGCAAGAAGCTGCAGTCGATCTCCCTGCTCTCGGGCGGCGAGAAGACCCTGACCGCGATCGCGCTGCTCTTCGCGTTCTTCATGGTCAAGCCCTCGCCGTTCTGCATGCTCGACGAGGCCGACGCCGCGCTCGACGACGCCAACATCGAGCGCTTCGCCGCCATCCTGCGCGAGTTCCAGAACAAGACGCAGTTCCTCATCGTGAGCCACAACAAGCGCACGATGGAGGCCGCCGACGTCATGTACGGCGTCACGATGGAGGAGAAAGGCGTCTCCCAGCTCGTCTCGGTGGACTTCCGCAAGAAGGACAAGGTCCCCGAGCGCGAGACCCATTCGCTCCAAGTCGACATCCAGGGCCCCTTCGCCCCCGAGGAAACGTAGGGTCAGGCTTTGACCTTTTGACTTATTCCTCGAAAAAGAGCCCTCGCGAGCGATCGCGGGGGCTCTTTCTTTTTCCTGCTGGCCCGGCCCTAGCGGATCGCTAGGGATGAGATGGCGGTCCGTCCTTTGCGCCTGGGACCGGGCTGCTGGGGTTTGGGTTGCTTGGGTTGCTGTTGCCGGGCGCCGACGGATTGCCGGGCATGGGCCCGGGCGTCGAGGTGCTCGGCACGATCGACGTCGACGTTCCGGTCGAGACGTTCACCGCCGGATCCTGCGCCGCCGAGGCGGAGCCCGCGGAGTACGACGCGGACACGGCCAGCGCTCCGCAGAGCGCGAGCGCCCCGCCGGCGAGAGCGGCGAGCTTCGTTGGATTTTTCATGGGACCTCCCGTTGGGTCGCGGCGCGGCCGAGCCGGGAAGGCGGGCGCGAGCGCCCGTCTCCCCGGCGGCCGTCGCCCCGTCACTTCAGCTTGAGCTCGTTGACGATCTGCTCGCCGTTGGCGGCGCCTTCGGCCACGCTGCCGATGCGGTCCTTCTCCTCCTGCGAGCGGACGGTGCCGCGCAGCACCACCTTATCGCCGCGCCGGAACACCCTCAAGTGCTGGACTCCCATGGGCTTGGAGGACATCGAGCCCGTCTCCGCGCTCGTGCCCTGCTCGCCCGAGACGTTCCGCTGCTGCGTCTCGGAGTCGCGGATCGCCTTCTTGATGTTCTCGAGGTTCTGCTTCTTCTCGGACATCGTCATGTTCTTGTTCGGAGCCGCCGTCGGGGCGGAGTCGTTCCCATAGCCGGACGGGTTCGATTCGGCGTTCTGCGGCGCCATCTCGCCCGGCGACGCCGCATTGCCCGGCTGCTGGTTCGACGGGCTCGGGTTCGCGTCGGCCTGCGCCGCCGCCGCGGTCCCCAGAGCGCAGACCCCGGCGACGAGAAGCTTCACGGCCATTGCGTGTTTCATAGTACCCCCTGTTTCACGGCTGCGGTCCTTTAAGCGTGGGTCCGGACGCGCCGTCCCGCCATGCCGGACCTGTAAACGATTTCCGCACGGCTCATGCGGCGCTTCAAGAATCCGTGACGCGTCCGGCGTGGGAGCGGCGCGGGCGTTTTCGCCATAATCCGTCCATGAACAAGATCCGATACGCCGTGGTCGGGCTGGGACACATCGCGCAGGCCGCCGTCCTTCCGGCTTTCGCGCACGCGCGCCGCAACTCCGAGCTGACCGCCTTCGTCTCCGGCGATCCGGAGAAGCTCGACAAGCTCGCGCGCGAGTACGGCGTTCGGCACAGCTTCGGCTACGACGAGTACGAGGCCTGTCTCGCGGGCGGGCTCGTCGACGCCGTCTACATCGCCCTGCCCAACAGCCGGCACCGCGAGTTCGCCCAGCGCGCGCTGGAGGCCGGCGTCCACGTCCTCTGCGAGAAGCCGCTGACGACGACGGCCAAGGACGCCGAGGCCCTCGTCGCGGCCTCCGAGCGCGGCGGCGCGCGCCTGATGACCGCCTACCGCCTGCATTTCGAGCGCGCCAACCTGGAGGCCGCGCGGCTGGCGCACTCGGGCGAGCTCGGCGAGCCGCGCTTCTTCTCGTCGTCCTTCGCGCTCCAGCTCCAGGAGGGCAACATCCGCTCCGACCGCGAGCTGGGCGGGGGGCCGCTGTTCGACCTCGGCATCTACTGCATCAACGCGGCGCGCTATCTTTTCCGCGAGGAGCCCTACGAGGTCTTCGCCTGGTCGTCGTCCGGCAAGGACCGCCGCTTCGCCGAGGTCGAGGAGATGACGAGCGCGATCCTGCGCTTCGGCGACGGCAAGCTCGCGCAGTTCACGTGCAGCTTCGGAGCCGCGCCTCTGGGCTGGTATCAGCTGGCCTGCACCAAGGGCTCCCTGCGCCTGGAGAACGCCTACGAGTACGCCGAGGGCAGCGAGCTCGAGGTCGCGCTGGAGTCAGGAAAGACGCGCCGCAGGAGCTTCCCGGTGCGCGACCAGTTCGCGCCCGAGCTTCTGTACTTCTCAGACTGCGTGCTGAAAGACCGCCGCCCGGAGCCCGACGGCCGCGAGGGGCTCATCGACGTGCGCATCATCGAGGCGCTGCGCGAGTCGGCGCGGACCGGACGCCCCATGAGGACCGCGCTGGGACGGCGCCATCGCCGGCCCACGCTGCGCCAGGAGCATCACCGTCCGAAGCCGGGCAAGGCGCCGCTGGTCGGCGTCCACGCCTCCTCGCGCTAGCCGGCTCTCAGTTCCCGGTCCGCAGCTTCGAGACTTGGGCGTTGAAGTCGCCCTGCTCGAGAAGCCACGAGCAGATCGAGGCCGCGAGCGCCTGCCCGGCGGCCACGTCGGTCGGATGATGGACTCCGGAGATCACGCGCAGCTCGCCGACGTACCGGCCCCAATCCGCGAGCTTCTGCGCGCGATCGGGAAAGATCTGCCCGAGGACGCAGGCGTCGACGGCGCCCTCCGTCGCGTGCGCGCTCGGATAGGCCGTGGCCCCGCCCGGCTTGTCCGCGCAGGGCTGGAGATCCTTGTTCTCGTTGTACGGCCGGGGGCGGGCGTATTCCTTTTTAAAGACCCCGGCCACGGCGGAAACCTTCTTGGAGACCGCGTCGAGGAACGGCTGGACCGTCGTCATCTCGGAAGACGTGAGGATCCCGGAAGGGGCGTACAAGGATTGGAAGTCCGGGACCGTCATGCCCGCCGCGAGCGAGCACTGCTGGGGCGTCCGCGTCGCCTGCCATTGGAACAGCGTCGCGAAGTCCTGCTGGTCGCCCGGAGAGCCCGGCGCGGGCGGCGGGGGGACCTCGAAATCGGTTGCGGACATGCTCTGCCAGGCGGCGGAGGCGGGGACGGAAGCCAGGAGCGTCAGGGCGAAGAGGGCGGTCAAGTGGCGCATGAGGCGAGGATGGCGGGATTTCCCCCCGCCGGGGAGGGCCCAAAGGCCCAGGCGTCCCGGGGCGGCGCCGGAGTCCGTATGCTACGATATCGCCGGGAATGATCTACGGCGTTTTCTCCGACGTCCACTCGAACCTCGAGGCGCTCACCGTCGTCCTCGACTTCTTCGCCGACCTCGACGTGGAGGGCTACATCTGCTGCGGCGACCTCGTCGGCTACGGCGCCGACCCGAACGCGTGCCTGGACCGGATCCGCGCTTTGCCGAACCTCTCGATCATCGGGGGAAACCACGATCTGGCCGCGATCGGGCGCATCGAGCAGGACTGGTTCAACCAGTACGCGCGCGCGGCGATCACGTGGACTCAGGCCAACCTGTCCCCCGTGAACCGCTCTTTCCTGGAGGCGCTCACCGCCCGCCTGGAGGCCAAGGACTTCACGCTGGCCCACGGCACGCCGCGCAACCCGCCGGAGGAGTACCTCCTGAGCCCGGCGCAGTTCCGCGACAACGTCCCGCTCGTGCGCGCGTGGCCGCTGTTCGTCGGCCACAGCCACATGCCCCTGCTGTTCCGCTACGCGGAGGGCGGCGGCGAAAAGATCGAGGCGCTGTTCCTCGAGGAGCGCGAGGAGCGCCTGCCGCGGACCGAAGGCGGCGCGTTCGGCCCCGTCGCGCTGAATCCCGGCTCCGTCGGCCAGCCCCGCGACCAGGACCGGCGCGCGTCGTGCGCCGTGTTCGACTCGGCGAAGGGGACGTTCCGGGTATTCCGGCTGCCCTACGACGTGCCGGGGGCGCAGAACAAGATCCGCGCCGCGGGCCTGCCCGAGTATCTCGCTTTGCGTCTCGATTACGGACAATAGTCCAAGGAGGGGATCGCCATGACCGTCGCCTTTACGAAGAACTACACCGATCATTCCAACAACGAGGGCTACCAGTTCGAGTTTCACTGCGACAAGTGCGGCAACGGCTTCCGTTCCGCCTACGCGGCGAACAAGCTCGGCATGGCGACGGGCCTGCTCGGCGCGGCGGCCGGGATGTTCGGCGGACTCCTGGGCGAGGCCGCGCAGGCGGGCGGCGCGCTGAAGGATGCGCTGCGCGGCAAAGCTTGGGACGACGCGTTCGCCGCCGCCATCGCCGAGATCAAGCCGAAGTTCCATCAGTGCACGCGCTGCGGCCGCTGGGTCTGCCCCGAGGTGTGCTGGAACGGGAAGGCTTCCCTCTGCAAGGACTGCGCGCCGGACTTCGCCGAGGAGGCGTCGGCCGCGCAGGCCGACGCGCTGAAGCAGGCCGTGGCGGCGCAGCTCCGCGAGAAGGCCGAGGCGGCGGACCTGACGGCGGGCATCGACGTCAAGCGCCAGAGCGCCGCGGTTTGCCCGAGCTGCTCGGCGCCCTCGACGGGCTCGAAGTTCTGCGGCACTTGCGGCAAGCCGATGGCGGCCGCGCCGAGCGCGTGCCCGAAATGCAGGTCCGAGATCCCGGCGGCGGCCAAGTTCTGCCCCGACTGCGGCACTCCGAAGGCCTGAATGGCGACCCCCTAAAATAATCGCGGTCTTCGGCGCATTTCGTCTTGCGCCGCGAAATCCCATCGTCTAGAATCACTCGCCGGTCAAACGGCCGTCAGCAACGATTTAATGCCTGACACCGAACGACGCCCGGGAGATGCGATGAACCAGACGATCCGCCGCGCCGTCCTCCGCACCGCCGCGCTCGCTTCGCTTGCGATGATCAGCCCGTTCGCCGCCGCGCAGGCCGGACCCGAGGCGCTGTCCGTCGCCGCGGAGGCCCGCTTCCAGACCGCCGCGCTCGAGGCCGGGTCCGTGAGCTTCCGGCCGACGCTATCCGCCGGGATGCCCCGCCTCGCTCAAGGAGCCGACGAGGAGTTCCTGGGCGAGCTCCAAGGCGCCGCGTCGCTGCTGACTCCCGGGGCCTTCCACGTCCTCGGCGCCGCGCAGGCGGGGGAGATGGACCTCGCCGCCCTGTACGACCGCCACCTGAAGACGTCCCTGCGCTATCAGCTCAGCGGCAAGACGGTCTGGTTCAGCGGCGCGTTCGACGCCTCCCAGAACCCCTTCGTGAGCGTCCTCGTCGACGGCTCCGCCCCGCTGTACTTCAACGTGAAGGCCCTCCTGCACGCGGACCAGCACTTGGTCGTCAACGGGGCCCGCTACACGCTGTCGCTCTCGCCGAACATCTTCCATAAGATGAAGAGCACGATCAACCTCAAGAACGACGCCAACTCGCGCGAGGCGGCGCGCTTCTCGGTGCAGGGCATGCTCGACGCGGTCTCCGCGTCCGGCGCCCCGGTGACTCTCTCCGGCGAGGCGTACCGATTCTACTACGCCGACGGCGTCGGCGCCTCGTCGCGGATGTTCGTCTTCATCTGCGGCAGCACCAGCGACTTCCACGTGTACTTGATCCCCGAGACGAAGGTTCCGGCCGAGAAGATGGGCGTGTTCTCGCTGTTCGGCGGCAAGCGCGTGGGCCTCTCGCGCGCGGGACAGGCTCTGCGGATCTACGAGAACCCCTAAGAATCCGGGTCTCGCGAGCGGCGGGCCGAGCGGCCCGCCGCTTTTTTTGCCCGCCCGGTGCCAGGCTTTAAGCGCTTCAGGCCCGGTCCGCGCCGCTGGGACCTTTGTCGGGCGCGGGCTGGGACCAGTGGCCCAGGCCGCGTCCGGCGTCGCGTGTTACGATGGCAATAAGGCCTTAACACGAGTGATATATAAGGACAACACATGAAAAGAGCCACCCCCGCCGCCGGACGCCGTCACGGGCTCCGCGCGCGCATCGCCGGAGAAGGACGCGCCGAGAAGACCGTCGTCACTTTCGAGCGGCGCGCTCAAGTGTACTGCTGGACGACCGATCGCGGCCGCCGTCCCGTGGTCAAGCATTGAGGACGGGCCGGGCCCCGCTCGCGGCGGCCCTCGTCCTCGCGCTCGCGGCCGGACCCGCGCGCGCCAACCCCAGCCTCACCACGGATATCACCGGCATGTCGCAATGGCTCAGCGATCAGTTCGCCCAGGGCTTGGCCTTCAACGCGGGCGAGAACTTCGACCCGCCGAAGATCGTCAAGGGCTACTATCTCCAGCCCGATGTCTCCTTCGGCGTCGGCCTCATCCCGTTCGACAAGCGGCGGTTCCCCGACATGCAGACTCCGGAGCTTCAGAACGGCGTCGGCGCGAACTTGTTTCCCAGCTCGACGCTGTTCCCGAACCTCGCCCTGCACCTGCGCATGGGCCTGCCCTGGCGCGGCGACGCGTACCTTCGCTTCGCGGACGCGACGATCCCAGCGGGCTATAAGATATCGCCGACGATGACGGCCCAGGTCCAGACGAACTCGATCGGCTGGGGCATCCGCCAGGAATTCCTCGGCGGCGACTATCCGACCCTCGTCGTCGGCGGCCATTACAATCACGTCCAGGGCTACACGAAGCTGAGAGGGACCTTCGGCGTCAGCGCGCAGGGCTTCACCGCCGACGACCGGTTCAACGGCAACATCGACTGGAGCATCAACAGCTTCGGCGTGGACGCGATCGTCTCGCAATCCTTCGGCCGCTGGACGCCCTTCGGCGGCCTCGGCTACAACTACGCGACGGGCTCCACTCACGTCGACCTCAACTTGATCTCCGGCACGTTCTTGATCCCCGACATCACGGGTCAGGGCAGCGACCACCCTGAGCAAAGCCAGGGCCGCGAGATCATCGGCGTGTCCTACGACCGGGCGACCTGGAGCGCGTTCGCCAACGGCGAGCTCAAGGCGCTCGGTCAGCTCCAGTATCGCAGCTGGATCGTCCAAGTCGGCGCCGCGCTCCCTTTCGAGATCGGCGGCAAGGCCCTCATTTACAAGAAGCGTCCTCAGGCCCCGGTCGAGCCTAAATCCGCTCTCGACGACGACGAGTCGGACAAGCCGGCGCCGAAGCCCGCGCCCAAGCCCGTGACGCGCCCGCGCGCCACGCCGGCGCCGCCGGAGCAGGCGCCGCCGGACATGATCTTCCTGAGATGAGACAGCGATCGCTCGCGACGCGCTCCTTGTCCGCCGCGCTGAGCGCGGCGCTCCTGCTGTCGTCCTTCGGGCCCGCCGCCGCCCAGGAGGTCGCCGCGCGCGCCGTCGCGCCGCGGGGCATGTCCGCGCCGATCGCGCTCTCCGCCCCGGCGCCGGCGCTGTCGCCCTCGCTCTCGGCGCCGTCTCTTGCCCTGTCCGCCGCTCCCTTGGCCGCGCCGCTCTCGGCTTCCGCCCTCGCGGCTTCGCCGCTCGCCGCGGCGCCCGCGGCCGCGCCCTTCGCCGCGGCCGTCCCCGCGATCCCGGCCGCCTCCGCTCTCGAGCCCGCCGTCCCCGCCGCGCTCCCGCCGCCCGTCGCGTTCGCGGCCGCCGCCGCTCCGGCGGAGCGGGCCGCCCGTCCGCTCGCCGATCCGAGGACCGACGCCGCGGCGCGCCTCGATAGGCTCTTCGACGCCCGCGGCGCGGCGCCGGCCGCGGGTCCCGAGCCGGACGCGGTGACCGCCGCGGCGCCCGCGGGCCGTCCGTCCGAGCTCCGCCGCGCGGACGAGCTCCCGCCCCGCGCCGAGCGCGAGGAGCGCTCGGCCAAGATCCCCTTCGCGCTCGCCGCGGGCGCGGCCCTCGGCGGCCTCGCGGCGAAGCTCGTCGGCGCCGGCGCCGCGACCGCCGCCGCGCGGGCCGTCGCGGGCGGGCATCCGGTCACCGTGCTCGGCGGCGCCGCCGCCGCGGCCCTGCTCGCGGCGGGCGGGTTCGCGGTCGTCGGCCTCGTCGACGCCGTGCTCTTCGCCGTCGGCATCCGGCGCGGACGCGGGACCACCGACGAGCAGTTCCGCGCCTTCGTGCGCTCCGAGGTCATGGCCGGCCGCCTCGACGCCAACGCGGCCTCCCTGCTCAAGCCCTACCGCCCGCGCGGCCGCTTCTCCGACCTGACCTTCGCCTTCACCGCGCGCGGCTCCGTCTGGATCCGGCCCGAGCTGATCGCCACGCCTCTCTTCTTCCGCCTCGCCCTGGTCCACGAGCTCAGCCATTGGAAGTCCGCGCCGACCCGCGGTCCTCCGCGAGGAGGCGTCCGCGGGCTCCTCTGGAGCCTGTGGTCGGAGTCGCGGGCGCGCGCGGCCGAGCTCCAAGGCCCCGGCGCGCTCAAGAAGCTCACGATCCCGTCGCTCGAGCGGGCGATGCGCCAAGCGCAGATCTCCCTCAAACTCGCGCGTCCGTTCGAAATCCTCGTCGTCAACCCGGACACCGCCGAGCTCAAGGACCCCAAGCTCTACGAGGGCCTCTCCAACGGAGCCGCGAAGGTCACCTCCCTCGCCGGCGCCGAGCCGGCGAAGGTCTTCGGCGAGGCCGCGGGCAAGGACTACCAGGCGGTCGTGCTCGGAAGCCCCGCCGCGCTGCTGCCGCAGGCGAGCTCCAAGGACGCGATCCGTCTCGAGTCGGCGCTCAAGCAGCTCGACAGCCTCTACGTGCTCGCGACGCGCCTCGTCGTCCCGCGCTCCGCGTCGTTCAAGCCCGGCACCGACGAGGCGCGCGCCTTCGCCGACCTCGTCGAGAAGGCCGACCGCCTGCGCGCCGCGGGGTCTCCGGTCAAGGCCGTGGCCTCCTTCGAGAAGGAGGTCCGGCGCGTGTGGCGCGCGATCGCGGCTGCCAAGCTCAAGGGCGTCGGCGTCTCGGACCTCGTCGACGGCCTCTACGGCGGCCTGCGCGACCGCGGCACGGCGTTCCTCTCCTTCTCGCCCGACGACAAGGGCGTGGTGACGTGGGAGCGCCTGCTGCGCTACTGGGAGGCGGCCGACGGCGGCCAGTTCCGCGTGACGCGCGTCGACCTGGAGAACGGCGGCCACATCCTCATGCTGCGCAAAATCGAGGCGCGCGTGGGCTTGTGGCTGCGCCCGCTCGACGGCGGCCGCATCGAGCTCTCGGCGCCGCGCGCCGACGACTCCGACCAGGGTCGCGCCAAGGCGCGCGCGTCGCTGGAGGCCGCGGGCTACTCCGACCAGCTCCAGCTCTTCGACTCGCTCGACGTGAGCGTGAGGCACGTGTTCGGCGCCGACGTCGGCCGCCAGGAGATCTACATCACCGTCCCGCGCCGCCACGCGGCCGCGATCCGCAAGGTCGTGTCCGCGCGCGCCGAGTCGGCGATCGGCCGCTCGCGCGCCGACTTCTCGACGCACCTGATGGACTCCTCCGGTCTGCAGGACGTGCCGCCGGTCTGGCAGGCCGGGATCACGGGCGCGGGCGGGCGGATCATGTGGATCGACACCGGCGCCGACGCCTCTCACGAGGACTTCGCCGGACGTCTCGACGTGATCGACATGGTCAACGAGGGCCCGGAGGACTGGGTCGGCCACGGCACGCACGTCGCCGGCATCTCGATCTCGGGCGGCGCGGGCTTCCTGGGCATGGCCAAGGGCGCGAGCGGGACCATGGCCAAGGTCTTCTCGCGGGAGGGCCAGGGCGCCTCCGACGGCGAGATCATGGGCTCGGCCGCGATCGCGATGCAGAAAGGCTACGACGTCATCAGCATGAGCCTGGGCAGCCGCGGCGGCTCCTCCGACAACCTCGCCGAGTTCTTCTCCCAGCTCACGCACCAGAAGAACGCCAACGGCGACTACCCGGTCGTCTCCGCGAGCGCGGGCAACTCGGGCCCGTTCGACAAGACCTTGAGCCAGCCGGCCGCGGGAGTCGACGTGCTGGCCGTCGCGGCCGCCGCGAAGAGCCTCGACGACGGCCGCCCCGAGATCGCCTTCTACAGCTCGGTCGGCCCCGACATGGACCGGCGCTACGCGGTCAAGCGCTGGCGCCTCAAGCCCGAGATCACCGGCATCGGCGGCGACGTGACGACGAAGCCCGGCTCCAGCAACGTGTACGAGGACGGCGTCTACTCGGCCAAGTCGAAGGACTCGCCGAAGGGCGCGTCGGACAAGGAGGACGGGCGGCACACGGGCATGTCGGGCACGTCGATGTCGAATCCCGCCGTGGCCGCGATCGCGCTCCTGGTGAAGCTGGCCATGAAGGCGGCGGGAACGGCGGCCCCGTTCGTCTCCGAGAACCTGCCGTTCGCGGTCAAGGCGGTGCTGATGCGCTCGGCGAAGGACCTCGAGGCCCCGGCGTGGTTCCAGGGCGCGGGCCTCGTCGACGCGTGGGCCGCGGTCAAGCTCGTCGGCGCGGCGGCGGGACGCGATTTCACCTCGCGCCTCAAACGCCTCCTGCAGGCCGGCGTATCGGCTCCGGCCGAAGGCTGGAGCTGGATCGAGCGGCTCAAGGCCGTGTCCGACGCCGAGGACCGCGCGTTCCTCGAGGCCCTGACGCCCAAGGCTCCGGACGCGGCGCTGCCGCCGGGCGAGGAGGACGGCGAGGAAGGCGAGCGCGCCGGCGGAGACGACGAGGCGCCGCCCGAGGACGCGGAGGCGGCCGAGCAGGGCTCGTCGGGCCACGCGGCGCAGAACGAGGCGATCAAGCGCTTCAACGCGGCGCGCGAGCGCGAGACGCCGGCCCTCATCGCCGCGCTCAAGGACCCCGTGTGGCTCGTGCGCCACCGCGCGGCCTTCGCGCTGATGAACCTGCGCCCGCCCTCGGCCGCGATGGCGCTCGCCGACGCGGGCCTCAACGACCCCGACGCGCGCGTGCGCTCGATGGCTTTCCTCGCTCTGGCCGAGATACCGACGCACTCCGTCGATCTGCTTCTGCAGAAGGCCGCGGCCGATCCGCGCTGGGACGTCGGCGTCTACGCGGCGTACGCGCTGGCGCGGCGCGGGGACCGCTCCGGCGCGGCGCGCATCGTCGCGGAGACCGCCGGCGCCGACAAGCGCGCCCGCTTCGCGGCGACGTGGCTGGCGGGCCAGCTCGGCATGCAGGCGACGGCGCCGGAGGCCGAGGCGCTCTCGGCGCGCGTCAAGGACCGCGCCGAGCGCGGCAACATCCGCCATCTCGCGACGGCGGCCCTGTCGAACCTGGCCGACGCCGCCCCGGAGTCGATCAGCGACCGCGTGGTGACCGACCTGCTCGAGGCGGCGGGACCGGACAACATCGCGCTGACGCGCACGATCGCGAAGTTCTTCCCGGTCGCCGTGAACGACCGCAATTTCGTGGCGCGCCTGCGCCGCGATCCGCTGAAGGCCATCGTGACCAGCTTCGTCCTGCAGAACAAGGGCGCCCTGCAGAAGCCCGGCGCGCTGGCCGAGCTGGTCCAGCTCCTGGCGCGCGCGGCGGGCGTGCCGCTGGACGCGCCGACCGCGACCCCGGACCCCGGCGGCGCCGGCGTGGCGGGCGTGGACTCCGCGCTCGGTCCCGTCGACCTGCTCGTGACGCCGCCGTCGGGCGCGCCGTCTCGCTTCGTCGCCGCGGGCGACTCCGCGGCCCTCGCGGCCGCCTTCGCCGCCGCCGGCCTCGACGCGGCGACGCTGGGACGCGCGGAGGCCGTCCCGCGCGCCGCCCTTCCGCTTTCCGGCTCGCTCTGGCTGTCGGTCCCCGAGCACAAGCTCTACGCGCTGACGCTCGCCCTGCAGACCCGCGGCTTCGCGGTCCGCCACGCCCTGCCCGAGTATCCTCTCGCCCGGGGCGCCGTGGAGGGCGAGGGGACCGTTCTGAGCCTCGGAGGCGACGCGGCCGCCCCGCCGGCGCCGGGCGCGGCGCTGCCGCTCGTGCGCGTTCGCGCCGGGGGCGGGGTCTCGGAGGCGGTGGTCATGGCCGAGCTCGAGCGCCTCGCGGCGGGCTCGCCGCGCCCGCTCGTGATCGCCTTGACGCTCGGCGCGCCGACGGGCCGCCGCACGCCGCTGTCGGCCCTGGTGGAGAAGCTCGTCGCCTCCGGCGTCGGCGTCGTGGTCGGCGCGGGCAACGCGGGACCGGCGCTGGGCACGGTGGCTTCTCCGGGCGACGCGAGGCTGGCCGTCGTCGTTGCCGCCGCCTCGCGCGAGAAAGGCCTGCAGTTCTACTCGTCTCGCGGCACTCCGGAGTCGCCGCGCGTGACCTGGACGGACCTCGTCGAGCAGCTCGATCCGGGCCGCGCGCTGGTCGCCGCCTCGGAGGCCTTCGCGGGCCGCCTGCTGAGCCTGGTCGCGCCGTCCGATCCGTCCGTCTCGCCGCTGGGCACGGCCGTCGCGGCGGAGAAGACCGCGGAGAAGCTCGCGCGGCTCGCGGATGCGATGAGCGCGGCGTTCGCGAAGCGCGGGCGCCCTCTGCCGCCCGGCTGGTTCCTGTTCCTGAAGACCGTCGTGGCCGCGACGGCGACGCCGATCCCCGCGCACGCCGCGCATGAAGTGGGCGCCGGACTGTTCGACGACGAGGGCCGCGCGGCGGAGGCTCTCGCGGCGCGGCTGGCCGATCTCGACGCCGTCGAGCGCGAGGCGGCGGCGCTGTCGGCCGAGGCGGCGGAGGCGGCGGCGCCTCGGAGCCTCGGGGGACTGAAGCCCGCGGGCGCGGCCCGGCGGGCGCTGCACGCGGCGCTGGCCGCGGTCGGGCTGAGCTCCGTCAGAGTCGAAGGGCCCAGCCGGCGCTAGGCCGTTTCCCGAGGGGAACGGGCCTGCAGGGTCCTGGGGACGGCTCCTCCATCGGCGCTAAACTCGTAAGGAACATGAGGCGCGGGATATCCATTCTCCTTGCGGCGCTGACGGCCCTGTCGGGGGGTCTCGGCGCCGCGCCGGCGGCGGCGCAGATCGTCGCGGCCGAAGCAGCCCGTGCGGCGGCCGGGAACGGCGTCGCGGCCTCGATCTCGGGTTCCCGGGCGATCCCATCGGCGCCGCTGGCCCTCTCGCCGAGCCTTGTCGTCGCGGCGCCGCTCACGGGAACGGATCTTGCGCCGGCGGCCCTCGCCGCGGCCCAGGCGGCTGCGCCGGCGCCGACGGCGCTCGCGGCGGCGCCTTTCAGGCCGGCGGCTGCGGCGGCGCCTCATGAAAAAACCTTAGACGCCGCCCGGCAGCCTGCCTCCGCGCGAATTGACGCGGGCGTCCGCTCGACGATCGGAGAGAAGCTCCCGCCGATCGTCGCCGACGGATTCGCGCCGGCCGCCGCCTCGCCTGCGGCGGCGGCGGCCGCCGGCGATGTTGACCGGCTAGCGGGCCTATTCGACGGACAGAAGGCGATTCCGCCCGCGGCGGACCCGGCTTGGTGGAAGGATCCGGCGGCGGTTCGCGCGGCGGTGAGCGTTCCGCTTTACGCGCTGCGCCGCGCGGAGCACGATCCCGGGGTGGGGAAGTTCACGGACCTCGGGCGCTACTACAGGGACGTGTTGGCCAAGCAAGGAGTCGATGCGGTCCTCCTTCTTCCTCACTTCGCGGTCATCGACGACTCGCCCTACGCTCCGGTCAGTCTCTACGCGCTGAATGAGGACAACGTCGACTGGTCGCAAGTGGAAGAAGTCCGTCGCGACCCGGCCCTTCTCGCTCGTCTTCCGGCCCCCGACCAGGCTCGTCGCCAGTCGGTGGACTACTCCGACGTCCGTTCGCGCGAGGCTGCCGTTGGGCGCGCCGCCTTCGAAGCGTTCAAGCGCGAGGAACTCGCCCGCGACACGCCGCGCGCCGAGCAGTATCGCTCCTTCCTCAAGTCCGAGGCCGGCTGGCTCGATGAGTACGCCGAGTTCATGGTCTTGTCGAGGATCATCGGAAAGCCGGCGCTCGATTGGTCGCCCGCGGACTTGGCCGCTGCTCGAGCCGACGCTTCGTTCGCCGATCTGCAGGATGAACATCGCTTCGCGCAGTGGCAAGCGCGGCGGCAGCTGCGCGCGGCCATCGACGAGGTGCACGCGGCCGGCGGCAAGGCGCTGTTCGACATCCCCATGTTCCGGGCGAAGAATTCGGTGGACGCTTGGAAGCGTCCGGAGCTGTTCGCCGACCTGCGCACGCGCAATCCGGGGATCAAGAACCCCTGGGTGGACGAGGATTGGAAGGATCTCGCGCTGTGGCGCTGGTCGAAGCTCCGGGAGGACGGCTACAAGGCGGCGCTCGATCCGTTCGATCATTGGCTCTCGTTCGGCTTCGACGGAGCGCGCGTGGACGCGCTCCATTTCGCCTATCGCTTCGGCAACGGCCAGCTCGCCAGCGGCGACGAGCCGGGCGACGAGTACGCGGGCGCGCTCGCGAAGGTGTTCTCGCGGCACGGGGCGCTCCCGCTCGCCGAGGCGTTCGAGGGCAAGGACGCCAACGCGCGCGCCTTCGGCTTCATGACGGTCGGCGGGGACTGGAAGAAGGTCAGCTCGCACGACGACCCGCGCGCGCCGAACTTCCTCGAGCGGTACTTCGGAGCGCTCAAGGAGTGGACGTCGGGCGTCGCGGCGAAGTTCGTGGCGTACACGCTGGGCGACGAGTGGCGCGACCCGTTCCCGGTCAAGGCGATGGTCAACGGCCGCTCGGTCTGGAATTATAGAATCCCGCTTCCGGGGGACCCGGACTACGCGAACCGGGCGCGCTTCGACGCGCGGCCGCAGCTGAGGGTGATGAAGACTTTGAAGGACGGAAACGAATGGGCGGACCTGGACGCGGTGCGCGTCCTTCTTACGGAGGCGGCCGACGGCTTCGTCAAGCACGACGACGGCTCGGTGCAGATCTGGGCGGCGAGCATGGACTGGTTCCTGGAGGAATGGGGCCGCGACACGTTCGTTTCCCTGCCCGGCCTGCTGCTCTCCACGCGGCGCTACGACGAGGCCAAGGAGAACATCCGGCGCTTCTCCCGGTTCGAGCACGACGGGCTGATCCCGAACAAGATCTGGGACGCGTCGCGCTGGTCTCCGGCGAACCCCGACGGGGCCGATTACAACACGGCCGACGGGCCGATGTGGTTCGTCCAGGCCGTGAAGAAGACGGCGGAGGCCACGGGCGACTGGAAGTTCGCCGCGGAGATGGCTCCGGTGATCCGGCGGATCATGGAGAAGTACCGGACCGGCACGGGCTATCAGCGCTACGGGCGGTTCAACGCGATCAAGATGGACTCCGACGGGCTCGTTTCCACTCCGGCCCAGGCGACCTGGATGGACGCCGATCCCGACGGCAAGGACCGGCCGGTGACGCCGCGCAACGGCAAGGCCGTCGAGATCAACGCGCTGTGGTACGCGAACCTGCGCTTCCTGGCGGAGCTCGAGCGGCGCTCGAGCCGGGGCGCGGACGCCGCCGCGGCCGACGCGCTCGCCGACAAGGTCAAGCTCAGCTTCAACGAGAAGTTCTGGTTCTTCAACGAGGACAACCGCCGGGCTTGGGGCGGCGACGGCGGGGCGCTGCGCGACGTCGTCGAAGGCGATCCGCACGGAGATGCGGTCCGGCCCAACATGATCTTCGCGGCGAGCTTGGGCGGAGACCTCCTCACGCCGGCGAGACGGCGCGCGGTCGTGCTCGCGGTCACGAAAGATCTGCTCACGCGGTACGGCTTGCGGACCCTCTCGCCGCGCGACAGCTACTACCGCGAGATCTACGACACCTCGAAGCCGGCCTCCGAGAAAGACCTCGCCTATCACCAAGGCACGGTCTGGCCGTGGCTGATGGGCGCCTACGCGGACGCCCTCGCGGGCGTCCGTCGCGACCAGGGCTGGGACGAGACGCGCGTCCGCGCGGAACTGCGCGCGCTGATGACGCCGCTGATCGCGGCGGCGGTGTCGACCCCCGCGGGCTCACTCCCTGAAGTGTTCGACGGCGGCAAAACCGATCCGGCGATGGCGCGCTTCTCGCTCGACGATCCGGCGGGGCTGGCGCCGCTCCTGACGGCCGCGAACGCCCCCGCGCAGAATCCCGGCGGCACGCGCTCGCAGGCCTGGAGCGTGGCGGAGACCTTGCGCGCGGTCATCGAGCACGGGCTGGTCCCGCCGGGCTACTCCGGGACGAACTAAGAAGCCGTCAGTTCTGCCACCACGGCTTCTGCCCGCCCGCGGCCGCGGGAGCCGTGTAAGAGGCTGGAACCGCGGCCGGCTGGGCGGCAGGCCCCGCCGCCGCGGGTTCCCGCATGTCGCGGGAGGCCTCGTCGGAGACCGCCTGGCGCGAACGGGCCATATCGCGGAAGAACGACGCGTCCTTCAAGAGATCGGCGGCGAGCTTCGCCGCGCCGTTCTCGATGGCGGAGGCGCGCGCCAGAGGGTCGCCGTGGCTGGCCGGGGCGCAGCCGAGCGTGCCCTGGCACTTGAGTTCCGCCTCGCCCTTCTCGTTGTAGACGCGGCCGCCGACGACTTGCGCCTGCATGTCGGCGGTGAAGGTCTCCGTGATGGAGTAGATCGGCAGACAGCCGAGGATCATGGGGTCGCAGAACGGCAGGAACCACGGGAAGAACGCCTTCATGGTGCGGTCCTGCTTGCCGCTGAGCTGGACGACGAGGTCGAAGCCGCCGCCGCTCGACGTGGGGCGGACGTCGCGGAAGAGGCCGGTGTGCATCAGCGCGGTCACGAACGGCTCCGACGCGTTCGCCGGCGTGCGGTCGGGCGCGGCTTCGACCGAGTCGACGACTCCGACGGTAAGAGGCAGGCGCGCCGCGGCCGGCTTGATGTCGGGCACGGGTCCGGGCTGGACGTTGTAGATGCAGCCGGACGCGGCGAGCATCACGGCGGGGAGGAGCGGGGCGAGTTTCGCGCGGACGGAAATCATTTCTTCTCCGAAGAGCTGTTCGCCTTAATGTGGTTCAGCGCGAATTCGGTGCGGTCTAAGATCACTTCACGAAGGATATTGGGCTTTTCAAGGTTTACGGCGAACGTCAGTTCCTGGCCCGACAGCGCGTAGACGAGATAAAGGGGGCCTTGTGACGGTCCGTGAGAAACAGGCCTGTCGATTCTGAACTTCTCTCCGAAGTGGTTTCGAATATCATGCATTGTGACGGTCAGGCTGGGAGAAACCGACAGAGTCAGAAAGCGCAGGCCTTCCCCTCCAATTTCGACGGATTCTATCGCCGCGCCGGCCTGACCATGCGCTTCGGTGCCGGTGGATTCCGCGGAGGTGTCGTTGAATTCAAGCGGCGTACCCAATGCCTTTGATACGGAATCCGGCGTGAACGTTTTGAGTTTCGAAAGTGCCTCGACCTTTTGAAACAAGTCTTTCGTTGTCATCGCAGATTCCTTGCCCGTTTTCGACAAAGCGGCCGCCGCCACGCCTGAGCCGGCCGAAGAGAAAAGGAGCGACATGAGGGTGAGGGCGAAGGCCAGTTTGGTTTTCATGGGGTGTTCGGGTGGTTAAGGTTCCAGTTGTTCTCGGCGTCTTGTGTGTATTTCTGTTGGTAGTCCATGTCGATCGTCCCGTCCGGCTGCTCGCCATGTGCGTAGATCGCTCCGATTTCCTCTCGCGCCTTTTGCCGGTCGGCTAGCCGGTCGTCCAAGTTCGGATATTTGGCGGCGATCTGCCTGTAGCGTTTCACGTTGTCGGGATCGCCGGCGATCTCGATCTCGGGCCCCCCGTTCTCCTTTAGCTCCTTCTGGATCTGCAGGTTGGTCAGAGTCGCTTCGCCTTCGTCGGCCAGGCGATCCTTGACATAGGCGGCCACGTAGTCGGCTTCGGACATCGTCGCCGGATCGGGCTCGTGGTTCACGTAGCGCGAGTGGCCGTACTCATGCGCCAATGATGTCGCTTTGGCGTTCTGATCGTCGCGCTCATCGTCGGTTACTCTTATGACGTGAGCGCGCTTGAGGACTCCGGTGCCGACATCTTTCGAGACGTAGACGACGTGAAAATTTTGAGCGGCGAGATGTTGGTAGATCGCATAGAAAGTGTGCGACTTCTTGATGATGTCGAGGATTCCAGCGTCGACTCCCACCTTCGTTTCATTCTTCGCGGGAGGGGATTTCGTTTTCAGCGATGAAGCCTTCCCGCTCGGGGCGATCGTCGCGGGGGCGGGAGCGACGTTGAGGGCCGGAACTGTCGCGGCCCCTTTCGTTCCAGACGCAGCGGCCGGCGCCTGGGTAGCGGAGCCAGAGCGGCGTCCGGCCGGACCGGCGACCGAACTCGGCGCGACATCTCCACCAGCGCCTTGGCCGCCGGAGCGAGGGTCCGTCAAGTCGGGCGCGCGAGTGTCCGCCAGGTCCTTGGCCGTGACTTTCGCGTTCTTTTCTCCGAAAAACTCCGTCGCGCGGTTCGTGTTCTGCGAATCGTCCGGAGAAGGGGCGGAATCGGGGGCGGCGCCGACGTCGGCGGGCGGGGTCTGAGCCGAGGGCGGAGCGTCCGCGGCCGGCGCGGTCTTCGCCGGCGGCGAGTCGTCCAGCTCCTTCGCGGCGTCGGCGAACGAATCCGCGGGCTTCTCGGGTTGGGCCGCGGCCGGCGCGTCGGCCTGCGGCGACGGCGCGGGCGCGTCGTACGTCGGAGCCTTGGCCGTCGTTCCGGGGACGGCGGCGGGAGCGGGAGGGGCGTCGGGCTTCAGCGCGGCGAGCTCGTCGTCGAAGCTCTGATAGCCGTCCTGCTGGGACGGGCCGCCGCAGCGCTCGTCCCATCTCTGCTTTTCCCGGTCGTAGGCGCGCACTTTGTCCGGATAGGAATGCGTCACGTCGACCACCGGAGGCTCGGGGAAGAGGATGCCGATGTGAGCCGCGCACCACTTCTCCGCGCTCGTGCCCTTGAGTTTCTTGAGAGCCGCGCGCCGCTGGTCCATCTCGGCGTCATGAAGCTCGCGGAAATGGTCGAGGCGGATCTCGTAGGGGCTCTCCTGGTTCGGCGTATAGCCGTTGATGATGTCGCTCGCCGCGCCCGCGTTCGGCGTCTGGATGCCGTCGTCGTCGCTGACCACCGGCTTGACCGGCTTGTGGCCCTGGTACTGGTTGGGAAGAGGCGCCACCAGCGCGTTGCCCAGGGCCGCGCCCATGACGCCGCCCGCCAGGTTCGTGAGCTGCGCCGCGGCCTGCGGGTTGACCGGCGGTTGGGCCTGCGGGGGCGGCGAGCCCATCGTGCCGCCGCAGAGCTCCCCGTGAGGGCCTGCCTGGCTTAAGTCGGAGACGCAATGGGGCTCGGCCGACGCGCGTCCGGCCGTCAGCGCGAGCGCGAGGAAGACGAGGCGAAGAGGTGAGCTCTTCAACGCGCTCCGCTCACCAGAGGCTCATGCCCCGCACGAACGCCCGCTCGGCCTCGATGGCCTTGTCGGCGTCCGCCATCGCCTTCTCCTGCCGCTCGGCGTCCAGCCGCAGGATCTCGCTCGCGGCCAGCAGGTCCTTCGCGTCGGCCAGCTGCTCGTACTGCCGCGCCTTGTAGGCGAGCTTCTTCTTCTCGGCGTCGAACGTCGCGGCCTGCGCCATCAAGCTGTCCGCGTCGCCGCGCGCGTCGCCGAGCTGGGCCGCGTTCTGCGCGTTGGCGTCGGCCACCTGCGCGTTGCCCGCGTTGGACACCGCCGTCCCCGCCGCCGAGAGCGTCTGCGACGTCAGGTTGTTCATCATGCTGCCGCCCGGGATCATGCTGCCCAGACCCCCGAGCAGGCCGCCCATGAGCTGGTTCGAGCCGTTGTTGGCCTGCGCCTGCGCGGCGCGCGCCTGCGCCTCGGCCTGGGCCTGCGCGATCAGCGCGTTGGACTGCTGCTGGATCGCGCCGATCTTGCGCTCGCGCGCGCCGATCATCTTGCGCAGGACGTCGGCCTTGTGCCGGTAGTCCTTCGAGGCCGCGATCAGCTCCTGGATGTCGAGCGCGGGGAAGTCCGGCTGCGCCGTCAGATCGGCGGCGCCCAACAGCAGGGCGGCGGCCGTGAGCGTCATCAGAACGCGGGATTTCATGGGGCCCTCCGCTCCGGCTTTTCATTGAAGGCGATCACTTTGACGAGCAGCTCTTCCTGAGCGTTCATCAGGTCGATCGTCTCGCCGGCTTCTTTTTTCTTGGCGGCCATGAAGCCGCCCTGGGTCAGATCGTAGGCGCGCTTGGCGCGGCGCACGGCCTCGGCCGCGTCCTTGGACGCCTTCTGCTTCGGGTTGTCCGGATCCGCCGGCATGTAGCCGTAGTAGGCCTGCATCTCGAGGTCGAAGGCCTCGGAGGCCTCCGAAAGCTGGGAGGCGGTCTTGCCGATGTTGCGGGCCTTCGCCGAGACCTGCTCCGGCCCCGCGAACATGGCGTCGAGGCGCGCCCGGCGCTGGGACAGGAGCACGAGCGAGCGCACCGCGGCGCCGACGACCGCTCGCGACGCGTTCGGCACGCGCAGCTGGGCGTCGCGGCACTCCGGGATGTCGGAGGGGCTCGAAGCCGAGGAGAAGTGGGCGCGGATCCGCTCCGCCGCCGCGCCGTACGCGTCGCCGGTCGCCCGGATCAGGCCGGCCATGACCGCGACGCACTCCTGGCCGCGCAGGGAGGCGGAGACCTCGCGGTACTTGGGAAGAAGTTCGAGGGCCTGCCCGTCGTCGGCGACCGGCTCCGAGCGCGGGTAGCTCGCGAGCGCGGACTGCGCCTCCTCGGCGCGCGCCGATTCGGGGAAGCGCTTCAGGTAGAACTCGAGGGCCAGCCGCGAATGAGCGGCCTTCGCCTTCTCGAACTCCTTCGCGGCCCAATGCGGGGCGAGCTTGGCGGCTTCCGGCGTTCCCGGATACTGCGACTCGAAGTAGGCGGCGGCGCCCGGCCCGTCGGCGGCCTTGGCCTTGCCGTAGCGGAAGATCAGCAGCGCGCGTCGCGCCTCCCCGGCAGGCGCGTCGTCCCCGCGCTTATTGAGGTAAGCGAGGTAGTCGCCCTCCTCCGCCTGCCCTTTCTTCAGCAGGTCGAGCAGCGCGGCCTGCGCGGCCTCGTAATTGGGGCTCGAGGCGCTGCGGTTGCTCAGGAAGTCCAGATAGGCCGAGGCCGTTCCGGCCGATTGCGCCTGCGACCACTCGTCCTTCTCCTTCGCCAGCGCCGCGTCGTAGGCCTTCTGCGCCGCGATGCAGTCGTCGCAGCCCGGGTGCTCCTTGACCGGATATTTCTTGACGTAGTCGCTCCAGGCCTGCAAGGTCCCGGACGACTGCGTCTTGACGAAGTCGTCGTGCTCGGCGCAGCCGGAGAGGATCAGGCCGGCGGCGAAGACCAGCGCCGGCCAGCGTCGAAAGGCGGATTTTCCGTCGTTGATCAAGGAAGCCCCCGAACGAAAATCGGCGATGTGCCGAAAATGGATTCGCATTATAACATTCCCGTGAAAGGCGCGCAGGTGCAAGGACGCCTTCTTTCTTGCTTACATTACGTCGATGCGCGCGCTCTCGCTCTGTCTTTTGGCCGCCGCCTGCCTCCTGCCGGCCGCGGCGCCGCGCGCCGAGGACGGCGCGGCGCGCTTCGACGCCGCGGGCTGCCGCGCCTGTCACCGCGTCGGCGCGGCCGGGGGCGGCTCCGGCCCCGACCTCACGCTCGTCGGCGTGCGCCGGCCCCGCGCCTGGATCGAGAACTGGCTCAAGAGCCCGCGCGCGTGGAAAAGCGACACCTTGATGCCCGACCAGGGCCTCTCCGACGCCGACCGCGCCGCCTTGGCGGACTTCCTCTCCGCGCAGAAAGGGCAGGCCTGGGGCGGCGAGCGCCCGTGGACGGCTCTGCCGGCCGCCGAGAAGGGACACGCCGTCTACGTCCATGCGGGGTGCATCGCCTGCCACGGCGCCGCCGGCCGCGGGGGCCATCCTAATCCGGGAGCCCGCGGGGACGTCATCCCGGCGCTGGCTCCGCTGATGGGCACCTATACCGCCGAGGAGCTCAAGGCGAGGATCAAGAGCGGCGTGACGCCCGACGGTCGCGACGGGATGACGCCGGCCGTGGTCATGCCCGCATGGAAGGACGTCCTCTCCGACGAGGAGATCGACGCGCTGTCGGCGTACCTGCTCTCGCTGGCCGGGAGCCAACCCAAGTCCGACTGGTGAAACGATGAGCGACTTCAAGCTGTGGCTGGAGCTGATCCTGCGCTGGGCCCACGTGATCACGGGCGTCATGTGGATCGGCCAGACGTATCTCTTCAACTGGATGGAGAAGGCCTTCGACCCGCCCAAGGACCCCGCCGCAAAGCCCAACATCTCCGGCGAGCTGTGGATGGTGCACGGGGGCGGGTTCTACCTCGTCGAGAAGCAGAAGTGGCCCGAGATCATGCCGCGCGTTCTTCATTGGTTCAAGTGGGAGTCGATGTTCACGTGGCTGTCGGGGTTCCTGCTCCTGAGCGTGCTCTACTGGATGGGCGCGCCCCTGCAGGACTACGCCTCCGAGATGCCGCGCATCGAGGCGATCGGAATCTCTCTGGCCGCGCTCGTTGCGGCCGTCGCGTTCTACCGCCTGCTCTGGAAGACCCCGCTCGGCCGCTCCGAGGCCGTCGGCGGCTTCGTCTGGTACCTGTTCCTGCTCGGCGCGGGCGCCGGCCTCATGCGCGCGCTCAGCGCGCGCGCGGCTTTCCTCCACGTCGGCGCGATGATGGGCACGGTCATGGTCACCAACGTCTGGATGACGATCATCCCCAATCAGAAGAAGATCATGGCCATCACGGAGGCGGGAGGCCCGCCGCGTCCCGAGCTCTCGGCGGAAGCCAAGCGCTGCTCCAAGCACAACACGCTGATGTCGATGCCCCTGCTGTTCGCCATGCTCTCCAACCATTACGGGGCCATCACCTTCGGCGGCGCGCATCCCCTGCTGGTCCTGGCCCTGCTGCTTCCCGCCGGAGCCTGCGCCGCGCACCTGATCCGGGAGCACTCGTGACCGACGCGAGCGTCTATCGCTGCCCCGCCTGCGGCGCCCCGGCCGACCCCAAGGCCGCGACGTGCGCCTACTGCTCGGCCAAGCTCCAGCCGGTGCGGTGTCCGTGGTGCTTCGAGTGGGTCGACGCGGCCGCCAAGGACTGCCCCCGCTGCGGCGCGGCGGCCGCGCCGCCCGCCGCCGGCGCCGGGCTGCGGGCCTGCCCGTCGTGCGGCTCCGAGGGAACTTTTTCCGCGCGTGCCCTCGGGGCCGCGCGGCTGGCCGGCTGCTCGCGGTGCGGCGGCGTCTGGGCCGACTCGGAATCGTTCAAGCGCCTGTGTGAGGACCGCGCGACGCAGGCGGCTTACTTAGGAAAAGGGACCGTCGCGCCGGCGCCCCATCAGTCCGATCCGTCGAAAGACCCCGTCGTCTACCGGCCCTGCCCGGTTTGCGCCGATCTCATGAACCGCTTCAATTTCGCCGGCTGCTCGGGCGTGATCCTCGACGCCTGCAAGCCCCACGGCGTGTGGTTCGACGTCGACGAGCTGCGGCGCATCGTGCTCTTCATCCGCGGCGGCGGGCTGGACGTCGCGCGCGACAACGAGCGGCAATCGTTGGAGGACGAGCGGCGGGCCTTGGAGCAACAGCGCGCCGCCGACGACGTTCTCGGCCGTTATTCGCCCGGCTTCCTCACGGCGCCGGTGCACATCACAAGCGCGGCGGATCTGTTGACCCACCTCTTCGACGGCTACCGCTGACCGTCAGGGGGCGGGCGACGGGGGCCGAGCCGGCGGCCGGACGACGATCAGGTCCGTCACGTTCTCGGGGCCCGCGAGCTCCGCGGCCTTGGCCTCGATGCGGTACTTGTCGTTCGCGCTCAGCACCGCGCCGTCGAGCGTGACCTTGCCGTGCGACACCCGCATGCCGACGCGCCGCGATCCTTCCGGCAGCGCGCGATCGCCGGCGATCGAGTCGCGCAGCTTCCGGCGCAGGCGGCGGTCGGACAGCCTCGGGCGCGGGGGAGGCGCCTCGACCGGCAGAGGGCCCTTCGACGGCCTGTCCTTCTCCAGCGAGGCGGGCGCGGTCTTGTCGCTGGCCGGCGTCACGGGCACGACCACCGGGCGCACGGGCGGCGCGACCCCCGTGCTCCCGCCGTTGACGATCGAGTTCAACGACGTGTTCGGGTTCAACTGTTGGCCGCCGCTTTGGTTGCTTTGGCCGCGGGCCACGACGGCGGCAAGAAAGAGCGACAACGCCGCTATCGCGCCGGCGGCGGATTGCGGGTATCTCATCCGTAGGATCCGGCCGAGGGGCCTTTCTGCTGCTTCGGCCCTGTGCCGCCCTCGAAGGCGAGCAGCGACAGAGGGAGGGGGCCGGGTCCCTCTCCCCGCAGCCGGCGGCGCACGTTCGCCGAGAGCAGGGCGAACTTCGCGTCGTGGCGCTTCTCCTCGCCGGTCATCGCCTGGAGCTCCGCGATGAGACGCGCGACGTGGCGGCGCGGCGCCTTCTCCGAAGCGACCCAAGCCTTGTCCAGCGCCGGGTGCAGCATCAGCTCCTCGATCGTCGCGTGCACCTTGAGCTCGTGGAGAGCCGCCTCGACGATCGCGCGCCGCGACTTGCGGTCCGTCGCCGTCTCGAACTGATCGAAGAGCGCCTCGACCGCGCTCCGGGACTCCTCGAGAAGCGTCAGCGCGCCGTGCAGGTAGGGGGTGTCTGTCGCATGCATGGCATCATTCTGGCGCAACTCCGGCCGGAAAACCATCGCCGCTGGGTCACTCCTTTTTGTCGGGATTATGCCGCGCGGGCGGTCCCCCTTGACGTTCCGCCGGGCAGACTCTATCCTGGGGTGTCCTCACGGAGACCGAATGAAAACGCTTCGCGCCGTGCTCGCCGCCGCGCTGGCCTGCCCCGCGCCCGCTCTCGCCCAGGCCGTCGCGCCCGAGCCGCCCGCCGAGGCGCCGGTCGCTCCCGCGCCCGCCGCGATCGCGCCGGCGGCGGGTCCGCGCGCGGCGGCCGCGTCCGCCAAGAAGGAATCCGGCATCATCCTGCGCACGTCGTCCGCGCTGGCCCCGCTCTCGTCCAATCCCACGCCCGTCGCCCTGCCGTCCTACTCGGGCCCCTCCGCCGTCGGCGGCGTGCCCGTCATGCCGGGCGCGCCGATGTGCGGCGGACCCGAGCAGCAGGAGCTGCAGAAGCTCACCTCCCTCAACCTGATCGAGCAGCAGAAGGCCGTGTCGAAGCTGCGCGACGTCGCGCTCGAGCGCGACGAGGCGGCGGCGCGCTACAACGCGCTGTTCGAGAAGCAGAAGCTCGAGCTCTCGCCGCTCGAGTTCGAGCTCAAGCGCCTGCAGATCGAGTCGAACATCCAGGACGAGAAGTTCAAGCGCGAGCTGGCCGACAAGCGCCAGGAGCGGGAGCGCCTGCACATCGACAACGACCTGACGCGCGAGAAGCTCGCCGCGGATCAGCTCAAGCTCGAGCAGGACAAGCTCAAGGCCGACGCGGACAAGCTCAAGATGGACGTCGTCATCCGCGACATGGACTTCCAGAGCCGCAAGCTGCGCATGGACACGGAGCTCGCCGACCACAAGACGGTCGCGCTGAAGACCGACCTCGACTTGCGCGCCAAGAAGGAGGATTG
>DATNGC010000102.1:0-30313 GCA_035606075.1 Elusimicrobiota bacterium
TCCGCCTTGAAAAGTTAACATCCGGGACCTATGCTCTGGGTCAGTGGACGACCACGACCTGGACTTCCTCGGCGACCTGCGCTGGCAGGGCTATCCCCGTCTCGAGCCGGTGCGCGACGTCGTCTCGACGCCCCCGGCCGCGGCCGCCGCGCCGCGGGCCCAGCAGCCCGACCCGCGCGTCGCGGAGCTCGCGCGCGACAACGAGTCGCTGCGCGCGCGGATCGACGCGCTGGGCCGTCTCGCCGCCGAGTTCGAGCGGCGGCTCACGGAGGCCGGGTCCAACTACGAGGCCGCGCTGCTCGAGGGGGACTCGCGCCTGCGGGAGGCGGCCCTCGAGCGCGAGCGGCTCGCCGGCGAGCTCGACGCCGCCAAGGCGGAGGCGGAACGGACGGCGGCGCGGGACGCGGCCCGCGAGGCGGACCTGCGCCTGGAGCGCGAGCGCCGCGGCGACGCGGAGAAGGCCCTGCTGGCCGAGCGGCGCCGAAGCGAGGAGCTCGAGGCCGAGGCCGCGCGGCTGCGGTCCGAGACGGCCGGGCACGCCGGCGCGCTCGAGGAGCTGCGCCGCCAGGCCTCCGCCCAGAACGAGCGCCTGCTCCAGGCGAAGGCGCTGACCGACGAGGACGTCCGGCTCCTGCGCTCGGAGATGCGCGAGTTCCTGGCGAAGTTCCACCGCATCCAAGAGTCGTTCGGGGAAAAATCATGAGATACTGGGCGTACATGAACGGGGAGGTCCCGGGCAGCTACTCGGCCGCGGAGCTGGCGGGGCTGCCGGGCTTCACGATGACGACGCTGGTGTGCCCGGCCCAGGGCGAGATCGCCGAGAAGAATTGGCGGCGCGCGGGGGAGTTCTCCGACATCGCCGCGGCCGTCGCGGAGCGCGAGAGCGCCGCGCCGCCGCCGCCGCCCGCCGCGGCCGCGACGGCCTCGGCGGCCTACGCGGCGTCCTCCGACGTGGACGCGCTGATCGACTCGGCGAGCACGAAGCTCTTCAGCCATGTGGCGGACCTCATGAAGGAGCTGGAGGGGCGGCGCGAGGAAAAGGGGCTCATCGTCTCGCTGCAGCGCCACGTCGCCGCCCTGAAGGAGGAGCTCGCGCAGTCGCGGGAGCGCGCGAACCTTCTCGAGCTGCGCCTGCCGCGCATCGCGGAGCTCGAGGAGGCGCACCGGAAGAGCCACGCCGCGCTGGAGAACCTCCAGGGCAGCCTGCTCGCGCGCGAGCAGGCGCTCAACGAGGCGCGCGTGGCCGCCGAGAAGCACAAGAACGAGGCGGAGGCGGCGAAGCGGCGCCTCCAGGAGACGGTCAGCGATCTCGCCGTCCGCAACCGCCTGGTGGACAAGCTCTCGCGCGATCTCAGCGAGAAGGAGCTGTCCCTCGCCAAGTCCCTGGGCGTGATCCGGCGTCTCGAGGAAGACCTCAACCGCCTCTGCCCGGATCCCGGCCTTCTGCCGGCGGGCGCCGCCCCGGCGGCCGCGCCGCGCCCGGCGGAGGCCGCCGCGCCGCCGCCCCAAGCTTTCCCGCGCACCGAGGCCGAGCCTCCGGCGCTGACCGGGCCGGCGATCCCGCCGGCCCCCGAGCCGCTCGTCCCGACCGAGTCCTCCTTCGCCTCGGCGCCCGCGCTGCCGCAGGTGCCGATCACGGCCTACACCAACGACGAGCCTCCGCCCACGCCGCCGTATCTGGAGACCATGCCCCCGGCCGACCGGCCGAAGGCCCAGCAGGCCCTCGTCAGCTTCCTCAAGCGTATCTTCCCGGGCCAAGCGCACTGACGACATAGGGGTCAGGCTTTGACCTTTTGACTTATTTCCAAATAAGTCAAAAGGTCAAAGCCTGACCCCCTTTTTTTTGCTTGTGAATTAGCAGTCGCACTAAACGATTGACAACTTTCAGCCTCCCATGTTAAAATTAGCAACAGACGAGATCGACTGCCAGCAATGATCTCGCGTGCTTTCGAAGCGAAATATTCAGGAGGTATCAAGATGGCCGAAGCGACGCTCACCAAGATCAAGATCCAGCCCCTCGGGGACCGCGTGCTCGTGAAGGCGGTCGAGGCGAAGGAGCAGAAGCGCGGCGGGATCATCATCCCCGACAGCGCGAAGGAGAAGCCGCAGGAAGGCCTCGTCATGGCCACCGGCAAGGGCAAGACGACGGACGACGGGAAGGTCCTGCCGATGGACGTCAAGGCCGGCGACAAGATCCTGTACGGCAAGTACTCGGGCTCGGAGATCAAGCTCGACGACGAGGAGTACTTGATCATGCACCAGGACGACATCCTGGGCATCCTGAAGTAAGCATCCATATCGACATATAGAGGAGACAAGAAGAACATGGCTAAGCAGATCCTGTTTTCAGACGACGCCCGCAAGAAGATGAAGGACGGCGTGGACAAGCTCGCGAACGCGACCAAGGTCACGCTCGGACCGAAGGGCCGCGCGGTGGTCCTCGAGAAGAAGTTCGGCTCGCCCGTCATCGTCGACGACGGCGTGACGATCGCCAAGGAGATCGAGCTGCAGGACCCCTACGAGAACATGGGCGCCCAGCTCGTCAAGGAAGTGGCGACGAAGACGAACGACAACGCGGGCGACGGCACGACGACCGCGATCGTCCTGACGCAGTCGCTGCTCAACGAGGGCATCCGCAACATCACCGCGGGCGCCAACTCCAAGTCGATCCAGCGCGGCATGCACAAGGCGCTCGAGCTCGTCGTCAAGGAGCTCAAGAAGAACTCCCGCCCGGTCAAGACCAAGGAAGAGAAGGCGCAGGTCGCGACCATCTCGGCCAACGACGTCGAGATCGGCAACATGATCGCCCAGGCCATGGAGAAGGTCGGCCATGAGGGCGTGATCACGGTCGAGGAAGGCAAGTCCTCCGAGACGACGCTCGACGTCGTCGAGGGCATGCAGTTCGACCGGGGCTACATCTCGCCCTACTTCGTCACCGACGCGGATCGCCTCGAGTCCGTCCTCGAGGACGCCTACATCATCATCACGGAGAAGAAGATCTCCGCGATGAACGACATCCTCCCGGTGCTCGAGAAGATCGTGCAGACCGGCAAGCCCTTCCTGATCCTCGCCGAGGACGTGGAGGGCGAGGCCCTGGCGACGCTCGTCGTCAACAAGCTCCGCGGGACCCTGAAGTGCGCGGCCGTGAAGGCCCCGGGCTTCGGCGACCGCCGCAAGGAGATGCTGCAGGACATCGCGATCCTCACGAAGGGTCAGGTCATCTCCGAGGAGCTCGGCCACAAGCTCGAGAAGGTCGGCCTCGACATGCTCGGCCGGGCCAAGCGCATCGTCATCGACAAGGACAACACGACGATCGTCTCCGGCGCGGGCGACAAGACGGACATCAAGAAGCGCGCGGACGCGATCCGCAAGCAGATCGAGGACACCACGTCCGACTACGATCGCGAGAAGCTGCAGGAGCGGCTGGCGAAGCTGTCCGGCGGCGTCGCGGTTATTAATGTGGGTGCTGCCACGGAGACGGAGATGAAGGCCAAGAAGGCGAAGGTCGAGGACGCGTCCAACGCGACTCGCGCCGGCGTCGAAGAGGGCATGATCGCGGGCGGCGGCGTCGCGCTGCTGCGCGCGGGCGAGTCCCTGGAGAAGTTCAAGGGCGTGGACGAGGACGAGACGACGGGCGGCCAGATCGTGCGGCGCGCTCTCCAGGCTCCGATCCGCCAGCTCGCGGACAACTCCGGCCAGGAAGCCTCGGTCGTGGTCCAGAAGATCCTGACGTCGGGCGCCGGCATCGGCCTCGACGCCTCCACCGGCGAGTACGTCGACCTGTTCAAGGCCGGCATCGTCGATCCGCTCAAGGTCACCCGCACCGCCCTTGAGAACGCCGTGTCCATCGTCGGCACCATCCTGACCACCGAGGTCCTCGTCTCCGACATCCCGGAGAAGAAGGAGCCCGCGATGGCCGGCGCCGGCCACCAGCACGGCGGGGACATGTACTAAAACCCGAAGACTCATTCCGGGGAACTTACTCCGGAGTAAGTTGAGGGATCGTCGGAAGAACGGCCCCCTGGCTCGAGAGAGCCGGGGGGCTTTTTTCTTCAAGTCGGCATCAAATTCGTTCCGATTGACCCAGGTCAATACCGGGCCCAATGGTCCGTGATAGGATAAGGACACAGCCGCACTCACCCTCAAGGAGACAACATGACCACCAACGTTCTCGAGCCGAAGCTCGTCGAGCTCACCGCCGTGCAGTACTTCTCCGCCAAGCTGGCCTACGAGATGACGCCGTGGTCCCTCAAGAACATCCTCGAGAAGGACGCGAAGTCCATCGTCCTGCTCGACGTCCGCCCCGCCGAGATGTTCGCCGTCGCCCACATCCCGGGCGCGCTGAACGTCCCGCTCACGGACCTCGTCTCCAAGCTGAACACCCTGCCGAAGGACAAGACGATCGTGACGTACTGCGGCAACATCGTCTGCTCGCTCGCGCCGAAGGCGGCGCTGCAGCTCGCGCAGAAGGGCTTCACGGTCAAGGAGCTCGTCGGCGGCATCGAGATGTGGCAGGAGAAGGGCTTCCCGGTCGACAAGAAGGCCTAAGCCGGACCCGTCCTCGAAGAGGGGCGCGCTTCCAAAAAAGGAGGCGCGCCCCTTACGTTTTGTTGATCGCGATTTGAACGGGCCGGTCTATACTTAGATCAACGGAAGGCCCCTCTCCGCGGGAGGGGTTATGACCGCCGCTCACGCCGCCCAAGTCGCTCCGACGCCGGCCGCGCATTTCACTTTGCAGGCGGCTTACGAGGCCGCGCCGCATGAGCTGATGGAGCTCTTGGAGCGCGCCCCCGACTCGGTGTTCGTCGTCGACATCCAGGACCCCGGGATATTCGAGGCGGCGCACATCCCCGGCGCGCGCAACATCCATCTCGAGGACCTCTGCACCGCGTGCGCGGAGCTGCCGAAGGACCGCACCATCGTGATCTACTGCGGCGACGCGGCGTGCGGCTTGCCGCTCTGGGCGGCTCTCGAGCTGGCGCAGGACGGTTTCAGCGCGAAGTTCCTGCACGGGGGGCTCGCCGCGTGGGTGAAGGAGGATCTGCCGGTCGAGATCTCGCCGCCGCCGCCGCCGCCCGAGTACTGACGAGCCGAAGAGGGGGATTTTTATGGACACCATCGCGAGAGTCATGACGGGGCCCGTCGAGTACTTCCGGTCCCTGCAGGAGTACGAGATCACGCCCGGCGGGCTCAAGAAGCTCCTCGACCAGCCGCCGAACAACGTCTGCGTCGTCGACGTCCGCGACGCCGCGCAGTACGGCGCGGGCCACATCCCCGGGGCGAGGAACGTGCCGCTGGAGAGCCTGACCTCGTCTTTCTACTCCCTGCCCAAGGACAGGACGATCGTCGCTTACTGCTCCGATCTCGCCTGCGGCATGTCGGCGCAGGCGGCGCTGGAGCTCGCGCAGAAGGGCTTCCGCGTCCAGCGCCTGATCGGCGGCTTCGCGGAGTGGACCCGGAGGGGCTTTCCCGTCGAGGCCTCGTCTTCGTCGGAGACGTCGCAGGCCTGGTGACGGCATAGGAGGAGCGGTTATGGATATCTTCGGGAGCAAGACGCACGAGAAGACGGCTCCGATCGGGGCCGCGGACTACCTGAAGGCGAAGCTGGATTACGAGGCGACGCCCTACGGGCTCAAGGAGACGCTGGAGAACAGTCCCGGCGACGTCGTCCTGGTGGACGTGCGCGACGAGGAGTCGTTCCGCAAGGAGCACATCCTCGGCGCCGCGAACATCCCCGCGGGCCAGCTGGTCAAGCGGCTGGCGGACCTGCCCCGGGACCGGACCATCGTCACCTACTGCTGGGACATCACCTGCGGTCTCGCGCCCAAGGCGGCTCTCGAGCTCGCCCAGAAGGGCTTCAAGGTCCAGTTCCTGGCGGGAGGCATCGAGGAATGGAAGAAGAAAGGCTTTCCGGTCCGGTCCGTCGCGTGAAAACTTTAGGAGGACTTCGCGCCTGGGTCTTTTGGCCTAATGATTTGTAATTTTAGGGCCGTCTGTGCTATAATGGGTCTCCGGTGCTCATTGACAATCTGAATCAAATCCGCTACCGCATGCGCGCCGCGGCCCTTCGGGCCAAACGCGAACCCGACGCGGTGAGACTGGTGGCGGTGACGAAGTACGCGTCTCTCGACGACGTCCAGGTCCTCTTGAACACGGGCCTGGTCACCGACGTGGGGGAGAATCGAGTCCAAAACGCCGAAAAGCGGAAGTCCGCCCTGCGGCAGACGGGCTCGAAGGTGCGCTGGCACATGCTCGGACACCTGCAGACGAACAAGGCGAAAAAGGCCGCCGAGGTCTTCGACGCCGTCGACTCGCTCGACAGCGAGAAGGTGGCCAAGTCGCTCGACGAAGCCTTGAAGGGCTCGACTAAAACGTTGCCGGTGATGGTGCAGGTGAAGCTGACCGAGCGAGAGACGCAGTCGGGAGTCGCCCCGGGAGAGCTCGGGGCGCTGTTGGAGTCGCTCAAGAAGTACGAGCGGCTGAAAGTCGAGGGCTTGATGGGCATAGCGCCCGACGTGGAGCCCGTCGAGGCCGTCCGGCCGAGCTTCCGGACGCTTCGCGAGCTGCGCGACCGGCACTTGCCCGGCGGGCAGCTGTCGATGGGAATGAGCCACGATTTCGAGATAGCGATCGAGGAAGGGGCCGATCAAGTCAGGATCGGCACGCAGATTTTCTTTCAACCTAGTCCGGCATCAGAGGGGGCAACAGCATGATCGTGAAAGTGCGCGTGATCCCGAATGCCATGGAGAACGAGGTCGTCAGCCGCATCGGAAGCGTTCTCCGTGTGAAGGTCGCCGCTCCGGCGGTGGACGAGAAGGCCAACGCCGCGCTGAAGGATTACCTCGCCGAGTTCTTCGAGGTTCCCGGCAAGCGCGTCAGCATCCTCCGCGGCGCGAACGGACGCGAGAAGACCGTGGAGATCGTCGGCAAGACCGAGGAGCAGCTCAAGCGGGTGATGGAGTCCATCCCGTAAAGCCGCTTCGCGCGTCCTAGCGAGGGCAAACGAGGAATCAAAACCTCGTTTGCCCTCGTCCTATTTCCCAGGAGCCACAGCCAGATGACGAAAGCGACGAAGCGCCGCCCCCTCCGCGAGGACCCCGTCCGCCACATCGTGTGGAAGGGGGACCGCCTGGACGTGCTCGACCAGCGCCTGCTCCCCCGGCGCGTCCACTACGTCTCCTGCCGCACCGCGAAGGAGGTCGCGAAGGCGACGACCGACATGGTCCTGCGAGGCGCTCCGCTGATCGGCTGCGCGGCCGCGTACGGGATGGCCCTCGCGGCCCGTCGCGGGCGGATGAAGGACGTCCTGAGCGCCGAGCCCGTCCTGCGCCGCGCGCGCCCGACGGCCGTCAACCTGATGCACGCCCTCGACCACATGCTCGAGGTCGCCAAGTCCTCGCCCGAGTCCGCGCTCGCCCCGCGCATGGCGGAGGCGGCGGTGAAGTACTGCCAGGACGACATCGAGTTCAACGCCACGATGGCGGAACTGGGCGCGAGCCTGTTGAAGAAGGGCTCGAACGTGATCACCCACTGCAACGCCGGCGCCCTCGCCACCGCCGGCATCGGCACGGCCGTCGGCATGATCCGCGCCGGCTGGCTCGCGGGCAAGGTCGCGCACGTTTATCCGTGCGAGACTCGTCCTTACCTGCAGGGCAGCCGCCTGACGCTGTGGGAGCTGATGCAGGCCGGCATCCCCGCGACCCTGATCACCGACAACATGGCCGCGCACCTGATGAAGACGCACAAGATCGACGCGGTCATCGTCGGTTCCGACAGGATCGCCGCGAACGCGGACGTCTGCAATAAGATCGGGACGTACGGCCTCGCCATCCTCGCGAAGCATCACGGCATCCCCTTCTATGTCGTCGCCCCCAGCACCACGGTGGATCTCGGCACCCCGTCCGGCGACCGCATCCCCATCGAGGAGCGCTCCGTGCAGGAGGTCGTGGAGGTGTTCGGCACCCCGATCGCCCCGAAGGGCGCGAAGGCCCGGCACTTCGCCTTCGACGTGACCCCGCACGAGCTCGTCACCGCCATCGTGACCGAGAAGGGGATCGTCTCCCCTGCGGACGGCGAAACCCTGAAAAAGGTAATCTCTCAGGGATGATGAACAACGCCAAAGCACGACACGCCGGCCCCCGGCTCGGGCCGAAGATGACGAAGATCCTCGCCACGCTCGGGCCCGTCTCCGCGAAGACGGACGTCATGCTGGACCTCATCGCGTCCGGCGTCGACGCGTTCCGGCTCAACTGCTCGCACGCCTCGATCGACGACCTGCGCCGGGACGTCGAGCTCATCCGTTCGACGTCCCGGCTGTCCCGGCGCGCCACCGCGGTCGTCATGGACCTCCAGGGGCCTCGCCTGCGCGTCGGCCGCCTGCGCAACGGCGAGCCGGTGCTGCTCAAGAAGGGCGCCAAGGTCCGCATCACGACCAACGACGTCCCGGGGACCGCGGAGGAGATCTCCACCAATTTCAAGAAGCTGCCCAAGACCGTCAAGAAGGGCCTCGAGATCCGCCTCGACGACGGCACGATCGTCCTCAGCGTCCAGAAGACGGGCAGCGACTGGGTGGACTGCGAGGTCCTCATCGGCGGCACGCTCAAGGAGCACAAGGGCATCAACCTGCCGGGCGCCAGCATCGACCTGCCCGCGCTGACGACCAAGGACCTGCGCGACCTCGACATGGGCCTGCAGCTCGGCATCGACCACGTCGCCTTGTCGTTCGTGCGCTCGCCCGACGACATCGTCCGCGCCCGCAAGATCATCAAGAAGGCGGGGCTGCCCACGCGCATCATCGCCAAGATCGAGCATCCCGACGGCATCGCGCGCATCAACGACATCCTCGACGCCGCCGACGGCATCATGATCGCCCGCGGCGACCTCGCCGTCGAGCTGTCCGCGGCCGAGGTGCCGTCGCTGCAGAAGATGCTCGTGCGCAAGGCCAACGACGCCGGCAAGCTCTCCATCGTCGCCACCCAGATGCTCGAGAGCATGATCAACCACGCTCAGCCGACCCGCGCCGAGGCCAGCGACGTCGCCAACGCGGTCTACGACGGCGCCGACGTCGTGATGCTCTCGGGCGAGTCCGCGGTGGGCCTCTACCCCGTCGAGACCGTGACGGTCATGTCCGACATCATCCGCAAGGCCGAGGCGTCGAACTTCCGGTACCGCTTCATCCCGCACGGCCTCCAGGACTCGCCGGAGACCGGCTTCGCGCACGCGCTCTCGCGCGCCAGCCACGACGCCTGCGAGGTCACCGGCACCAAGCTCGTCGTCGTCTACACCATGACGGGCTGGTCGGCGCGGATCATGTCCAAGTACCGGCCCAAGGCGCCGATCATCGCGATGACCCCGCTCAAGGCCACCTACAACCAGCTGGCGCTGTACTGGGGCATGACGCCGATGATCTGCCCGCTCGGCAAGACGACCGACGAGATGCTCGCCTACGGCGAGCGCATCCTGATGAAGAACGGCCTCGTCAAGAACGGCGAGACCACCCTCGTCACCGCGGGCGGGACCGCCAAGCACAAGGCCTCGAACATGCTGAAGGTGCACGTCGTCGGCTCGCTCACGTACCGCTGAGGACACGCTCCGGAGGACGATGGACTCGATCCCGTTCCTGGATCTCAAGCGCGCCAACGCCGCGCACCGCGCGGAGATCCTCGAGGCCGTGACGCGCGTCCTCGACTCGGGCCGCTACGTCCTGGGGGAGGAGGTCGCGGCCTTCGAGCGCGAGTTCGCCGCGTACTGCGGCGTCAAGCACGCGATCGGCGTGGCGAACGGGCTCGACGCGCTCACGCTCGCGTTCCGGGCCTACCGCGAGCTCGGAGAGCTCGACGAGGGCGACGAGGTTCTCGTCCCGTCGAACGCCTACGTCGCCTCGCTGCTGGCCATTTCGGCCAACGGACTGAAGCCCGTTCTCGTCGAGCCGAACCCTTCGACGTTCAACGTCGACGTCGCGTCGCTTGAGGGGAGGCTCAGGCCGCGGACGAAGGCCGTCCTCGTCGTCCACCTCTACGGCCGCGCCGCATGCGACGCCCGCCTCCGCATGCTCGCCGCGCGGAAAAGGGGGCTTATCCTCGTCGAAGACGCCGCGCAGGCCCACGGCGCGACGGGCGTGGGCTCTTTCGGCGACGCGGCCGCCTTCAGCTTCTACCCCACGAAGGGTCTCGGAGCTCTCGGCGATGCCGGCGTCGTGACGACGCTCCGCGACGACGTCGCCGAGGTCGTGCGCGCCCTGCGCAACTACGGCTCCGCCGAGAAGAACGTCAACGCCTTCAAGGGCGTCAACAGCCGCCTCGACGAGGTCCAGGCGGCCGTGCTGCGAGTGAAGTTGAAGTACCTCGACGCCGAGAACGAGCGGCGGCGAGACATCGCCGCGCGCTATCTCGCCGGGATCGCGAACCCCAAGCTGATCCTGCCCTTCCGCAGTCCGCGCGAGTGGAACGTCTGGCATGCCTTCGTCGTGAGGACCGACCGGCGCGACGAGCTCGGGACGTTCCTGCGGAAGAGAGGCGTCGAGACCGCGGTGCACTACCCGACCCCGCCGCATCGCCAGCCCGCCTACCGTGAATGGAAGGACGCCTCGTATCCCGTGAGCGAAGAGCTCCACCGAACCTGCCTGAGCCTGCCCATGGACGCGGGGATGTCCGACGCGGACGTCGAGCGGGTGATCGACGCCTGCAACGCGTTTTGATAGATTAGGGCATGGCCACAGCCTATCGCGTCGTGCTCGTCGCCGTGCCGACCGGCGGCAAGGCGGAGTCCATGGCCGACAGTCTCGTCGAGTCGAGGCTGGCCGCCTGCGTCAACGTCCTGCCCGGGGTCGTGTCGATCTACCGGTGGAAAGGCCGCGTCCATCGCGACGCGGAGAGCCTACTCGTGATCAAGACGACCGTCGCCCGGTATCCGGCGCTCGAGCGGTGGATCAAGGCGCACCACGCGTACGAGACGCCCGAGATCATCTCCCTGCCGGTCGCCGCCGGCTCGAAGGAATACCTGTCCTGGCTCGCCTCCTCGGTGAAATGACGAAGGCCGACCACCCCGTCTTCTCGCCCACGCTCCTGAACACCCGGGAGGAAGCGGCCGGCGTGCGGACGTTCCGCTTCGCGGCGCCCCCGAACTTCTCCTTCGTCCCGGGGCAGTTCGTCATGTTCCACTTCCAGGACGATCCAAAGACGTGGCGCGCGTACTCGATCTGCTCCTCGCCGATGAAGGCGGCCGAGCACTTCGAGGTCACCGTCGGCATGGTCGGAGCCTTCAGCGACCGCCTCGGCGCGCTCACGCCCGGCGGCGAGCACGGCCTGGTCGCGCGCGGGCCGTTCGGCAAGTGGATCTACGACGGCTCGCTCAACCACGCCGTCCTGATCTCCGGCGGCACCGGGATCACGCCGTTTCGCGCCATGTGCGCCCTCAAGAGGGACGGAGGCAAGGCCGGACTCCTGACCGTCTGCTACTCCGCCAAGACTCCGGACGACCTCATCTTCCGGGGCGAGTACGCCGCGTGGAAGGAGGCCGGGATCGTCGTCCACCCGCGCATCACCCGCCCCCAGGATGCGAAAGCGCCGTGGAACGGGCTCACCGGCCGCTGGACGCCGCTGGAGCTGCTCAAGATCGCCGACGACACCAAGGCCGTGTACTACCTCTGCGGCCCGAACAAGATGGTGCAGGAGTTCCGCGAAGGACTCCAGTCCCTGGGCGTGCCCCCGGAGAACGTGCGGACGGAGAAATGGGGCGACTACGCCGACTTGATCTGATCCTCGCCTCGGGCTCTCCGAGGCGGAAGGCGATCCTCCACGCGGCCGGGATCAGCTTCCGCGTCGACGTCAGCGGCGTCGACGAGAACATTTCCGAGGAAAACCCGCGGCGAATGGTCGCCAAGCTCGCGCGGCTCAAGGCTCTCGAGGTCGCCAAGCGCCATCCCGGCATGCTCGTCCTCGGCGCCGACACCACGGTCGTCTGCGCGGGGGAGATCCTGGGCAAGCCGAAGGATCTCAAAGACGCCGTCCGCATGATCACTCTCCAGTCGGGACGAACCCAGCGCGTGATGACGGGAGTCGCCCTCGTGAAAGGGCGCCGCGTCTTCGCGGACGTCGCCGTCACGAAGGTCTACGCCCGAAAGCTCGACGCCGCGCTCCTCAAGCGCCTGGCCGGAAAGCACATGGATAAAGCCGGCGCCTACGCCATCCAAGACCGGAAGGATCCGCTGGTCGCGAAGATCGTCGGCGACCGCGACAACGTGACGGGCCTGCCGATGCGCGTCGTCAGACGCCTTCTGGCGAGAGCGAGGCGATCGTCGAAGGCGCGCCGGGCAAGGTGAAGTAGAAGCGCGCGCCCTTGGGCGCCGCGTCGCCGATGCCGATCGTGCCGCCGTGGCGCAGGACCACCTTCTCGCACAGGGCCAGCCCCAGCCCGACGTTGCCGACGTGGCGCTTGACGTCCTTCTGGAAGAACTTCCGGAATACGGCGCCGCGCGCCTCGGCCGGCACGCCGGGCCCCGAGTCGCTGACCTCGACCGTCACGCCGCCGTCCTCGGGCCGCACGCCGATCTTGATCACTCCTCCCGCGGGCGTGTGCTCGACCGCGTTGTGCACGAGGTTGTCGAGCACGCGCCGCAGCAGCGCCCCGTCGCCCAGGACGGACGGGGGGGCGGCGCCGTCGAGGCGGAGCTCCAGCGACTGCTTGCGGTCGGCCACGACGAGCTCGAAGTCCTTGGCGCAGCCCGTCGCGAGGACGCGCATGTCGATCATGTCCAGCCTGCCCGGCGAGGAATCCTCCTCGAGCTTGGCCAGCTGCAGCACGTCCTCGACCATGCGCTGCAGGCGCAGCGTCGACATCTCCAGCAGCTCGAACGTGCGCTCATGGTCGCGCTTGCCTCCGGATTTGGGCGCCGTCTCGCCGAGCAGGGCGATGCCGGAGCGGATCACGGTGAGCGGCGTCTTCAAATCGTGGACCAGCATGGCGGAGAGCTCGCGCTTCTCGGCCTCGAGCTCGCGCCGCCGCGCCGTCTCCGCCTTCAGCGTCGCGCCCATCCGGTTGAAGGCCTCGACCAAGCGCGAGACCTCCGTGCCGCCCAGCCCGTCGGAGCGCAGCGCCCGGAACCTCTCCGGCGAGGCGGACAGCGACTCGATGCGGCCGACCACGCGCTCGATGCGCTCGCCCGCGAACATGCCGATGAACCACGCCGCCAGCGCCATGCCCAGGAAGGCCGTCACGCCGGCGCCGACGCCCTCGGCGGCGATGCTGCGCAGCCGCTCCTCGAGCCGCGCCGTGCGGAAGGTCACGCTGACCGTCCCCTTGCCGCGCGCGCCGAGGTCGACGGGGCCTTCCACGTCGTAATATCCGTCGTCGGAGGCGGAGATCGGGCGGCCGGGCTGAGGCGCGCGGCCGAGCAGGCTCGAGTCGTCCGAGCGGCCGACGAGGCGCTTGCCCTTGCGGTCGCGCACGACGATGGTCGCCACGTCGGCCTGCTTGACGAGATCGGCGAAGTTGCGTCCGAGCTCGATGTAGCGGCCCTCGCGGCTCTGCGCCTGCACGAGCGCGCGCACGGCCTCGAGCGTGACCGACCCGAGCCGCTCCGCCTGCGCGTAGGCGTCTTTGCGGGACTCCGAGACGTGGCGGGCCGTCAAGCCGCCGGCGATGAGGGCGCCGAACAGCGCGAAGATCAGGGACAGCCAGCGGCTGAGTCTCATGGCATCGGCGGGGTCAGGCCTGACCCCAAAATCGGGACCTGGCCCATTCTACGTTTTTCGGCTATACTTCGCCCATGAGCGCGAGCCTTCTCAAACGCGGCTGGTTCGCCCTGACGTCGCTGGCCGCGCGCCTGCGGTTCAAGGCGGGACGCGCGAGCTTCGTGGTCTGCTCGATCGCGCGCACCGAGAGCGAGCTGACCCCCGTGCTCGACCCCGTCGGGCGCCCGTTGGGGCCGCGGCTCCTCGCACGGCACACGCTCTCCTGCCTGCCGCCGCGGGCGGGGGCCGCCGGCTGGGCGCTGTACGAGGAGCGCCTGCTCGACCCGCGCCTGAACCGCTTCGTGTCGCTGGAATGCGCTTTCTGCGGCCACCTGTTCGTGATCGAGATCGAGGCCGCGCGTCCCGACCTCGCGGCGCCGGACGGGCGCGCGCTCGCGCCGTCGGCCGCCTTCCGCTCCGACTGGTTCCTCTTCCCGCCGTCGGACTTCTCCGGGCCGACGGACCTGGCCTGCCCGCGCTGCGAGGAGAGCGCGGCGCCCGTCGTCGACTACCTGCACGAGCCATGACACCCGCTTTCTGGCTGCTCCGCGCGCTGAACCTCGCTGCCGCGCTCGCCGCGGCGTACCTGGGCACGCGCGGCCGCGCCGTGGACCTCGCCTCGCCGGCGGCGGCCTTCGCGGCCGCGGCGGCGATCGAGGGCGCCGTCGTCTTCTCCGGGCGGCCGCGGGACCCGCGGCGCCGGCGCGAGCTCGCGCTGGGCTTCTCCATCGCCGAGGCGACGCTCGTGCTCTGGCTCTCCTTCTGGGCCAGGCAGACGGCCGGCGTCTTCGATCTCGCGTATCTCCTGCCGGCGGTCCTCGCCGGACTGGAGTACGGAGCGCTCGCGGGGGCGCTGGCCGGTCTCGTGCCCGCGGGGCTCACGGCGCTGGTCCTTTCGCAAGGGCTCGGCCCCAACGGCGAGAACTTCCTGCCGGTCGTGCTCGTGCGCGCCCTGTTCTTCGTGCTGGTGCCGGCCGCGGCGGGCCTGGCTCTGCCCGAGGCGCGCGCCGAGGCCGCGGCCCGCGCCCGCGGCACTCTCGCGCGGCTGCGCGCCGCCCAGGTCGGCGAATACATCTCGTTCGTCCTCTTCCAGCTGCGCGACTACATGATCACGATCGCCTCCGTCACCGAGGCCATCGCGCTGTCCGCCCCGAAGGACGATTCGAAGTTCGGCGAGCGCGTCGAGCGCCTGCGCCGCTCCGTCGGCGAGCTCAACGGCAAGATGTCGCGCCTGCTGGGCGACAAGTCCGCCCTGACCTCCGTGGCGCCGCCCACGCAGTCCTTCACCGACGTGCCCGCCTTGGTCCGCGAGGCGGCCGAGGAGGCGCGCGCCGCCTTCGCCGGCTCCGGCGCCGCGGTCGACGTCATCGTCCAGGGCGAGATCCCGCCGGCGCGGACCGACCGGCGCCCGGTCGAGTTCGCCCTGCTGGCGGTCCTCCAGAACTCGCTGGAGGCGTGCGCCGTCCGCGGCGGCGGCGCGGTCTCGGTCCTCGTGCGCCGGGAGGGGGCCGCCGTCGAGGTCGAGGTCTCCGACGACGGCGGCGGGATCACCGAGGCGGCCAAGCCGCTCGTCTTCGAGCCCCTCGCGTCCGCGCGCCCCGGCGCGCCGGGCATGGGCCTGGGCCTCTCGATGTCGCGCCGTTTCCTCGAGCGCGTCGGCGGCGCGCTCAAGCTCAAGAGCAAGGGCGGCTTCACCGCGGCCCTGCTCATGATCCCCATCGACAAGGAGCTGCCCAAGATCCGCAACGAGGAATCCACCTGGGCCGGTCGCCGGTCCGGCGATCCCTCATGAGCCAGCCCCCGGCGCCGCCCCGGCCTCCCGGCGTCGGCGAGCTCTTCGAGCAGTCGCTGATCGCGGTCGTCGACCCGTCGGCGTTCCGGCGCGCGGCCGCGCGGCCCGCGCCCAGCTTCGGCGCCTCCGCCGGCGTCGCGGCCGCGACCGGAGCCGCCGCGCTCGCCGTCGGCCTCGCGCACGCGGTCGTCGCGAATCCGGGCTTTCTGCAGGCGTTCTCCCCGGCGGTCCTGGCCGCGGCCGGCGTCGCCGGTCTCGGCCTGTACGCGAGCCTTTTTCTGCTGCTCGGCGTCTTCCTCTACGGCGCGGGCAGCGCGCTCGGCGGCCAGGGGGAGTTCGAGCGCGGGCTGCAGGCGGCCGCGATGCTCTCCGTGCTGGCGCCGGCGCAGATGCTCTGCAGCTGGTTCCCGGCCGCGTGGGCCGTGCCGGCCTTGCTCGCGGCCTGGGTCGCGGCCTGCGCGCTCGAGGGGTTATTCCATGCGAAGCGCGCCCCCGCGCTCGCGCTGAGCTTCGCCGCGGCCCTCGCCGCGATCGGCCTGCAGTTCGCCGGGCGGACCTTCGTCGACCGCTACGCCGCGGCCGCCGCGGCCGCGGCGAATCCTCTCGCCGACGCGGAGCTCGCCCGCTCCGTCTCCGCGCTCGCTCAGCAAGCGGCGGCCGCGAGCGAGGCGAGCGTCGCGCGCGGCGCGAGCGTCGCGAGCGGCGCGAGCGTCGCGAGCAGCGCGAGCGTCGCGAGCAGCGCGAGCGTTTTGGCGGCGCCCGCGCCGGCGACCTCCGGCTTGGACCTCCTGCGCGGCTCCGTGGACGACGGCTCGCCCGCCGCCGCGCCGCCGACGCCGCCCGCGTCGCCGGCGGCGGTCGGCGCGTCCGCGGCCGCCCTCCCGCCTCCGACGGCGGCCGATCAGGCGATGCAGGCGAGCGCCGCCAACATGCTCGACGCGCTGCAGCCGATGCTGAACATGGTCACGTCGGCCCCGAATCTGCGGCCGGACCAGAAGGCCGACATCAAGGAGCTCCAGAGCCTCATGCAGGAGCTCAAGACGGATATGGCCTCCAATCAAAAGATGGACGACGCGGTCTTCAAGGCGAAGATGCGGCGCTATCAGACTCTGCTCTTGAAGGTGATGTCTTACGGCCCCGCGGCTCAGGCCGGCGCGGGAGCGGCCAAGCCGCGAGGGGGACCATGAGTCTTCAAGGGAAGGTCGCGCTGGTCACGGGAGCCGGACGCCGCGTCGGGCGGGTGATCGCGCTCGCGTTCGCCGCCAAGGGAGCCCGCGTCGCCGTGCATTACAACACCTCGGTCTCGGAGGCGCGGCGCGTCGCCGACGCGGTGAAGTCCTTGTCGGGCGCCGACGCCGACGTGTTCCGCGCGAACCTCGCGGACCCGAAGGCCCCGGCGAAGCTGGCCGACGCCGTCGTGCGGCGCTTCGGGCGGCTCGACGTGCTCGTGAACTCCGCGTCGGGCTACACGAAGACGCCGTTCTCCACCGCGTCGTCCCAGGATTGGGACGAGCTGATGGCGGTCAACGCCCGCGCGCCTTTCTTCCTCGCGCAGGCCTGCGCGCCGCACTTGAGGCGGTCGGGGTCGGGGCTGGTCATCAACATCGCCGATTGGGCGGGCCGGCGGCCTTACGTCGATTACGGGCCCTACTGCGCCTCGAAGGCCGCCCTGCTGTGCGTGAACAAGATCCTCGCGAAGGCGCTGGCCCCGGACATCCGGGTCAACGCGGTCCTCCCCGGTCCGGTCCTGCCGCCCGAGGGCATGGGCGAGGGGGAGAAGCGCAGGATCGCCGAGGCGACGCTGCTCAAGCGCCTGGGCACGCCGGAGGCCGTCGCGCGCGCCTGCCTGTTCCTGGCGGAGTCCGCCGACTACTCGACGGGCGCGGAGCTCACCGTGGACGGCGGGCGCCTCATCGCTTAGCGCGTCGAGCGTCCGCGGCGGGACGGCTTCGGGGGAAACTCGTCCGGGATCTGGCTCTCCGGGACCGCCGCCTTGAAGCGCGCTCCCCGGAGCAGCTTCTCCCACATCTTGGGGTCGGCCCAGCCGGCCTTGATCTCGTCCGAGAAAACGACGCGCGCGAGGTCGATCTCGCCCATGTCCGCGTCGTAGGCGTCCTCGCGGAAGCACTGCGCCGAGCCGGTCTCGGTCTCGTGCAGGATCACGGAGTGGACGCGGGCCGTGTCGTCGCCGTTGGCTTTCTCGGTATTATCGAGCAGGGCCTGGGCGGCGACGAAGATCACGCGCGTGAGCTGCTCGGCCGTCGGGGAGACGGGCAGGCAGACCCAGCGCCTGGAGTGCTCCTTCATGGCCTTCGCGTAGGCCGGCGACTCCTTCTCCCAGAAGAGCGAGGCGTGGTCGAAGCCGTCCAGGAAGCACTTCACGTGGTTCTTGAGGAGGCCGAAGTCGTAGACCATCTGGCCGCGGTCGAGCCGGTCCGCGGTCAGGAGCAGCTCGCAGCGGAAGCTGTGGCCGTGGATGGAATACTTGCAGCGGTCCGACGAGCAGTTGCGCACGATGTGGGCGGCCTCGAAGCGGAACAGCTTCCGGATGATCATGAGGCCTTGGCCTCCGGGCCCGGCTCGGCGCCGATCACGAGGCCGCTGAGCTCCTTGACGGCTTCGGCGAGCTTGGCGAATTCGATGGGCTTCGTCATCAGGCGGATCTTCGGATCGTTCGGGGGAAGCAGGGCCTGCGCCTTCGCCGGGGCCATGCCGGTGACGAAGATGAAGGGGATGCCTCCCGTGCGCGGGTCCTTGCGCAGCTCGTACAGCGTCGCGGTCCCGTAGAAGCCCGGCATCATCATGTCGCTGATGATCAGGTCGGGCTTCAGGTCGCGGGCTTGGATGAAGGCCTGCTTGGCGTCGGACGCGGTCGTCACGTGGATCTCGGGTCCCCGGACGAACTGCTCCAGCATCTGCAGCATCATCGGGTCGTCGTCGACGATCAGGATCCAGCGCCGGGGCATATCAGCTCCTCGCCGCGCGCTCGCGGCGGATCTCCACGAAGACGTCCCGGGTCTTGGGCATCACCGAGGGCCTCTTGTGCGCCCGCACGGTCACGGCGGACGCGGCGGGAGCCGCCTTCAGAGCGGCGGCGGCCGCCGCCTCGGCCAAAGTCTCGACGAGCGCGCGCTCGCCCGACTCCGCCGAGGCGCGCACGGCCTTCTCCACGGCCCAGTAATCGGCGGCCTCGCGGAAGTCGTCGCGCGCCGCGGCCCGCGCGGCGTCGACCTCGAGACCGAGGTCCAGGAGGATCTTCTGCGGGCGGCGGCGCTCCGCGGGGGGGACGCCCACGCGGCAGCGGCACTCGACGCCCATCAGCCAGACGCGGTCGCGGGAGCAGGCTTCGGTCACCGACAAAGTGTATCAAGCGCGACGCTTTCCCGCCACCCCCCGCTTCCCGGGTCCCTCGGGTCGAAATTGTTATAATCGGGTCATGGCCCATTCGAAGAAAGTCGTCATCATCGGCTCCGGCTCCGCCGCCTATACCGCCGCGATCTACGCCGCGCGCGCCAACCTCGACCCCTTGGTCTTCGGGGGCGTCGCCATGGGCGGCCAGCTCATGATCACCTCCGACGTGGAGAACTTCCCCGGCTTCCCCGAGCCCGTGACCGGGCCGGACCTGATGGAGCGCATGCAGAAGCAGGTCAAGCGCCTGGGCGTCGCCATCATCAACGAGTACGTGACCAAGGTCGACCTGTCCAAGCGTCCCTTCCGCGTCGAGACCAGCGAGGGCACCACGGCGACCGCGGAGGCCCTGATCATCGCGACGGGCGCCAACGCGAAGTGGCTCGGCATTCCCTCGGAAAAGTCCTTGATGGGCCATGGCGTCTCCGCCTGCGCCACCTGCGACGGCTTTTTCTTCAAGGGCAAGGACGTGATCGTCGTCGGCGGAGGCGACACCGCCATGGAGGAGGCCAACTTCCTCACCAAGTTCGCCTCCACGGTGACCGTCGTGCACCGCCGCGACGCGCTTCGCGCGTCGAAAATTATGATCGACCGCGCGCGGAAGAACCCCAAGATCTCCTGGATCTGGGACTCGGCGGTCGAGGAAGTCACCGGCAACGGCCACGTCGACGGCGTCAAGCTCAAGAACCTCAAGACCGGCGCGATCACGTCGCGCAAGTGCCACGGAGTCTTCGTCGCCATCGGCCATCAGCCGACGGTCGGCTTCCTCGACGGACAGCTCAAGACCAACGCCGCGGGCTACATCGTCGCGGACGATCGCACCCGAACGTCGGTCGAGGGCGTCTTCGCCGCCGGAGACGTGATGGACGATCGCTATCGCCAGGCCGTCACGGCGGCGGGCAACGGCTGTAAAGCCGCTCTCGAGGCCGAGCGCTGGCTGGCCGAGCAGGGCCACCACTAGCCCCTATGTCTCCGGTCTCGGAGCGCCGAAGCCTTCCTCCCTGGCTCAAGGTCAAGCTTCCGACCGGCGAAAACGTGGCGCGTCTGAAGGAAGCCTCGCGCTCTCGAGGCTTGGCGACGGTCTGCGAAGAGGCGCGCTGCCCCAACTTGGCCGAGTGCTGGGGAGGGGGGACCGCCACCTTCATGGTCATGGGCGATACGTGTACCCGCGGATGCCGTTTTTGTTCCGTGGGAACCGCGGTCAAGCCTCCTCTTCCCGACGTCGAAGAACCCGCCAAGCTCGCGCTGACGGTGAGGGAGATGTCGGTCGACTACATCGTATTAACCACCGTTTGCCGAGACGACTTGCCCGACCAGGGCGCTTCTCACCTGGCGTCGTGCCTCCGGGAGATCCGCAAACTCAACCCGAGCGTGAAGCTCGAGATGCTCCTCCAAGATTTCCGCGGCGAGAAGAAGTTGCTGGAAGGAGTGCTCGACGCCGCCCCCGACGTGGTCGCGCACAACGTCGAGTGCGTCGAAAGATTGACCCCGTCGGTGCGCGACGCCAAAGCCGGATACAGGCAGTCCCTCGAGGTGCTCGCACACTCCAAGTCCTACCGCCCGAAAACGCCGACGAAGACCTCTCTCATGCTAGGCCTCGGCGAAACCGAAGCGGAGCTTCTCCAAGCTTTCAAAGACATCCGGTCCGTCGGCGTCGACATTTTGACTCTCGGTCAATATCTCCGCCCCACGGGTTCGCGCCATCATTTGATGGTCGACAGTTTCGTTACCCCGGAAGAATTCGACCGATATGGTGAGATCGCGCGCCAGCACGGCTTTTTGTATGTGGCCTCAGGTCCGTTCGTGCGATCCTCCTACCGCGCCGCGGAGCTGTTCATGAAGGGACATCTGGAGAAAACCAATGCCTCTTAAGACGGTGGCGACGTTGGACGTCAAGCGCCTGGAGATCCTTTCGCCGGACGGGGCCGTCGACGAGTCCCTCATGCCCAAGGTGAAGGACGAGCTCCTCCTCAAGATGTACCGCATGATGCGTCAGATCCGATCCTTCGACGAGCGCGCCATCCTTCTCCAGCGCTCCGGCCGCCTCGGCACCTACCCCATGATCACCGGGCAAGAGGCGACGCAGTGCGTCCCGCCCCTGGCCCTCAAGCCGTCCGACTGGGCCGTGCCCACGTACCGCGGCGGCGGCGTCTACTTCGCCCGCGGCATGCAGATGCGCTACGCCCTGCTGTACTGGGCCGGCGACGACCGCGGCACACATTTCCCCGACGGCAACCGGGACATGATGTTCTCGATCCCGGTGGGCACGCACCTGACGCAGGTGATGGGCCTGGCGTGGGCGGAGAAGCTCAAGAAGAAGGGCGGCGTCGCGATGACGTACTGCGGCGACGGGACCTCGTCGAAGGGGGACCTGCACGAGGCTCTCACCTTCGCCGGCCAGTTCAAGCTCCCCGCGATCTACATCATCGAGAACAACGGGTGGGCCATCTCGGTCCCGCGCTCCCGGCAGGCCGCGTCCGAGACCCTGGCGCAGAAGGCCTGGGGCTACGGCGTCGCCGGCATCCAAGTCGACGGGAACGACCCGCTCGCCGTCTACAAGGCGGCCGCGGACGCGGTCGCGCGCGCGCGGGGGGGCGACGGCCCGACGCTCATCGAGTGCGAGACGTATCGCATGAGCCACCACACGACGGCGGACGACGCGACTCGTTATCGCTCGGACAAGGCCGTCGAGTCGTGGCGGAGGAAGGACCCGATCGTCCGGATGAAGAAATTCCTCGTCGAGCGCAAGCTTTGGAGCGAGGCGAAGGAGAAAGCCCTCGCGGTCGAGACGAAGAAATGGATCGATGAGGAAGTGGCCGCGTACGAGAGCTTCCCGCCGCCGAACCCCTTGGACATGTTCGCGAACAACTACGAGCACGCCACTTGGCCCCTCGTCGAGCAGCGCGCCCAGCTCGAGGAGCTCCTCAAGTTCAAGGGCGGCGCGAAGATCCTGACCGAGCTGCCGCCGGCGGAGGGGAGGTTCCCGTGAAGACCAACCCCCCCTTGAAGAAGGCCGCCGCCGCTCCGGCGCCGAAGACGCGCTCGCTCAATCTCGTGACGGCCGTCAACGAGGCGCTCGATCTGGCCCTGGCGGCCGACGAGCGCGTCATGATCCTCGGCGAGGACGTCGGCCGCAACGGCGGCGTATTCCGCGCCACCGACGGGCTCTGGAAGAAGTACGGGGACGAGCGCGTGGTCGACACGCCGCTGGCCGAGATCGGCATCGTGGGGGGCGCGATCGGCCTGGCCGTCGCCGGGATGAGGCCCATCGCCGAGATTCAGTTCGACGGCTTCATGCCCGCGGTCTTCGACCAGGTGGTCTGCCATTTGGGCCGCATCCGCAGCCGCTCGCGCGGCAAGCTGTCGGTCCCGATGGTCCTGCGCGCCCCGCACGGCGGATTGATCCATGCTCCCGAGCATCATTCCGAGAGCCCCGAGGCTTACTTCTGCCATACGCCGGGCATCAAGGTCGTGATCCCTTCGACTCCCTACGATGCCAAGGGTCTCCTGCTCGCGGCCGTCGAATCGCCCGACCCTGTCGTCTTCTTCGAGCCCAAGCTGCTCTATCGTTCGGCGGTGGGCGAGGTTCCGTCGGGCCATTATACGGTCCCTATCGGCAAAGCCCGGATCGTTCAGGAAGGGAATGATCTCACCATCCTGACCTGGGGCGCGATGACCGTGACTTCGCAGAAAGCCGCGAAGAAGCTCGCGGAAGAGGACGGCGCCTCCATCGAGATCGTCGACCTCCGGACGCTCTCCCCTGTCGATTTGGAGACGGTTCTGGCTTCTATTTTCAAGACGGGAAGGTGCGTCATCGCCCATGAAGCCCCCAACTCCGGCTCCTGGGCGGCCGAGCTGTCCGCGCTCATCGCCGAGCGCGCGTTTTTAAAGTTACTATCCCCAGTGATGCGGGTCGGCGGCTGGGACATCCGCATGCCGCTGTTCCGCCTCGAGCAGTACTACATCCCGGACGCGGACCGCGTCGTGATGGCCGCCCGGAAAGCGCTCAACTTCTAGAGAGAAACGACCATGAACTACGAATTCAAGCTGCCCGACATCGGCGAAGGACTCGTCGAGGGGGAGATCGTGAAATGGTTCGTGAAGGTGGGCGACACCGTCGCCGAGCACCAGCCCCTGGCGTCGATCCTGACCGACAAGGCGGAAGTCGAGATCCCGAGCCCGAAGGCCGGCAAGGTCGTGAAGCTGTTCGGCAAGCCCGGCGAGAAAGTGAAGGTCCACGCGCCGCTCGTGGCTTTCGACGTGAAGGGCGGCGGAGATTCCCACGAAGAGCCGGTCGCGGCTCCCGCGGCCGCCTCTCCGGTGAAATCGAACGGCAAGGCGGCGAAGGTCGAGAAGCCGTCCGCGGCCGCCAAGGCGGCGGTCGCCGAGGCGCCCAAGCCCGCGGCCGCTCCCGCCGCCGGCGGGACCTTCGTGTTCGCGCTGCCCGACATCGGCGAGGGCCTCGTCGAGGGCGAGCTCGTGAAGTGGCACGTGAAAGCCGGGGGCTCCGTGACCGAGCACCAGCCCATCGCGGCGGTGCTCACCGACAAGGCCGAGGTGGAGATCCCGAGCCCCAAGACGGGCAAGATCCAGACCCTGCACGCCAAGCCCGGCGAGAAGGTGAAGGTCCACTCGCCGCTCGTGACTTTCTCCGGCGTCGCGGGCGGCAAGGCCGCTCCGGCGGCTCCCGAGGCTCCGGCGGCGAAGACCGCCGCGCTCGAGGAGCGCGCCGCGGCCGACGCTCCCGTCGCGCCGGCGCGCCCGGCCCAGCGCCAGACCGACGTGTCCGCGTCGCCGATGGTGCGCAAGCTCGCCAAGGACTCCGGCGTCGACATCACCCTCGTGGCCGGCACGGGGCCGCAGGGCCGCATCCTCGAGTCCGACGTGCGCGGCTTCAAGGGCAACGCCGGCTCGCCCGCGTCGCGCGTGAAGGCGACGCCCGCCGTGCGCGCGCTGGCGGCTTCCGCCGGCGTCGACCTCGCCGCGATCAAGGGCACCGGCCCCGGCGGGCGCGTCGTCGAGGGCGACGTCCGCGCCGCCGCGCCGAAGGCCGACCGCCGCAAGGGCGCAGCCGCCCCGGCGCCGCTGACGTTCACGCCCGCCGGCGCCGCCTCGTCGGGCGAGGAACGGATCCCGTTCGTGGGCATCCGCCGCAAGATCGCGGAGCGGATGCAGTTCTCCAAGCGCACGGTCGCCCACGTGACCCACATGGACGAGTGCGACATGACGGCGGTCCTCGCCCTGCGCGACGAACTCAAGCCCGAGGCCGCCGCGCGCGGCGTGAAGCTGACCTTCCTGCCCTTCATCATCAAGGCGCTGACCAAGACCTTGGCCGAGTTCCCGGCCTTCAACGCCTCGCTCGCCGAGGAGGCGGGGGAGATCGTGATCAAGCGCTACTACAACGTCGGCATCGCGGTGTCCGCCCCGCAGGGCCTCGTGGTGCCCAACATCAAGGGCGCCGACGGCAAGGACCTCTTCGGCTTGGCGGCCGAGGTCTCCGGGCTCGCCGAAAAGGTCCGGACCAACAAGATCGACGTGGCCTCCTTGCAGGGCGGCACGATCACGATCACCAACATCGGCCCCATCGGCGGCCTGTTCGCCACGCCCATCGTCAACCACCCCGAGGTCGCCATCCTCGGCATCATGAAGCTGCAGAAGCGGCCCGTCTACCGCGACGGCGGCATCATGATCCGCGACATGATGAACCTCGTCCTGTCGTTCGATCATCGCGTGACGGACGGCGCCGACGCCGCGCAGTTCATGAACACGCTGATCCGCCGCCTCGAGAACCCGCGCACGCTGGTCTAAAGGAGCTCTTATGTCCATCAAGACGGACGTCCTCATCGTCGGCGGCGGCCCCGGCGGCTACGTCGCGGCCATCAAGCTCGGCCAGCTCGGCAAGCGCTCCGTCGTCGTCGACCGCGACAAGCTCGGCGGCGAGTGCCTCAACTACGGCTGCATCCCGTCCAAGGCGCTGATCTCCGCCGCGAACACGCGCTTCAAGGCGAAGAAGGCCCAGGAGGCCGGGTTCGAGGCCGGCGCCGAGCCCAAGATCGACTGGAACAAGGTCGTCGCGTGGAAGGACCAGATGGTCGGCGGCTTCGTGCGCAACGTCGGCGTGCTGGTCAAGGGCAACAAGAGCGAGTTCATCAACGGCCTCGCCAAGTTCGCCACCGCGCACGCCGCGATCGTCGAGAAGACGGGCGGCGGGAGCGAGACGATCGAGTTCGACCAGGCCATCATCGCCACGGGCTCCGCGCCGATCGGCATCCCCGGCTTCGAGGTCGACCGCGTCAACGTCTTGAGCTCCAAGGAGGCGCTGGACCTCCAGAAGGCGCCGGATGCTCTCGTCGTCATCGGCGGCGGCGTGATCGGGCTCGAGATCGGCACTTTCTTCGCGAAGCTCGGCACGAAGGTCACCGTGGTCGAGTTCACCGACAGCATCCTTCCCGTCATCGAGCGCGACATGTCCTCCGTCGTCGCGCGCAGCCTGGCGAAGCTGGGCGTGGAGATCCTGCTCGGCTCCAAGGCGAAGTCCTGGGCGAAGAAAGGGAAGAGGCTCGAGGTCGTCGTGGAGACGCCCGAGGGGGAGAAGAAGCTCCACTGCGACAAGGTCCTGCTCGCGGTCGGCCGGATCGCGCGATCGAAGGACTTGGGCTTGGAGAAGCTGGGCGTCGAGATGGACAAGCGCGGACACATCCTCGTCGACACCGAGCAGCTCTCCAGCGTGGATAACATCTACGCGATCGGCGACGTCGTGGGCCAGCCCTACCTTGCGCACAAGGCCAGCCGCGAGGGCATCCTCGCCGCGCAATCCATCGCGGGCAAGCCTCTGGAGCCGCGCGGCGCCGTGCCGTGGGCGGTGTTCACGGACCCCGAGATCTCGTGGGTGGGCTTGACGGACCCCGAAGCCAAGGCGGCCGGCTACCAGACCGTCGTCGGCAAGTTCCCGTTCGCGGCCTCCGGTCGCGCGCAGGCGGTGCGCGAGACGGACGGCTTCTGCAAGGTCGTCGCGGACAAGACCGACGGCCGCATCTTGGGCGCGGGCTTCGTCGGCGCCAACGCGGCGGACCTGATCGGCGAGGCGTGCCTGGCGGTCTCGGTCGGGGCGACGCTGCAGCAGGTCTCCTCGACCATCCATCCGCACCCGACGCTCAACGAGGCGTTCATGGAAGCCTGCGACGTGGCGCTCAGCCATCCGATCCACGTGCTCGCGATCAAGCGCGAGGCGCCGGCCGTCGCCGCGTAGCATGCTGATCCGGGACCTCGGCCTCAAGGAGTACGAGGAAGTCTGGAACCTCCAGCGCAAGCTCGTCTTCGAGCGCGGGGAGGGGACGGCCCCGGACACGGTCCTGCTGTGCCAGCATCCCCCGGTGTACACGATCGGCCGCTCGAGCAGGCAGCCGGTCCCGGAGGGCCTGCCGTACCCGGTCCACAAGGTCGAGCGCGGCGGGGACCTCACGTACCACGGCCCGGGGCAGCTCGTCGGCTATCCGATCCTGAAGCTCTCCGAGCACGGGCTCAAGCCGCGCTCCTACCTGCACGCGCTCGAGGCCGTGCTCAGCGAGGCGATCCGCCCGTTCGGCGTGAAGGCGGAGACCGTGAAGGGCTTCACCGGCTTGTGGGTCGGCCGCAAGAAGCTGGCCTCGATCGGCGTGGCCGTGCGCGGCGGCGTCACCTACCACGGCTTCGCGCTCAACGTGAACAACAGCCTGGCGCCTTTCCGCCTGATCCACCCTTGCAAGCTCGAATCCGACGTGATGACGTCGATGCACAAGCTGATCGGCAAGCCCGTCGACGAGCACGCCGTCTCGAAGGCGGTCGGGTCCTCGCTGCTCCAGTATTTCGGGAAAGCCTCCACCGCCGGCGGAGCCCCCTGACGCCTCACGTTCTCGACGATATCCCGGAGGAACTCGAATGACCCGCTCCCTGATCGCCGCCCCTTTCTGCCTGCTCGCCATGCTCGCTTCGCTCGCCATGCTCGCTTCGCTCGCCGCGCCCGCCCGCGCCGCGTTCAAAGTCCCGGGCTACGAGCTCGTCTACTGCTACCCCGTCGAGACGACGCTGACCGAGCCCGACCTGCGGCTGGCGCAGGACGTGTGGCCGGAAATGATCGACAAGGCCAAGCACACGCTCGACGTGAACGAGTTCTACATCACGCCCTCGACCGGGGAGCCGCTCGAGCCCACCCTCAAGGCGATGGAGCGCGCGGCCAAGCGCGGCGTGAAGATCCGGTTCATCCTGGAGCAGAAGATGGAGCGCAACGACGGCGACGGGATCGCGCGCCTCAAGAGGATGAAGGGACTGGAGCTCAAGGTCGCGAACTGGCAGGCGCTGACCGGCAACGGGATCATCCACGCCAAGTACTTCATCGTGGACTCCGCGCGCGCCTTCGTCGGCAGCCAGAACTACGACTGGCGCTCGCTCAAGCACATCCACGAGATGGGACTGGCGATCGACGACGGGCCCGTCGTCAAGCAGGTGCAGTCGGTGTTCGACCACGACTGGGCGATCGCGGGCTCGAGCTCGGCCGCGACGGCCGACAACATCTCGCGCCCCGCGGCCGACGACTCCGGCCGCTCCTTCCTGGTCGCGAGCCCTTGGCCGTACGATCCCACCGGCGTGGGGGATTCCGAGTCCGAGCTCGCGAAGCTGATCGGCGAGGCGAAGAACGAGATCTTGGTCCAGAATCTCGAATACTTCCCGACCAGCTACGGCAAGCCGACGCGCTACTACGGCGCCATCGACGCCGCCCTGCGCGACGCCTCGGTCCGCGGCGTCAAGATCAAGATCCTGGTCTCGCATTGGGGCACGGAGGAGCCCCTCGTCGCGGGGCTCAAGAGCCTCTCGGTCATGCCCGGCGTGGAGGCTCGCGTCATCACCATCCCGGAAGCCTCGACCGGCCCGATCCCGTTCGCGCGCGTCACCCACTCCAAGTACGCGATCCTCGACGGCAAGACGCTTTGGCTCGGCACCAGCAACTGGGCCGGGGGCTACCTGGACCAGTCGCGCAATCTGGAGGTCGTGGTCAAGGACGAGAAGCTCGCCGCGCGCGCCGCGGCCGTCCAGAAGCACCTCTGGGACTCGGCCTATACGGCCCCTCTGGACATCCAAATGACCTATTCCAAGCCCCGGCACTGACGGGTTACAATGAAAGCATGAGCACCGCCATCGCCGACCACAAGGCCGGGCCCGCGCCCAGCCACTCCTCCGCCTTCCGCCGGCGGCGCTTCATGAACTGGTTCCCGCTCGGGATCACGTACGCGACCTTCTACATGGGCCGCTACAACTTGAACGTGGCCTCGAGCACGATCATGACGAACTTCTCGCTCTCGAAGAAGGAGTTCGGCGCGATCGCGACCGCGGGCTTCTGGACCTACGCGCTGGCCGTGATCTTCAACGGCCCCCTCGCCGACCGCTTCGGCGGGCGCAAAGCCATCCTGCTGGCGGCCGCCGGGACCGCCCTGCTCAACCTCGCCATCGGCCTCGCGTTCCTGTCGGGCTGGCAGACGAGAGTGCTCGTCGGGCTCTCGCTGCTCTACGCCGTGAACCAGTACTTCCAGTCCTTCGGCGCCCTGTCGATCGTGAAGGTCAACTCCCACTGGTTCCACGTCCGCGAGCGCGGCGTGTTCGGCGGCATCTTCGGCATCATGATCTCCTGCGGCTACCTGCTGGCGTTCAGCGTCGGCGGCTGGATCCTGGCGCATTTCCCATGGTACTTCGTCTTCCTCGTCCCGTCGGCCGCCGTCGCAGTCATGCTCGCCGTCGATTATTTCCTGATCAAGGACACCCCGGGCGAGGCGGGCCATCCCGACATCGACACCGGCGACGCCACCAGCTCGCACGTCGACAAGGACAAGCCGGTCGACTTCACGTACCTGCTGACCCACGTCTTCAAGAACAAGATCATCCTGACGCTGACCGCCGCCGAGTTCTGCACCGGGTTCGTGCGGCAGGGTCTCATGCTGTGGTTCGTGCCTTTCCTCAAGGAGGTCCACGGGGTCACGCCGACCGCCGCCGGCCTGACCGTCCAGCTGTTCCCGGATTTCGCCCTCCTCGGGCATCCGATCTCCGGCGCGCTCCCTTATTTCTACATCGCCACGACGGGCATCACCATCGGGGGGATCATCGGCGGAATGCTCTGCGGATGGATGTCGGACAAGCTGTTCCAGAGCCGCCGCGCGCCCGTCGCGTTCATCTTCTACCTCGGCCAGATCGTCTCGCTCTTCCTGCTGGGCTGGACGCGCGACCCGCTGACCGCCTGCTTCTTGATCGGCTTCTGCTGCGCCTGGATCTTCGGGGTGCACGGCATGCTGTCCGGCACCGCGTCCATGGACTTCGGCGGGACGAAGGCGGCCGGCACCGTCGCCGGCTTGCTCGACGGCGTCCAGTACCTCGCCTCGGGCCTCACGGGCGTCGTGCTCGGCGGGCTGCTCGACAAGTACCATTGGGGCATCTGGACCTACGCGATCATGCCGTTCTCGGTGATCGGGGCGATCCTGATGACCACGCTGTGGAACGCCACGCCGAAGAACACCAAGGTCACCCTGGAAGCGTGAGCGAGCCCGTCCCGGCGGCGCAGAAAGCCGCGCTCGATTCCGTCCTGGCCGACGTCGCCGCGGCCCCCGGCATCGTGGTCTTCGACCTCGACGACACGGTCTTCTCGACGAACGACCGCCACCTGCGCATCCTGCGCGAGTACTCGGACCTGATCGCCGCGCGCGACCCCGAGGCGTCCGCCGTCCTGCGCGCGATCGCCCGCGAAAGCCTCCACTACCAGATCGTCCAGACCGCCGCGGCGGCCGGCGTGGATGAGGCCGTGACCAAGGACCTCCGGGATTTCTGGTTCGCCCGCTTCTTCCAGAACCGCTACCTGCTCGAGGACACCCCGGTTCCCGGAGCCCCCGCCTTCTGCGCGGAGGTCCTCTCGAGGGGAGGGACCGTCGTCTACGTCACGGGCCGCGACGAGCGCATGCGCGAGGGCACCGAGAAGTCCTTCGTCAACCACGGCTTCCCGCAGCCCGACGGGAAGAGCGTGCTCTTGATGCTCAAGCCCAAGTTCGACACGCCCGACCACGCCTTCAAGAGCGAGACGCTGGCCGTGCTGGGCGAGCTGGGGCGCGTCGCGGCCTCCTTCGAGAACGAGCCGACGCACATCAACATGTTCCGCGACGCGTTCCCCAAGGGCAAGCACTTCCTGCTCGAGACCAAGCACTCGGGCCGTCCCGTGATCCCGCACGCGGACGTCGTGCGGATCAAGGACTTCCGCCGCTAGCGCTCGTCGACGACGGCCTTCCCGTCGACGCCGATCGTCACGGTGCTCCACTGCTCGCCGGCGAGGCCGCTCTCGGTGTACGCGCACACCGTCCCGGTCGACACGACA
>DATNGC010000103.1:0-2187 GCA_035606075.1 Elusimicrobiota bacterium
CCAACGAGCTCGACGCGGACCAGAGCGCGACCGTCTCCAACACCCAGACGGCGATGTCCGACAAGGCCTTCGGCCTCGCGTCGCTGTACCTGTTCGCCTCGACGCCGATCCAGTTCGTCGGCTACGACCCGGCGGCGAAGGCGTATACGATGAAGCTGAGCGTGCCCGGCGGCGAGACGCTGTCGCTGAGCTCGGATTTCGACTCGACGAAGACGGTCCAGCTGCGCAAGCGGCTCACGCGTCATCTCGCCATCGCGACCGAGGCCGTCAACTCGCAGACGCGCGGCAACGGGGTGGTCACCTTCCTCGAGTGGTTCACGCGTTACTGATCGTTGACTTTTCCGGCACGGACCGGCGATGGGAAGCGCGGGCTTCGCGGGCTAAACTGAGCCGATGAATCCACTCTGGCTTTTGACCGCGTTCGCCGGGATCGCGGTCGCCTATTTCGCCGGAGTCGTGCTGATCCCGCTTCTCTTCGCGCTGTTCTTCGCGATCCTGCTCGAGCCGCTCGTCGCCCGCCTCGCGGCCTGGGGCCTGAGGCGCAATCACGCCTCGGCGGCCGTCGTGATCGCATTCCTCGTGATCGTCCTCGGCGGGATTTGGGGCGCGAGCCGGCCGTTCTCGAACATCGCCGGCCAGCTCCCCCAATACAAGGAGAAGTTCAAGACGGCGACCGTCGCCTTCGAGCGCAAGGCGAAGAGCCTCACCGGCGAGCCGGTCTCCGCGTCCTCGAAGGCGTCCGAGGAGCCCGCGAAGCAGGCCGGGGAGGGCCGCCCGTCCTGGGGCGCGCTGCTCTGGAGGGGGCTCGGCTCGCTGGCGGAGGCGGCCGGCATCGCGGCGTTCGTCCCGTTCCTCATGTTCGTCATGCTGGCGGAAAAGGACCTCCTGATCGAGAGCTTCAAGCGCTTGGCGGGAGCGTCCTGCGACATCGGCATGATCGACCGCGAGACGACGCAGATGGTCCGCGCCTACTTCTACGGCAACCTCGTCGCCGGCGTCGTCATGGCGTTCCTGCACTGGCTGGTCTTCCTCGGCCTCGGTCTCAAGAACGCGGTCGGCCTGGGGCTCGTCACCGGCCTCGTGACCCTGGTGCCGCTGATCGGCCTGCCGGGGGCGCTGCTGCTGCCGGTCGCGCAGGCTCTGCTCCAGTTCGAGACCGTGCTGCCGTTCGTCCTGATCGCGGTCAGCATGACGGCCATCCACCTGTTCAACGCGAACTACTTCATCCCGCGGGTGATCGGCGGCAGCGTGAAGATCAACTCGACGGCGGCCACGATCGGCCTGCTCTTCTTCGGCTGGCTCTGGGGGGTCACGGGCTTCGTCCTGGCGATCCCGCTGACGGCGCTGATCAAGATCCTCTTCGACAGCAGCCGCGGCACGGAACCTTACGCGCGGGCCCTCGCGGTCCGCAGCGGGGAGCCGAGGCCCTGGTTCGGGCGGAGGTGGGCCTCGCGCCGCGGTGCGCGCGCGGCCGCGCCGCGCTGAGAAACAGGAACGCCCCGGACCGCCGCGCGGTCCGGGGCGTTCGGCGATGCGCTTAGGCGGCGACGGCGGCGGACTTCATGCCCTTGCAGATGGCGGCGCACTCGCGCAGGACGGAGGCGCACTGCTTCAGGGACTCCTCGTTCATGGCGTCGCAGGCGCGCGCGCAGTCCTCGCAGTGCTTCGCGCAGGATTCGGCGACCTTGGCGCACGACTCGGACCCGGTGGCGGCCATGTCGGCGGTCACCTGGCAGAGCTGGGCGCACTCCGCCAGCATGAGGCACAGCTTCGCGTCCGCGAGCTTTCCGCCCTTCTTGAGGCACATCTGCATGGTCTGCAGACAGGTCGTGCGGCACTCGCAACAGCTGGTGCAGCAATCCATCATTTTCTTGTTCATTTCATTCTCCAGTCAACGGTCTCGAGACGTCTTTGGATGATTCCTTCGCGACTGCGCCGATTATAGACCTCGCGCGAGGCGCGGGACATAACGGCGGCGTCTACAAACCGCTACGCCGTTGTGAATGCTAGAATCCCGCGACCAGGGAGGATCTCGATGAAGCTTTCACGGATGCCGCTCGCCGCCGGCCTGCTCGCCCTCTGCGCGGGCGTCTCGCTCGCCGCCGGCGCCAAGACCGTCGCCTGCCCGGACCTGTCGGGGACGTTCTCGTGCCCGGCGGTCGCGCGCTACAAGCAGAAGGCCATGAC
>DATNGC010000104.1:0-11017 GCA_035606075.1 Elusimicrobiota bacterium
ACATGTCGCCGTACAGCGTGCAGTACCCCACGGCGAGCTCGGACTTGTTGCCCGTGGTCAGCACGAAGCCGCGGTGCGCCTTGTTCGCCAGTCCCATCAGGATCACGCCGCGCGACCGCGCCTGCAGGTTCTGCTCGCACAGGTCGGGGGTCCCTCGCCCCCACTCGCCGCCCAGCGCGGCGAGCAGGCTCGAGTAGACGCCCGAGATCGGCACCGAGCGCAGCTCGACGCCCAGGTTCTTCGCCAGCGCGCGCGCGTCGTCGACGCTGCCTTTCGACGAGTACGCCGACGGCATCGACACGCCGACCACGCGGCTCGGGCCCAGCGCGCGCACGGCGAGCCCCGCGACGACCGCCGAATCGATCCCGCCCGAAAGTCCGATGAAGGCCGTCTGCAGACCGCACTTGGCGGCGAAGTCCTTGATTCCCAAAGTCAGCGCCTCGCCGACCTGGCCGACCGGGTCGGGCTCGGGCGAGACGCGGGCGCCCTCCCAGCCGGCGGAGTCGACGACCAGCAGGTCCGGCGCGGCGAAGGCGGCGCGGGCGCGCAGGCGGCCCTTGGCGTCGTAGGCCAAGCTGCCGCCGTCGAAGACGATCTCGTCGTTGCCTCCCACGGCGTTGCAGTAGAGCAGCGGCCGCTTCAAGCGCCGGGCATGGCCGCTCAACAGCCGGCGCCGCGCGGCCGTCTTGCCGCGCAGGAACGGCGAGGCCGAGAGATTCAGCAGGACGTCGGCGCCGGCCTTGACCTGCTCGGCGACGGGATCGGCCGCGTAGAGGCGGCGCGCCGTCGAGGGGTCGCGCGCCCAGGCGTCCTCGCAGATGGTCACGCCCAGGCGCAGGCCTCCCCACTTGATCGGCGCGTTGCCGCGCGCGGGCTCGAAGTAGCGCGCCTCGTCGAACACGTCGTAGGTGGGCAGCAGCGTCTTGTGCCGCACGGCGACGATCCTCCCCTCGTGGAGCAGGGCGGCCGAGTTGCGCGCGGGCTTGCCGACGCGCTCGCGGCTGCGCGAGACGAAGCCGACGAGCGCCGCCGTGCCTCGGACGTTCTTGGCCAGCGAAGCGAGCGCTTTCTCGTTGGCCGCGGCGAAGCCGGGCTCCTCCCAGAGGTCGAGGGCCGGATAGCCGCCGAGCGTCTGCTCCGGGAACACGGCCAGCGCGGCGCCGCGGCGCGCGGCCTCGTCGAGCGCGGCGAGAATCCTTTCGCCGTTGCCGCGCAGGTCGCCGACCGACGAGTCGATCTGCGCGAGCGCGATCTTCATCTCAGGCGGACGCCTTGAGTATGTTCAGGAAGGCCTCGCGGGCGCCCATGAAGCGCTCCTCGATGGCCTCGCCGACCGCGTCCGAGGTCCCGGCGGGGGCGACCATGACGACGGGGGCGATCCCCTCCATCGCCCACGTCATGCACTCGGCCGGATCGAGGTTGGACTCCTGGGCGATCAAGGCCATCTGCGCGATCAAGGCGACCGCCGTCCCGGGAAGGTCCTTCTCGATGAGGACCATGCCGCTCATCACGCCGCGGCAGGCCGCCGAGATCGTCACGCGCGGCTCCTGGCGCGCCTGCGTTCCCTTGAGGGCGGAGACGGCGATCTTATGGACGACTTCGCCCGCGACGGCGGCCGGATCGGCCACGTCCTTCAGCTTCGCGACCACGATCTCCTTCGCGAGCTTTTCGAAGTCGTACTCCATGGCGGCATTATAGATTATCGTACAATGGCCGGATGCGAGTTCTCGCCGCCGCGGCGCTGCTCCTGCTGGCCGGCTGCGCGGGCGTCCGCCCCGAGCCCGCCGGGCTGTCCCAGGGCCTGCTGATCGCGCGGGCGCGCGTGCGCGGAGCGATCGTGCCCTTCACGTCCGATCGCGCCGACTCGGCGGCCGTCGAGCAGATCGACGAGCACGGAAATCCCGTGCCGGGCAAGGTGGCGGTGTCGGGCTGGTCGAGCGGCGGCGGCATCTACTTCTTCAACCTCCCGCGCGGGCGCTACGCCCTGCGGTCGATCTCCTTCCCCGCCCGCGGCGCGCGCTACGAGGTCGCCCTGTCCTCCGCGGTCCTGCGCCGCGACGCCGTGGACCTGCCCGCCGGAGGCGTCGCCTTCCTCGGCGACATGACGATGGACGGGCGCTTCCCGGATTTCGACGTGGCCGTCGAGCGCGCCCTCGACCTGGGCATCCACGCGCTGACCCCGTTCCTGTCTTGGAAGCCGATCGAGCGGGACGCCGACCTGCGCGAGCTCGACCGGGGGGTCGACGCCGAGACCCGGGCGCTGCACGCCGCCCGGACGGACTTGGCGGGGACCCAGTGGGAGCCTTTCGTCGCCGCGCGCCTGCGCGAGCTCGGCGCGCCCGAGCCGGCGGCGACCGCCGGCCTGCGCGGCCGCGAGGTCCCCTTGAAGCAGGAGACGTTCTTCTCCTGGCGCGACACGCTGAGATGGGGAGAGCCGGCGCGCGCATCGACCGGCCTCGCGTGGCGTCATCCCGGCGGCGAGGCGCGGATCGCGGTCTTCTTCACGAGCGCGACGGTGGAAGGCTTCCAGGGCTACGACGAAGCGGTGCGGCAGATGCGCGCCGCGGCCTCGGGTCTGCAGGACTCGGCCGCGATCTACGACGTCCAAGTCGGCACGCGGACCGCCGCGGCCGCGCGGATGCTCTCCTACCGCTACCCGGAGGAGAAGCTGGTCGGCAGCGAGGTCGACGTCACGGTCACCGAGACGGCGCTCGTCGACGATCCGCTCGGCATGTTCACCGCGCGCCTGCGCGCCCCGCGCGCCGAGTTCGAGAAGGTGCTGCCGGCCTATCGCGAGTTCCTGCTGCAGCTGGTCCTCGGCCCCCCCGCGCCCGTCGCCCCGCCGTCGGAGCCGGTGCTGCCGTGAGCGACGAGCGGCGGACGTCGGCCCGCATCCTCACCGAGTTCCCGCTGACGCTCAGCGACGACAAGGGCGATGTGCTCGACCCGCACGCGATCGCGCACGACGTCTCGGACAAGGGCTTCAAGATCGAGACGCACGCCGAGCTCTCGAAGGGGCAGACCCTGCGGTTCGCGCTGGCGCTGGACGCGGAGGGCGACATCAAGGGACGCGCGCGCGTCGTCTGGTGCGAGCGGGCGGACGTGTCCTATTGGGCCGGCGCGCAGTTCCTGAAGCTCTCCTGGGCGGACCGGCGCCGCATGGGCCGCATCACGAGCCCGTCCCGCTTCAATTGGGACGCGCTCGCAGACCGGACCATCCTCTCGCTCGGCCTTCTGCTCGCGGCCATCGTGGGCTATCGGGCCCTGACGAGCACTCTTTGGCGCGGCATCCTCGGCGACCTCGTCCCCGCCGCGGTCGCGGCGTTCGCGATGGGCTGGGCCCTCAAGGAGCTGCTCCGCCGCCGCTAGACGTCCCGGCCGGCTCCGCCGCGGAGCTCGGGATGGCGGATGCGGCCGCCGAGATGCGCCGCCCAGCCGCCCGCGCCCGACGACAAGAGAGCCAACGCGAGCACCGCGGACGCCGAGCGCCGGGACGGGCTTTGGTCGGACGCGGCGAGCACGGCGACGGCGGCTCCCCCCGCCGCGGTCGCCGTCCATACGAACGTCCACGCCGCGGCGGCGTGCGCCGCGACGTCATGATCGGAGATCCCGGGCAGGCCGCCGGCGGCGTCCGCCGCGAGCCCCCCGGTGTACGAGACGATCCAGGCCGCGGCCGCCGCGAGCGCGACACTCCAGAGGCCGGCGCGCCGCCACTCGGCGTTGTCGAGGACGATCCCCGCGACGAGCAGGCCCGCCGCGAACGGCAGGCCGAGGACCGGCACGTGGTTGATCGCCAGGTGCAGCTCCACCGGAAGCATCATCGCGCGCGCTCCCGCCGTTTGCGCTCCCTCTTCGGCGTTTCCGCTTCCTCATCCAGGGCCTCGCGCATGCCGTTCTTGAAGAGGCTGACGGCCTTTCCGCACTGCTTCGCGAACTCCGGGATGCGCGCCGGGCCGAACATCATCAGCCCGACGCTCGCGATCACGACGATCTCCGTGGTGCCCATGCCTCCCTCCTCATCATTCGACGACTTCGATGGCGCCCGTCATGCCGTCGTGGCCGGTGCCGCAGAACAGGTCGCACCGGAAAGCGAACGTCCCGAGCTTGTCCGGCGTCAAGGTGACGCGCGCGGATCCGCCGGCCGGGATGTCCGCGCGGAGCTTCAAAGCCGGGATCAGGAAGCCGTGCTTGCGGTCCAGCGACGTCAGCTCCAAGGTCACGGTCCTGCCGCGCTTGAGCGTGACCTTGCTCGGGATGAACTCGAACTTCTTGGCCGAGATCCTCACGACGTCCCCCCCGGCCGCCGGGCCGGCGGCCGGGGAGGACTTGGAGCAGCCCGACGCGAGCAGCGCTCCGGCGATCGTCGCGAGGAAGAAGACTCGCGCTCGCGCGGCCATGCTACGCCTTCCCCTTCGCGACGCAGGGTCTTTCGGCGAGCGTGTAGCGGGACTCGTCCGGATCGGCGTCGACGACGCGCCAGCCGAGCCCGGTCTTGGCCGGGTTCCAGGGGACCGGCGTGCGGTCGGACTTCGGCGCCGAGGAGTTCGGGGCGGGCAGAGGGAAGATCAGCGACTTCGCCGCGTGGTGCACGACGTTCCCGGTCTTGGTATGGAGCTCCTGGTGAATATGGCCGTAGAACACCGTCACGTGCGCGAACGGCTGCAGCAGCGCCAGCGCCTTCGCGCCGTCCTGGGTCGCCCAGTCCCATTGCGGCGCCAGATCGAAGAGAGGGCGATGCGTGAAGACCACGATCGGTCTATCCGCCGCCAGCTTCGCGAGGTCTCTTTGGAGCCAGTCGAGCTGCGCGCCGCCGATCGCGCCGTGCGGATCGGACACGTTGTCGAGGACGATGAAGTGGATGCCCTTATGGTCGAACGTATAATGCGTCTCCTGCTGGAAGACCTCCTTGAACGCCGCGCCCTCGTCGAGGGCCGCGTCGTGCTCGCCGGGCATCAGCTTGACGTCCTTGACCTTGAGCCCGGCGATCAGCCGCTTGAACTCCTTCATGCGCTCGCGGCGCTCCTGGTCGTCGTCGGTCGTGTGGGTGAGGTCGCCGGTGAACACGATGAAGTCGGGCTTGTGCTTGAGGGCGTTGACCGCCGCGATCGTGCGCGGAAGCGTGATCTTCGCCTCCGGGTTCACCTTCGGCCCGGTGAAGCCCCAGTGCGGGTCGGAGAGCTGGACGAAGAAGAAATCGTCCCCGGGTTCCGCGCCGTAGCCCGCCTTCGCGCCCGCGGCGAACGCCGCCCGTCCCAGGCCCGAGGCGAACGCCACGCCGCCGAGCCCGACCAGCTTGATGAAATCCTTGCGGCTTATCTTGGTGCTCATCGCGCTTGCATCCTCCCGCGGGCCTTTCGCCCGTCGAGAACAGACCCGTCCGCGCGCTCGTTTATTCCGGCGGGAATAAAATGACCGGGAATCCGGTATCATTCGTGAGGATGAGTGTCGAAGAAGAGCGGATCAGCCGCTTCGAAGAGGCCGTTCGGCCTCAGCTCGATTCCGCCCACAACCTGGCGCGGTGGCTCACAGGCAGCGACGCCGACGCCGGGGACGTGGTCCAGGAGGCCTGCGTGCGCGCGCTGCGGTATTTCGACGGCTTTCACGGCGGCGAAGTCCGTCCTTGGTTCATGGCGATCGTGCGCAACTGCGCCTACACGCAGCTGGGCCGCCGCCCTCGGACCGAGGAGCTCCTCGATGGCGCCGCGCTCGCCGACGCGCGCGGCGGATCGATCGAAGCGGAGCTGGAGCGCGAGGACGAGCGGGCGGCCCTGGGACGGGCGCTCGAGGGTCTTGCGCCGGAGTTCCGCGAGGCGATCGTCCTGCGGGAGCTCGAGGGGCTGTCCTACAAGGAGATCTCGGCCGTGACCGGGGCGCCGATCGGCACCGTGATGTCGCGCCTCTCCCGCGCGCGGCTCCTGCTGCTCAAGCGGCTCGGGGGCTCGGAGGGAGTCCGCTCATGAGGTGCGAGGAGGCGTCGGAGCTGCTGGGCGCGCTGGCCGACGGAGAGCTGGAGCCGGCGCGGCGCGCCGCCGCGGAGGCTCATCTCTCCGCCTGCGCCGCGTGCGCGGGCCGGCTGCGCGCTCTGCGGGGTCTGTCCTCGGCGGTGCGCGCCGAGGCGCCGTATCATCGGGCGCCGGCGGACCTGCGCGCGAGGGTCGAACGGGCGCTGCGCGGCTCGAGAGGCCCGGCGCTCTCCTCCTGGCGGGCCCGCGTGGCGCCCGGCTTGGCGGGGGCGGCCGTGGGCTTCGCCTGCGCGCTGTTCGCGCTGCGCGCGGCGCCGCCCGCCTCGCCGCCGCTCGACGAGGCGGTCTCCGAGCACATCCGGGCGATGCTCTCGGACCGTCTCGTCACGGTCGAGTCGTCGGACCACCACACGGTGAAGCCGTGGTTCAGCCGTCACGTGGATTTCTCCCCGCCGGTGCCGGACTTGGCCGCGTCGGGCTTTCCGCTGAAGGGAGGCCGGGTCGAGCCGTACGGCGGACGGCCGGCCGCCGTGTCCGTCTACGCGCGGGGCCGTCATGTGATCGACGTCTTCACCTGGCCCGAGCCGGGGGCGGACACGAGCCCGTCCCTGGCCGTCGAGCAGCGGGGCTATCACGTGCTCTCGTGGCGCACGGGGTCCTTCGGATACCGGGCGGTGTCGGACTTGAACGCGCGGGAGCTCACGGAGTTCGCGGAGCGGTTGAGCCGGGCAGCCGCGAGCAATCCCTAGCTTCGGGCTAGAAGCCCTCGCGGCAGCGAGGGTCCATCGCGTCGCGCAGGAACAGTCGGGCGCCCGTGGAGCGCAGGGCGAAGCCCCAGCGCTCGTGGCCCCAGAGCGGGGCGTCCTTCGTGTAGGCGAGCACGAGAGGCCCGCCCTTGCCGCTGGGATCGTACGCGACGAAGCGCAGGAGCGCGGTCTCGGCCATGAGGTCGCTGGGCATCGCGACGCAGCCGCCGATCAGCTTGTCGCCGTCGGCCAAGCGCAGGCAGCGCAGGAAGGAGTTCGAGATCTGGGCGCCGGTCACGAGCACCATCGGGGACGCGAGCCCGGCGACCTTCACCGGGGACGCGAAGTCGATCTTGAGGCCGATCTTCTCGGGCTTCGGATCGGCGAGGAATGAGTTCGCGGCGTCGTCCCCGGGCAGGAACTTGAAGGCGCCGTCCTTCGCCTCCTCGATCGTCGCGGCGTTCAGGGCGGCGCCGAGCGCCTGGTAGACCGGCTCCCCGACGGCATTTGACAGAGGCGTGAACACCGCGCGCGAGCCCTTGAGCGAGAATCCTGCGGGGACCTTCACCCCCAAAATGGGATCGCCGACCGAGGCGCGGGGGCCTTTGAGGATGGCGGCGCGCAGGCGCGCGGGCTTCTTCTTGCGGCAGGCGCCGCCGTACGCCGCGGACGCGTGGGCCACCGAGAAAAGGTCCGCGCCGTCGCTTCCGATGAGGAGAAAGCGGCCGCCGGGACGCAGGCCCTGAGAGTCGCCGGGATCGGTGGTCTTGTCGAAGATGAGCCAGTGGCCGCCGACGTCGTAGACCGGAAAAAGGCCCTTGGCGCCGTACTTGTCTTGAGCCGACGCCGGACGCGCGAGCGCGGCTGCGAGCAGGAGGGCGATCAGAACGGCGAACCGGGCGCGCATCGCGCAAGGATAGCAAATCTCCGGAATCTCCATAAAAATTCGATTAATCCGAGGCCTCGGCCTTGACGAGCTCGTAGAGCCCGTTTACACTGGCTCCATGCCGCCACGGGCGCTTCTCGGTTCGCTGCTGGCCTTGTGCCTCATCGTTCAGGCGGCGCCATGTCTCGCGGGAGACCAGGCGACGGATGCTCTGCTCAACAACACGGGAGAGAACGCGCTCGTGAAGGCCGCGCAAGGCGATTCCAGCGGTCTGCATCCGTCCAGCGACAAAGGGGCCGACGCGGGGAAAGGGCAGAGTGCCGCGCCGGAACCGGAGCGTTCAGTCGTCCCAGCCTCAGGCCGTTCCGGCGCGACGCTCGGCTCGGCGTCGGCCGCCGCCACGGCGACGCCCGCCGCCGCGGCGTTGAGCGACGCCGGCCTTCCCGCGCCGGGATTGCAGGGATCGAGTCCCGCGGCGACGGCGAGCGCGGCCGGCGGCGCCCAGGGATCCGCGGCTCAGGCCGCTCCGATCGGCGATCCCGCGCGAGCGCTGGCGGACGCGCGACGGGAGGCGGCGCTCAATCCCGGCGATCGCGCGGCTCAAGCGCGCGTCTCCGAGCTGGAGGACCTCGCTCGCGCAAAGGACCGGGTCGCGGCGGCCCGTCTCGACTTCGGCGCGCCGCGCGCCGCGCCAGTCGGTCGCGGCGGCGCCGCCGTCGCCCTCCCCCTTAAGGGCGGCCTCGTCGTGCCTGGAGCCGAGCTTCGCATCCCGGCGCCCGGAGTCGTTCCTCCGAACGTTCTGACTTTGTTTCGGCAGGCGCACGACAAGCTCGCCGCCGGCGACGACGACGGCGCGCTGCTCGCGCTGCGCGAGGCGGTGGACCTCGACCCGACGCGGGCCGACGCCTGGGAGACCATGTCGGAGATCTTGAACAAGGAAGGCGACTACGCCGGCGCGGTCGCGGCCGCCGAGAAGGCGCTCGCGATCGACCCTTCGGACGCGCGCGCCCTGCGCGCGAAGTCCTACGCCGAGTTCAATCTCGGGAAGTACCAGGACGCTTTCACCGACGCCAACCGGGCGGTCGCGCTGGACCCGGCCAACGGCCTCGGCTACCTCTACCGCGCGATGGCGGAGGAGAAGCTCGGGATGAAGGACCAGGCGATCAAGGACTATCGGCTGGCCGAGAAATTCGACCCGGCCCTGACGCCCGCGGCCGAAGAAGGACTCCTGCGGCTCCTCGGGGGCTCGGCGCCGAACGCGGCGACGGGTTTCCCCTCCCCGTTGGTCCGCCGGGTCGGCGTCGTCGGCGGCTCGGGCCTGCTCATCCTGCTCGGCCTGCTGGGCACGGCCTCAGGGCGGCGCGCGGTCCAGGACTACACTCGCCGGCTCAAGACCGTGGTCGGGCCGAAACCGGCCGAGGAGCCGCGCGGCGCGGCCGGAGCGTCCGAGGCCGAGACGGTCTCGCTGGGCGCGCTCATCGGAGGCCACTATCGCGTGACCGGCGAGCTCGGCCGCGGCGGCATGGGCGCCGTGTACAAGGCGCAAGACGAGACGCTCCAGCGCCCGGTCGCGATCAAGCGCCTGCTGCGCGAGCGGCGCGAAGGAGGCGACGAGCTGGAGCGCCTGCTGAAGGAGGCGCGGCTCGTCGCCCAACTGCGGCACCCGAACATCGCGGAGATCTACTCGGTGATCACCGACCGCGACCCCATGCTCGTCTTCGAGTTCGTCGACGGCGAGTCGCTCGACAAGACCCTGCGCCGCAGCGCCAAGCTCTCCCCTTCGCGCGCGCGCGAGGTCGTCGCGCAGGTCTGCTCCGCCTTGGAGTACGCGCACGGCCGCCGCATCATCCACCGCGACTTGAAGCCGGCCAACGTGATGTTCGCGGCGGACCGCTCGGTGAAGGTGATGGATTTCGGCATAGCGCATCAGTCGACCGGCGGAGGCGCCGACACCCGCACCATGACGGCGGCCGGCACGCCGCAGTACATGGCGCCCGAGCAGGGCATGGGGTCCGTGTCCAAGGCCTCGGACTTGTACGCGCTCGGCGCGATGGCCTACGAGCTGCTGACCGGATCGCGCCCCTTCGACGGCCCCGACTTCCTGGAGCCGAAGCTGCGCAAGGAGTTCCTCCCGGCCGCGAAGGTCAATCCCTCGCTGCCCGCGGCCGTCGACGCGTTCTTCGCGGCGGCGCTGGAGCCCGATCCGCTGAAGCGTCCGGCGAGCGCCCTCGAATTCAGAAAGGCTTTCGACGCCGCCCTGGGCGGCGTGACGACCGAGGCCTAGAGCGGGCTCAGGCCGCGCTCGCCTGGCGCCGCGGCGTCGCGTCGCAGGCCCGGCCGAAGGCTTCCATGAAGGCGGCGGCGTCGGCCGGCCGCTTGGTGGGATCGGGGTCCAAGGCCGCCGCGAAGAACGGGTCCAGGGCCGCCGGCAGGGCCGGGTTGACCTGCGTCGCCGGCGCGTAGCGCTTCTCGAGCTTCGGCCCGAGATAGTCCGGGCCGTCGAACGGCCGGCGGCCCGTGAGCAGCTCGTAGGTCATGACGCCCAGAGCGTACAGGTCCGACGCCTTCGAGACGCTCCCCATCGCCTGCTCCGGCGCCATGTAGGGCGGCGTGCCGCTCGCGACGGTCTGCGTCATCCGCGTGGCCGTCGAGCGCGACTGGTGCGCGATGCCGAAGTCCATGACCTTGACCGCGCCGCCCGCCGTCACCATCACGTTCGAGGGCTTGAGGTCTCGGTGGATCACGCCGCGGCCGTGCGCGTAGGTCAGCGCCGCGGAGATCTGCGCGACGAGCGGGCGGGCGGCCGCGGGCGTCAGGACGACGGCGCGCGAGAGCACGCGGTCGAGCGTCTCCCCGTCGACGTACTCGAAGACCAGGAACGGCTCCGTCTCGTCGGTCACGTCGTAGATCTGCGCGAGGTTCGGGTGCTTGAGCTGGGCCACGATGCGCGCCTCGCGAAGGAAGAGCGCCGCGTCGTCGGGCGTCGACTGCTCGTCGCGCAGGAGGCGCTTGATCGCCACCGTCCGGCGCAGCCGCTCGTCGAACGCCTCGTAGACCACCCCCATGCCGCCGCGCCCGAGCTCCCGCGCGACGCGATAGCCGCCGCCCAGCATCCGTCCCGGGGCGAGGTCGCCGGACGTGATCGGCTCGTCGTCGGCGCGCGAGCGGCGCCGCGGCGTCAGCTTGATCGCCTTGAGCGTCCGCGCCTTCTGCGTGCCGAGCAGGCCGACGAGCACGAGGAGCATCGCCAGGCCGACGAACCCGCCGCGCACCATCCAAGGCTGGAGACGGAACGCCTTCGGGTCGGACGCCTCCGCGCCGAGGTTGTACTTCTTCAGCAGCGGAGCGGCGAGACGCTTCAGCGTCGGGTCCAGGGCCAGGGCTTGAGTCAGATCGGCGGAGGCCGCGTCGGCGAGGCCCAG
>DATNGC010000105.1:0-45228 GCA_035606075.1 Elusimicrobiota bacterium
TCCGGGTTCGGATCGAGGGCCTTCTTCATCACGTCGTCGATCGCCGCCGGGAGCTCGGGGAGCAGCTTCGAGGGCGGAAGGAAGCGCCCTTCCAGCCGGGCGTTCAAGTCCTCGCCGCGATACGGCAGGGCGCCGGTCAGCATCTCGTAGAGGGTGACGCCGAGGGCGTAGATGTCGAGCGAGCGGCTGATCTTGCCCATGGACTGCTCGGGGGGCATGTAGGACGGAGTACCGACGATGGTGTTGGTGCTCATCTCCGCCATCGAGTCGATGACGAGGCGCGCGATGCCGAAGTCCATGACCTTGGTGCGTCCGTGCTCGTCGATCATGAAGTTGGCGGGCTTGACGTCGCGGTGGATGACGCCGTGCTTGTGGGCGTAGTCCAGGGCCTCGGCGATCTCGCGCAGGTGCTTGAGGGCGCGCTTGGGCTCGAGGTGGCGGCCGGGATTGTTGTTGAGCTCGTCGTGCAGGGTGCGGCCCTCGACGTACTCGAACACGATCGAGGTGGCGTCGGCGGCTTGGATGATGTCGTAGATCTCGACGATATGGGGATGGTGCAGCGAGGCGACGCGCAGGGCCTCGTCGATGAAGCGGGCGCGCTCGCGCGGGCGCGACTGGAGCTCGGGACGCAGGCACTTGATGGCGACGCGGCGGCGCAGGTCCTTGTCGCGTCCCTCGTACACGGCGCCCATGCCGCCCTGGCCGATCTGCCGGCCCCGCAGGTACTTGCCGTTGAGCGGGATAAGCTCGCCGTCGGCGCCGCCGGGGACGGAGGTCGCGGCGCTGGAATCGCTCGGGTTCCGGAAAGGGGTGGACCACGTGAGGTGCTTCACGGGAGAGTTCGGGCGCGAGGCCCACATCGAGAACGCCGCGACGAGGATCAGCAGGAGGCCGGCCACGCCGAGGATCCCTTTGTAATTGCGGGCGACGGCGGAGAGCAGGCCGGGCGCCTGGGGATGAGCGGACGGGCCGGCGTTGGCGGGCGCCATGAGGCGGGCGGCGGCCTCGTCGCGCGGGGCGCCGTACTCCTGCGGGGCGAGGTCGGCGGACTTGTTGTAATCGGCGAGAGCGAGCTGGACTTGGCCGAGGGCCTCGCGGGCGACGCCGCGCTGCCAGTAGGCGGGCGCGCCGCTGGCGTCGTAGCCGATGGCCTTGTCGGCGTCGTCCAGCGCGCCTTTGTGGTCGCCGGCGTCGTTCTTGAGCTTGGCGCTGAGGCCGTGGGCCTCGGCGAGGCGGGCGTTCTGGCCGCTGCCCTGCCACAGCTCGATGGCGGTCTTGAGATCGGTGATGGCGCGGGTGAGCTGGTGCATGACGGCGAGCGACGTGGCGCGCTCGAAGTAGCCGTCGGGCAGGCTGGGGTCCGCCTTGACGGCGGCGTCGGCGTACTTGAGGGCCTCGGCGGCGTCGCCGAGGGCGAGGCTCGCCTTGGCCTTGAGGAAGAACTCGGTGCCGGTCTTGCGGGCGAGGGCGCGCTGGCCGGCGAGCTCGACTTGGGGGTTCCGGTAGGGCGAGGGCGCCGGCGTCGACGGCGGCGGGAGGGCGCCGGGGCCGAGATTCGACGGCTTCATGTTGCCGGACAGATTCTTGGCGAAGGCGTTGGCTTTGGCGTCGTGGGCGGCCGCGGCGGAGCGGCTGATGGAGTCCTGATAGATCGACATCAGGTCGTAGGTCAGCTTCTGGTCCGCGGGCTTGAGGTCGAGGGCGCGCTTGGCGTTCGCGGCGGCGCTGTCGTAGTCGCCGGTCTTGTTCTGGGCGAGCGCGAGGAACTTGAGCGAGCCGGCGAGTTGGGCGGGATCGTTTCCGGCTAGATCGACGGCGTTCTGGCCGTAACGGACGCCGGCTTTCCAGTCGCCTTCAGCGGTCGCAGCGTCGGCGGCTGCATTTTGAACGGCGAAGCTGTTAGGAAATTCTGAAGCGCCTTGGTCTCGGTATTGATCGTTAGAGCGCTGCACTTCGCGAGCCTTGCGGAGCTCCTCGGCAGCAACAGCGTCGTTTGGATGCGTCGCGAGAGTTGCCTCGGAGTTTTTCTCGGTGTTAATGGCATCTGCGGTGACAACCATGTTCTGCTTAATTTGGCCCACCACAACCTTCGCGTCTCGCTTAGCATGCGCCGCTGAATTCAATAACAACGATAATACGGCAATTGCCGTTCGATACAACCAGCGGCGTTCACGAGACTTGAACATTCGTTTTATCCTGCTACAATAGCGAGAAGATCAATTTCTGAGACGGTGGCGGAGGCAGAAATAATGTTCCTAATACTCGCGATTGTTTTAAGTATGACGGCGGGGATTCCCCTTGTCAATGCCTCCGCAGAAGATTTACCAATCGGTAACCATAGCGTGAAGGGTCCTCAAGATTCTGTTAAGCGTTCTTCCAACGATCTATCAAACCTGTTGGGAATCCTGATGAAGACCGGCGACGATGACATAGTAGGAGAGACAACGACTGAACTAGGTTTAGCCAGTGACCTGCCGACCAAAGGACGTGATTTCACCATCACAGGCCCCAAAGGAGAAGAGCGACGTGAATTCTCAATCGTATTCGCAGGGAGTTCGGACAAAACCCCAAGATGCCTTTACATTGAACATCGGGTAGCCGCTGGGCACGGCGCGGATGCAACATATTATCGGATGTCTCTAAGCGGAAAATTGGAGCACGTGACAGTCTGCCACATTGAGTATGGCGCGGATGGAAAAGTCATCCCGGGCTCAGCGATCGACGCCGAGAAAAATGTTGACGCTCCAGAAGTGCAAAAAGCATTCAAGAGAGAATTCACGTATTGGACTAAGGACTGGGTCAAGGCGGAGAAAAAAGCCCAGGCGCGAACCGTTGCCGCCCCTGCGGCCACACCGGCTCCCTAGAAGTGCCAGGGATGTAGATCTCTTCGTGCGAAGAGTAGGGCTCAGTTCTTCGGTAATCCGAATTCCAAAGTGACGTGAGCCGCCACAGCTTTTTCCAGCGTGGCGAAATCCTCGAGATCCCTTGGCATGCCGTGGTCCAACCATGCCACGCGGTAATTAGTTCCTTCGCGCCATATTTTCGGAACGTCGTGAGTTGTTTTCACTTGCGACCACCGGGCGAAATAGGATTTTGCTTCCTCCGGATGTTTTTCGAGATATGCGGCTACCTTAGTCCCGGTTACACTGAAATATCTCATGTAATCAGTATCGAGCGGGTTGGGAACATACTCGCCAATCTTCTGGACAAATGTTCGTGTCAGTAGCGAATGAATCTGTTCATCGTCAGGGATCGGAAAGGTCTTCATTTTGGATTTCCAGGTGGCAACTGCGAGTGAGATTCTGGAATAAATTCTAAGAGATGCCAATATCGGGCACTGATGACGATCTCGCCCTCGATACCATCGATCGCAGTCCGTAAATGAGCAGGAATCGTCCCCACAGCCCGGAAAAGACCGCCGTGCTGTGCATCATTTACGATCCCTGGAATATTCAACCCACGTCGTTCGATCGCCGATTGCGCATGAATAGGCAAACAGGCGCCTTCACAAAAACTCGACCCGCTTGGTTTCGAAGCACCGTCGACGGCTTGCCACTGTGAATGCCACACACGGTTGACGATCTTCCCTTCGTCGATAACGTAAGGTTGCAATTCTTCCGTGGCACTCGCAATTTGTGGCTGCTCCTGAGCGACGAGCGGAGCCGCCGGCATCAGCATGAACCCAGCTGTAGCAATGACCCCGCCAACTGCGGCAGCCATTCCCATTCGAAGTTTGACGCCAGGAAGTCGCTTTTCGATCTCATCGCCGCCCCATCCGGCGAATAAGAGCAAAGCGCCCGTAGCGCCGATTGCCGCAAGTGCCGCCGCGCCGGCCGGGCTCGAGGATTCGCTGTCGTTGAGCGGAGTAGGCGGGATTGGGAGGTTCAAGAGGAGATTCGCCGCCGCGTGTCTTGTGGCGAAGCGAATCCTACGGCTCCCCGAGACAACAACTCCGTCTTGCGCGTCGCGATTTCCATTGAAGGGCTCGCTCGACAGTATCCTTTTCTCCTCCGAGATCACCGCGGGAGTCGTTTTTTCTTCGAAGTACGCCCGGCTCAGCGCCGATCTGGAGTCCGTGCGTATGGATTCACGGTTCCCGACGTTTGCGGATCCGACCAAATCTTCGAGCCGCGACAGGATTCGTGCGTGCAAATCCGCGTTCGCGGATGTCGGCGGAGCCTCGGCATTGGCCACGTCGAGGTCAGACCGGAACCTTAATACGAACTCAGCGACTCGCTCTGGAGCAAGTCGGCCTTGTGCCCTGTCCTGTATTTTTTGCGTAAGGACTTGGTCGAGGTGGAGCAGCGCAGGTGCCGGAGACGCGGCCGCAGCCGGGAGGGCGAGGAAGACTGACATAATGAAACTGATGGGTATCAGGTTCATGATCCCAGAGTAAAGAGGACCTAATATTCCGTCAAGGGCCCGAGAACGAGAAACCCCCACGATTTTCTTCGTGTGATAGAATTCCCACATGCCGCCGCTAAAGCTCGCGCTGTTTCTCGCCGTCCTCCTGCCCGCAGCGGCCTCCGCCGCCGCCCGCGAGCTGGACGACGTCGTCCAGCGCCAGGCCCTCGAGCTCATGCGCACCGTCCGCCCGCAAAGCGAGTGGCGCAAGGGAGCAGTGATCGGCCAGTTTCTCGACACCTACTACTACAACGTTATCGAAGCCGATTACCCCGGCCCCCAGTCCGTGCCCGTCAAGGACGGCAAAGGCGCCATCATCGCCTGGGTCAATCAAGGATTCTGGGACCGCTTCAGCGTCGAAGGCAGCGGCCGTCTCCTCGACGGCCGGGTGATCAACACCTCGGAGGGCGGGATCGTCTTCGCCCAGGAGCCCATGGGCGAGGGCAACTGCCCCCTGCGGCCCTGGCGCACCATGGCCGTGGACTCCAAGGTCATCCCCTTGGGGACCGTCGTCAGCATCGACGAGACCGTCGGCCTCAAGCTGCCCGACGGGAGCGTGCTCGACGGCGCGTGGATCGCCGAGGACACCGGCGGGGAAGTGCGCAACGCGCACGTGGATCTTTACATCGGCGACGGGGATAAAGGCGGCCTGACCCTCGACCGGGCCGGCATCCACCTGAAAGCTCTCACCGTCCGCTACGTCGAGACTCCTCCCTCGACTTGCGCGCGGCCCGCGTCGCCGTAGCGGACGCTCAGCGCGGAACGACGGACGAGATCGAGCCCACCGCGCTGGTCACGGAGGCCGGCTTGTCGCCCTTCGCGAGAGCGACGAAGAGGATCTCGCCGAGCTCCAGCGTCCGTCCGGAGGCGAGGTCCGCGTTGGCCAGGATCGGCATCATCGTCGTCGAGCTGCTGTCGTCGGCGCGGCGGATCGACAGCGTCGAGTTCGGCTTGTCCGAGTTCGAGTAGACGCGAAGCGCGTCTCCCATCGCGGAGAGATAGGTGCGGACCGTGTACGGCTCCGACGGCGGCTCCTGCTCCCGCGGATACTCGCGCTCGCATCCCGCGTACCAGAACTTGATCACGGCCGGCTTCGCGGCCCCCTTGTACGCCAGCGTCAGCCGCATCTCGCGGGCCGAGATCTCGACCCCGTCCGGGCAGGAGGGGCTCGCCGCGGCGCCGCCGGCGGCCGGAGAAGCCTTCGGCGTCGACGGAACGGGCTGGCCGGCGACGAACTCGCGCACCGACGGCGTGCCCATCGAGGGCTCGTTCCAATCGACGCGGACCTGGGCGGAAGCCGCCTGGGCTCCGGCGACGGCGAAAGCGAGGAGAAGAGCGGATCGGTTCATGCCCGGATTTTACGAATATGACCCGGCCCCGGCCTTGAGGCTTTCGGCCCAGCGCCGCTTCGGCAGGTGGCCTAGGACCTACAGCCGCTTGAGCTCGGCCTCGGCGCTGCGGTAGGACTGCTTGCCCTTGAGGTCTCCCGCCACGCTTTTCTTGAGGAGGTCCGCCGCGCCGGCCTTGTCGCCGTCGATGAGACGCTTGGAGCCGGCGAAGAAGTAGGCGACGACGTGATGCGCCTTGGCCGTCTCCGCGTCGGGCGACGCCGCCGCCTTGAGCATGTCCGCCTCGCCCGTCTTGCCGAGCAGGAAGCGCCCCACCTCGGAGAGCCACTCCTGCCCCTGCGCCGGCTTCTCCGCCAGGAATTGCGCCAACTCCGTGTCGGCCTGGGCCCGCTCTCCCGTCCGGGCGCGGATCAGCCAGATGCGCAGGCGCGCGTAGCTCTGATGGTCCGGAGTCAGCGCGCAGACGCTGCGGTAGTCCTCGAGCGCTTCCTTCCAAGCCTGGTGGTCGTAGCGCTCCGTCGCGCGGTAGACGTGGGCCAGCGCGTTCTTCGGGTCCAGTTCCAGCGCCTTCGTGTAGTCCGCGACGGCCCCGTCGTAGTCGCCGAAGGCTCCCTTCGCGCGGCCGCGGAAGACGTAGTCGAGCGGCGCCGACGGCTCGAGCATGATCGCCTGATCGTAGTCGGCGAGCGCCCCGTCGCGGTCGCCCTTGCTCGTCTTCGCGTCGGCGCGCGCCATGAAGACGTTGGCGCTCTTCGGGTCGAGCGCCAGCGACTTGTCGAAGTCCGCGATCGCCGCGTCCTGGTCGCCCCGCGCCGCCTCGACGATCCCGCGCCCCGAGTACGCGAACGCGTTCTTCGGGTCGAGCTCGATGGCCTTGCCGTAGGCGGCGATGGCCGCCGCGTAGTCGCGCTTGAGGGAATGCAGGTCGGCCAGCTGGAAGTACGCCCGCAGGTTCTTCGGGTCGAGCTCGAGGACCTTCTCGTAGTCGGCCATCGCCCCCGCGTAGTCGCGCGCCAGGTTGCGGGCCTGCGCGCGGGAGAGGTAGATCGCCTCGCGCTTCGGGTGGTCCGGCCCGCCCTGCGCCGGGTACAGTTCGGCGGCTTTCGTGTCGTCGGCGATCGCGCCCTCGAAGTCGTTCTTGGAGACCTTCGTGTTCGCGCGGTCGTAGTAGGCCTCGACGCTCCCCGGGTCGAGGGAGATCGCCTTGTCGAGGTCGGAGAGCGCCCCGTCCTGGTCGCCCTTGATGTGCCGCTCGAAGCCGCGCGCGATGAAGCCCTTCGCGTTGCGCGGCTCGACGGCCGCGGCGCGAATCGCGCAGGATGCGAGCAAAATGACGGCGAGCGCGAGATTCTTCATTTCCCCTCCGGAACGGCCCGGGGATTAGAGTACGAAATTCCGCGCCGGGGAGGCGCGGCCGCGCGTCAGATCCGGACGCCCGCCGTCTTGGGCTCGAACAGGATCAAGGTGCGCTTGGTCTCGCCGTCCTCGTCGAGGTGGACCGCCTTCACGTGGCAGGCCTCGGAGCGGAACATCGTGTCCGTCTCCTTGACCTGGTTGGGGTTGTCGAGCGCCACGCTGACGAGGCGCAGGACGTCCTGCTGCTGGCTGTCGATCACGTCGAGCAGGTGCAGCTTGCCGTCCGTCGTGACCGTGCCCGTGACCGGGAAGTTGGTGAAGAGGACGCTGTTGTCCTCGTCGACGACGATCGCGCGGTGGTTCTTCGACACGACGGCCTTGAGGATCGACTCCCACCAGCGCGCCTCGGCCACGCCGCGCTGCTTCTCCTTGACCATCGAGTTGGCGATCTCGGCCTTGACCTTGGAGAGGAAGATGCCGACCACCCCCGACAGCTCGCCGATCTCGTCGTTGCGCGGCGCGAACTTGAGCTCCAGGTTCTTGAAGGAGATCGACTCGATCGCGTCGCGCAGCGTGAGCAGGGGGTTGATCACGAAGTGGTGCAGGAAGAAGTAGAGCGGGATGCCCAGCAGCAGGAGCACGCCGACCGCCCCGACCGCGTACTTGTTCATCGCCTTGTTGATGACGCGGACGACGCCCTCGCGGCTCACCTGCAGGTCGAGGATGCCGAGCACATCCCCTCGCAAAGCGAGGGGTATGGCGATGTCGTAGAGCGGAAGGTTGGGGACCGCGCGCACGATCGGCGTCTTGGCCAGCCACGCCTGCTCGATCGCGTCGGTGGGCAGGCTCACCTGCTTGGTGAAGTCGTCGAAGCTCTTGGTGATCATCGACGGATCCTTGAAGTAGCGGACCTCGCCGTACTTGTTGAGGTAGAGCAGGGAGGCGACGCGGTCGTCCTTGGAGAAGCGCGAGACCGTGTCGAGCTCGTTCATCGTGATCGCGCCTTGGTTGCGCGAGAGCCCCTCGATCAAGGTCGGCGCGTACAGCCGGACCATGTCGATCGACTCCTGCTTGAGCTTCTCGTCGAACGTCCACTTGAAGAGGTTGTAGTAGAAGATCCCGCCCAGGAACATGACGTAGATCCCGATGCCGGTGAACCACAGGAACCACTTCGAGGAGAGCTTCATCCGCTACTGCCCCGCCCCGTAGAGCTTCTCGATCTTCTCGAGGCCGGCGACCGCGTCGGCGTTGCTGGGATCGAGCTGCTTGGCGCTGAGCCACTTGTCGCGCGCCTTCTCGTAGTCGCCCTTCTGGTAGTAGATGACGCCGGAAAGATAAGCCTGCTCCGACTGCTGCTTGGCGCTGTCGCTCGGGCCGGCCGCGGGAGCGGGCGTCGAGGACGTCGCGGCCGTCGCGGCCGCGGCCTTCGCGTCGGCGTCGGCCTTCGCCTTCGCGTCCGCGTCGGCCTTGGCCTTGTCGGCGTCGGCCTTCGCCTGCTCCTCCTTCGCCTTCTTGGCCGCCTCCTCGCGCTCCTTGGCGACCTCGGCCGCGTGCGCCTTGGCGGCCGCCTCGCGGCGGATCTGCTCCTTGGCGCGCGCGACGAGCTGGTCGGAGGCCTTCGGGTCGTAGCCGTACTCGACGGCGGCCTTCCACTCGCCGATCGCCTTGTCGTACTGGCGCGACTCGTAGAGCCGGCGGCCCTCGGCGACGTGCTGGTTGGCGACCTCGGCGCGGATCTCGGCCTGGAGCTTCTGCGCCTTCACGTTGCCGGGGCCCGCCTCGAGGACCTGGTCGAGCATCTTCAGCGATTCGAGGACCAAGCCCTGGCTGTAGAGGTTCAAGGCGGTCTGCAGCTTCTCGTTGGCGTCCTGCTCGCGCGCCTCGGCCTCGACCTTGGCGATCGCCGCCGTCAGGCGCGGATAATGCGGGTTGAGGACCAGCGCCGCGTACCACTGGTCGAGCGTCTCGCGCAGGCGGTGCTGGCGGTAGGCCTTGGTGCCGCGGCGGAAGTGCTCGTCGGCCATCTCCGAGCGCGCCTTGCGCAGCCAGTAGCGCGCCTTGAGGTTGCCGGGCGAGAGCTTGGCCACCTCGTCCCACTTCTCGGAGGCCTCGGCGAGGCGGCCCTGGCGGTACAGGGACATCCCCTCCTCGAAGCGGTCCTCGAGCATGTGCCGCTCGGAGACGCGCGGCGCCACCGAGCCCTTGAGGTCCATCGTCGCCCGGTTGAGGATGGAGGCGTCCTCGTAGCCGGGGTCGATCGCGAGGATCTTGCGCGTGAGCTCGTTGGCCTCGTCGAACTGCCCCTCCTTGTAGAGGTCGAAGGCGTTCTCGTAGACGATCTTGAGCGTCTTGCGCGTCATGCGCGCCTTCTCGAGCTGGATCGTGTAGATGTACTTCTTCTTGTCGTCCTCGGAGCTGATCGTGCCGAGGTTGACCTTCGACATGTCGAGGAAGAGGCCCTCGGTATCTTTCGGTTTGTTGGAGTCCTGCGCACGCGCCGGAGCGAGGGCTCCGGCGGCAAGCAAAAGACCAGCGATAATAAACCGGGCGTCCATCAGAATCCGAGGCCTCCCTGGATCAGGCTCTTCATCATCGGCGCGAGCATCATGATGAAGACCGTCGGGAAAATGAAGATGAAGAGCGGGATCAGCATCTTGGTCGCGGCCTGCGCGGCGAGCTTCTCGGCCTTGTTCAGGCGGCGGAAGCGCATGTCGGCCGCGTAGTTGCGCAGCAGCTCGACGAGGCTCGTGCCGAGCTCGTCGGACTGGATGATGAGGCCCACGAAGGAGCGGATCTCCGGGACGCCGGTGCGCATCGCCAGGCGCTTGAGCGCGTCGCGGCGCGTGTAGCCGAGCTGGACCTCGTTGATCATCTTGCCCAGCTCGATCTCGAGCTCGCCGTGCTGCTTGGTGTTCTTGAGGATGCGCTCGATGGCCGCCATGTAGTCGAGGCCGGCCTCGATCGTCAGCGCCATCAAGTCGACCATCGTTGGGAAGTTGCGCATGATGTCGGCCTGGCGCGCGCGCACCTTGCCGTTGAACATCGAGTCGGGGATGAAGAAGCCGATCAAGCCGAACAGCGAGACGACGGGGTCGCCGGTGCCGAAGTAGAGGAACGCGATCGCGCCGGCGGCGAAGAACTCCTTGAGGTGCAGCATGTCCAGCGGCGTCGGCTTCTGCGGCCGGCCCAGCATCATGTGCAGCTCCTCGAGCTTCACGTCGAGATGGAAGGTCTTGAGCAGGAAGAGGTCGAGGCGGTCCACGAGGCCGCCGTTCGGGTTGAGGCCGGAGAACGCCGAGGAGGTGCCGACCTCCTTCTTGGCCAGCCGCGACAGGTCGTTCTCGTCGGCCTCCGGCGGCGGGGCGAACATGCGGCTGACCGCGGTATAAGCCGCCGCCGATCCCAGGAAGGCGACCGCGAACAGGAGCCAGTGCATCGAAGGGTCGATGGGCGACATGCTAGACGCTGATATCCCCGAGCTTGTTGACGACCTTCATCCCGATGCCGATCCAGATCGTGCAGAAGACGAGCGTGAAGAAGCCGATCGGCGAGAAGTAGAACTCCTTCATCGTCGTGGGCTGGAAGAGGAACATGATGATCAGCATCACCCACGGCATGATGCCGACGACGATCGCCTGGATGCGCTGCTGCGCGGTCATCGCGGCGGTCTTCTCGACGAGCTTGGACTCCTCGCGGATGTTCTCGACGATGCGGTCGAAGATCTTGGTCAGGTTGCCGCCGACCGAGCGCTGGATGATGACCGCCTTGATCATGTAGGAGAGCAGGCGGCTCTGCACGCGCTCCTCGACGCCCTCGAGCGCGCGCTCGAGCGGCGTGCCGAGGCCGTAGTTCTGCAGGCACAGCCCGAACTCCTCGGAGATCGGCGGCTGACCGTCGGTCTGGACGAGCCGCAGGCACTTGACCAGGTCCATGCCGGACTTCAGGCCGTTGGACATCATGATCATCGTGTCCATCAGCTGCGCCTCGCACTGCATGCCTCGCTTGAAGCGGATGTTGCGCAGCAGCCAGCCCGGGATGGACAGGCCCGCGTAGACGCCGAAGCCGGCGAAGATCAGGAAGCCGAAGACGTCGAAGGTGAGCAGGCCGAACAGGAAGCCCAGGGCGACCGGCACGCCGACGAGGTAGTGGATCTTGATCACGTAGAACTGGCGGTCGTACTCGTGCGCCCACTCGGCGGCCTTCGCCTTGTAGCGCTCCACGCCCTCCTGGATCTTCGCCTCGTTCAGCGAGCCGACGAGGTAGCCGCCGAAGAACATGCAGGCGATGCCCATCAGGAAGAAGAGCAGCGCCGCGGCCCTGGCCCCGCCGTCGGGCGTCGACGGCGGCGCGTAGCCGCGCGGGTCGGACTGCAGCACGTCGAAGGAAGCGTTGCTCAGCGCGGCGATGCCCAGGACCGCGTCGCGGTAGCGGTCCGTGTTGCCGTTGATGAGGCCGTCCATCACGCTGTCCATCTGCTTGTTGATCAGGTCGAAGTCCGCCAGCACCGCGCGGCCGCGGCCGCCCAGCGAGTTGCCCAGGCGCGCCCGGACCAGGCGGTCGAGGGACATCTGGAAGCGGATCCGGTTGTCCTCGTAGTCGCGCACGAGGCTTCCCGGCGGCGTGAACGTGCCGCCGTAGGGATCGGGCGGGAAGCTCTTGCGGACCAGCTCGAAGAACTCGTAGAGCACCGAGACCGGCGCCTGCCAGAGCTGGGCCTCGTTGAGGATGCCCTCGTCGGGGTCCTGCCAGACCGGGCGCTTCAGCATCGGATCCAGCGTGTTGTCGACCCACTTCGGCACCTGCAGCGCCGGGTCGCGGTCCTTCTTGAAGTAGTGGTAGAAGATCTGGACCTTGGTCTCGGCGCCGTCCTTCTTGCCGATGATGAACTCCCCCTGCTCGCGCGAGAACACCTGGGCCGAGCACGGAGCGGCCAGGGCGGAGGCGAGCAGCGCGGCGAGGAGCACGAAGCGAATCAGTGGGCCCCCCCGTGCGAGAACGCGACGGCTTCCGCGTCGTCGGGGACCTGCAGGCCGGCCTTGAGCATCTCGTCGATCGCGTTGGGCAGGCCGTTCTTCTTCTTGGTCCGCTCGCTCATGAACGCTTCCTTCGGGATCGGCAGGCCCTTGAGCTTGATCTCCTCGAAGAAGCGCGGGATGTAGTCGCACGCCGTGAAGTAGCCGTACGTCGTGCCCTTCTCGTCCATCCAGGTCTGCACGAAGCGGAAGATGTCCTTGGTCAGGATCTTCACGCCGTCTCGGCCCACGCACTCCGTGATGTAGGTGACGCGGCGCTTGCCGTCGGCGAAGCGCGTGATCTGGATGAAGACGTTGACGGCGCTGGAGATCATGTCGATGAGCACGTTCATCGGCAGGTCGGTGCCGGCCATCAGGCACATGGCGGACAGGCGCGAGATCGCGTCGGCCGGCGTGTTGGCGTGCAGGGTCGCCAGCGACCCCTCGTGGCCGGTGTTCATCGCCTGGAGCATGTCCAGCGACTCGCCGCCGCGGCACTCGCCGACGATGATGCGGTCCGGGCGCATGCGCAGGCAGTTCTTGATCAGGTCGCGGATCGTGATCTCGCCCTTGCCCTCGATGTTCGGCGGGCGCGACTCGAGGCGGATCCAGTGCTCGGCGAGCAGGCGCAGCTCGGCCGTGTCCTCGACGGTGATGATGCGCTCGCCGTCGGGGATGAAGTTCGAGAGCATGTTGAGGAAGGTGGTCTTGCCGGTGCCGGTGCCGCCGGAGATCAGCATGTTCTTCTTGACGATGACGGCCGCGCGCAGGAACTCGATGAAGCCGGGCGTGCACGCGCCGAAGCCGATCAGCTGCTGGTGCGTGAACGGCTTGGCCGAGAAGCGGCGGATCGTCAGCGTCGGGCCCGAGACCGCCAGCGGCGCGATGATGGCGTTGACGCGCGAGCCGTCCTTCAGGCGCGCGTCGACGAGCGGCACGGACTCGTCGATGCGGCGGCCGACGGGGGCGACGATGCGCTTGATGACCTGGATGACCTGCTCGTCGCTGCGGAAGCGCATCGGCAGGAGGACCAGCTGGCCCTTCTGCTCGATGTAGATCTTGTCGAAGGCGTTCACCATGATCTCATTCACGGTGGGGTCGCGCAGCAGGGCCTGGAGCGGGCCGTAGCCCAGGATCTCGTCGACGAGCTCGACGACGAACTGCTCGCGCTGCGCGCGCGACAGCGACAGGTTCTGCTCGCGCTGCAGCAGGTTCTCGATGATCTGGCTGACCTTCGCCCGGTTCTCCTCGTTGAGCTTGGGGTCCTCGGAGATGCGGATGCGCTCCGTCTCCATGGCGGCGACGACGAGCTTGTGGACCTTGCCTTTGAGCTCGTCCCAGAACTCGGGGACGGGCCCCGCGGCCGCGGCGTTCGCGGCCGCCGACGGCGCCTTGGCCTTGGCCTCCGGCGCGGCGGAGGCCGTGGGCTTCCAGAGCAGGTCCGCCGACGCGGAGAACTCCTCGCTCTGCAGGAAGCTCTCCCAGTGCTTGACCGAGGGCTTGAGCTCCATCGTGCGGCCGAGCAGGACGCGCAGCGCCTTCACCCAGTCGCTCTGCAGCTGCTCGACGACCAGGATCTTCTGCGTGTTGGCGTACTCCGGGATCAGGTCCTCCCAGGGCATGTACGCGAGCACGTTCTTCGACATGCCGCGGAAGAAGCCGCCGACCTCCTTGGGCACCAGCGCGCCGGGGAGGTTGGCCTGGTTGACGACGATCTCGAACTTGTCGAGCGGGAAGTGGAGCGCCTTGATCTCGTTGAACAGCGAGTATGTCGCCGTGAAGTGCGACCGCTGCGGCAGGCAGACCCAATAGACCAGGTCCGCGAGGTCGTACGAGAAGATCTGCATCGGGAAGAACGGGTCGACGTCGAGGAAGAGGTCGTAGCTCTCCGCCAGCGAGCCGAGGATCTTCACGACGATGTTGGGCGACAGCGTCAGGAACTCCGTGCGCGAGGCGGCCAGCGGCAGCAGCCCCACGCCCCACTGCGAGATCGGGATGCGGCCCTTGAGCAGGCGGCCCAGGCCGCCCGTCGGGTTCTCGCCGACCAGCTGCGTCATGCTCGCCAGCGACGGCGGGCTGGGGTTGCCCAGCGAATAGCTGACGTCGTCCCGGCACAGCGGGTCCATGTGCACGATGACGACCTTGCGGTTCTGGCTGCCCGCCCAGGCGAGCGCGAGGTTCAGGCAGACCGTGCTCTTGCCCACGCCCTCCTTCGGCCCCGTGAACACGACGACCCTCCCGGGCTCCTTGAGGGAGGTCAGGACGGTCGGCGCCTCGGAAGGGCTGATCAGAGGCTCGGGCATGCTCTTACTTGACGATTTCCATGGTGATGAAGAGGAACAGGGACTCCTGGGTCTCCGTCACGGTCGTCTGCGTGAAGAGGAGGCCGATCAGCGGGATGCTGCCGATGAACGGGATCTTGGTCTTGGCCGTGTTCTTCGTGCTGGACTTGAGGCCGCCGATGACGAGCGTCTCGCCGCTCTTGACCTCGACCGCGGTCTGGATCTGGCGCGTGACGACGGAGGGGACCTGCGTGTTGCCGACGGACACGGTCTTCGAGAAGTCGACGTTGGAGACCTCGAGCTGGAGCTCGGCGCGGATCGTGTCCTTCTTGTTCGGGTTGATCACGGGGACGATGTTCATGATGACGCCGAACTTCTTGAAATCGGTCGTGACGGTGCCGTTGCCGTTGGCGGTCGGATACGGCTGCTCGCCGCCGACCACGAAGTTGGCCTGCGACTGCGCCTGGACGATGACCTTGGGATTGGAGAGCAATTGGGCCTTGCCTTCCGTCTCCAGCAGCTTCAGCGACGTGTTCAACTGCGTCGTGCGGGCGAAATCTCCGACCTGAAGGATCGCTCCCGCGGGGATCGCCTTCTCGGCGAAGTTGACTCCCGCCTGGAACGGCGTCCACGAGAACCCGAGGTCCTTCTCGTAGGACCCCGAGATCTCGACGATGTCCGCGGAGACCGCGATCAGCGAGTCCTCGGGCTGGGCCGAGGCCTTCGTCGCGGTCAGCGCGAGCAGCGCCAACGCCGTCCAGAGATGTCGATTCATGATGTCAAGCCTTCCTGGTTGCGCGCGCGTCCTGTCAAATTGAGATCATCGGAACAGCTTCCGGAAACTGGCCATCTCCATCGGGTGCATCTCGACGTCCCCGAGCCCGCGCATGATCACCGTCGGATCGCCCTGCTTCAGGGCGAGCGCGAGGTACTGCGCCTCGTTGGGGTTCAGCGCCAGGCTCACCGTCGACTTCTCCGCCATCGCCGACGTCTTCTCCTCCGCGGCCGAGGCGCTCTTGAACTGCTTCGCGTTCATGCCCTGGCCGAGATTGGTGCCGACCGCGATGATCAGGACGTTCTGCAGGATGGTGGCCGTCACCTTCTCCTTGCGGCCGTCGTTCATCATCGCGTCGAACGTCACGAGCACGTCGACGCGGTCGCCGGGCTTGATGAGGGCCTTCATCTCCGGCTCGATCGGCAGCATCGCGCCGCGATAGCCGGGCGGGATCTTGACGCTCAAGCCCGACTCCGGCGACAGCGACACCAGCGACGACTGCGTGATCTGGTTGCCCTTCGGGATGCGGGTGCGCGTGACGAGATTGACGATCTGCTTCATGTCGGAAGGGGTCTTGTACTCGAAGACGTCCTGCTGCATGAACTTGCGCGGGACCTCCAGGACGTCCACCATGTCCTCGTGCAGGACGGTGCGCTCCGGGATGTCGGCCTTGGCGACCAGCACCTTGGCCTTCTCGTAGTCGCTGTTGAGGGCCCGCTCCTTGCTCGTGAGGACCATCAGATAGAAGACGGCCGCGAGCATCGCGAGGACCATCGGAATCAGCACGCCTTTCTTTTCCATTTCCTCTTTCCCGTTCTCATTGCGGCAGCGGCTGTTCGATCGGCATCCGGACCGTCGCGTGAAGCGCCCGCGTTCCCGGAGGCGCCCCTTTGCTCGACAACATGATGCTGCTGATCGGAAAGATCAAGCGGACGTTCTCCGACCCCGTGCAAACCAAATCCATGTTCTGGATCCCCGCCTGCGGATCCATCAGCGTCCTGTCCGTCGTGCAGCTCACCGTCGCCTGCGGCAGAATCGACGTCATCAAAGCGCTCAGCTTGCTCGGTCCGCCGCTCGGCAGGAGCCACGTCATCCCGCCGACCCGGGCGACCTCGTAGGTCGCGTGGTTCAGAACGATGAGCCGGAACGACACGTTCCCGATCTCCATGATCGTGAACACGATCCCCAGGAACACGGGGAGGATCAAGATCATCTCCACCACGACCTGGCCCGTCCGCGTCTTCAAACCCTTCATGTCCGTCTCTCCATCTCCCGCGCCATGCTCCCGCCCCGGCCCCTCGCGGGGCCGGGGACGAGAGCCGACGCCGATGCTACGGTCCGCCTCCCTGGCCCATCTGGCCGGCGGCGCCCGTGATCATCGTCTGGATGTTGTTGAAGAGCGAGGGCATGAATTTCTTCAGCATCGCTCCCGACACCAGGACGACTCCCACGACGACCGTCAGCATGAGCAAGTACTCCACAGTGTTCTGGCCGCGGCGGCTCGAAAGCCGTTTGCGCATGCCGTTCAACATCCCCACCGGAGACAATTTCATGGTCGCAGTTTCTCCTTCTCCCGGATTCACGTCTCGCGTCTACGAACGAAATCTAAAATCGCGGCGTCAGGATCAGCATTCCGGCCAGCTTGAACAGCTTCGTCAGCTGGCCCTGCAGAAACCCGTACATCCCGGCGAAAACCGTGCACAGCGTCACCGTCGTCAGCAGGTACTCGACGACCGTCTGCCCCGCTTTCCCTATTAGCAGCCGGCGAAAAATCCGCTTCTTCATCGTCCTGAGTGTAACAGCCGACCCATATCGCGTCAATACCCGGTCATTAAAAAACCATTAAAATTTCACTTTGAATGAAATCTGGTCCACCGTGCCCAGCGCGCCATAAGGAACGAACGCGTAGTCCAGCGACAGGCCGTAGCCGAAGGCCTGGGACGTGTAGACGCCGAAGCCGAAGGAGATGCCGCTCGTCTGGTCGACCCTCAAGGTCTTGAGCGTGCCGCTGAAGCTCTGGCCGTAGCTGTCCACGTTCTTGTAGCCGATGCGCATCGTCAGCTGTCCGAAATCGAGGTACTCCTCGGGCAGCTGGAACTCGCCGCCCATGGCGATCTGCGCGCCGGAGTCGGTCGCGCCGCTGAGCTCGCCGGTGATCGTCACGAAGTCGTTGAGGCGCAGCGCGGCGCCGCCGCGCGTGACGCGCGCGACGTCGGCGGAGCTGGCGCCGAAGTTCTGGACGGCGAAGCCGAGGGACAGCGCGTTCGTGGGCTTGAGGATCGCGCCGAAGTCCATCGCCAGCGTGCTGTGCCCGGACCCCGCGATGTTCTCGCTGATCGCGCGGACCGAGGCGCCGAGGAAGAGCTTCTCGTACCAGAAGGACCGCGCCAAGCCGACCGCCGCGTAGCCGTCGCGGACGTTGACGTTCGACGCCTGCAGGGGCACGCCGTTGGAGTCGCGCACGTCGCCGTTGGCGAGGCTGTCCGACACGTAGCCGAAGTTGCCGCCCCACGTCGTGCGGCCCATGGGCTGGGCATAGCCGAGATAGATCGGGGAGTCCAGGCCCTGGACGCCGCGGAAGTAGGAGAAGGCGAACTCGCGCTGCTGCGTCTCCGCCAGGCCGGCCGGGTTCCACGTCATCGCGTCGGAGCCCTCGGCGAGCGCGACGTAGGCGCCGCCGAGCGCCTCCGCGCGCGCCGAGCCTTGGCCGAGCTTCAGGAACTGGGCGCCGCTCGTGCCGGCGCTCGAGTCGACCGCGCGCGCGGGGACCGCGGCGAGGGCGGCCGCGAGCGCGAGCAGGACGGCGGCTGTTCGGGAGCTCACGGGACCAGGACCTTCTTCACGGTCTGGAGGACTTGGCCGCCGCCCTCGGTCTCCTCGAGACGGATCACGGCGTAATACATGCCGCGCGCGATCGCGCGGCCGCTCTGGTTCACCTTGCTCCAGACGTAGGTGATCGGGCCGTTCTGGAAGCTGGGCGCCTGCTCGCCGAAGTCTTGGCTGAGGATCAGCTGGCCGGAGATCGTGTACAGCTTCAGGACCACGCGGGCGCGGAACGGCGAGTAGATGGAGAACGTGCCGGACGGCCCGGTGACGGGGTTCGGGTAGATGAAGCTGTTGCTCTCGAAGTCGGCGGTCGGATCGCTGGTCGCGCCGTTGGTCGTGCTCGGCACCTCGTCGGTCAGCCGGTCGTCGGCGAGCTCCGTCGGGATCACGGCGTTGCCGGTGATGCTGTCGATGGCGGCGCCGTCGGTCGAGCCGATGATCTTGAATTCATAAGTGCCGTCGGGGACCGGCTGCAGGGTGAAGTCGCGGCCGTCCCAAACGTCCTGGATGGGCGTGCGCGAGGGACGGATCCCGACGATGCGCCGCACGAGCGACACGTAGTGGCCGCTCGCGTCCACCTCCGGCGTCGTCGGGTTGCCCGAGAGATCGAAGTGCGTGCCGGGCTTGTAGACCTTGATGGCCACCTTCATCGGCTCCGACACCTGATAGGCGATCGTCGCGCCGCTGCCGGTGTTGGGAGTCACGGCGAGATCGTAAATGCGCAGCGGGTCGTAGAGGACCGTCTGCTGCGCGGTCGACGGCGACAGCAGCTGGGAGGCGATGTCCTGGGCGACCACGCGCACGAGATACGGGCTGCCGCCGGGGGTGAACGGCAGGAAGTTGCCCCTGTCGTCGCGCCCGTCCCACACGTCGGTCAGCAGGATGCCGTTCTGGCGCACGCCGCCGGAGACGACGGTGCGCATGACCTGCGGCGGGATCGCGGTGTTTAGGACCTGGATCGTAACCGACGACTGCCGCGTCAGCACGTAGCTGATCGTGAACGGATCGAGGGTGATCGTGTTGCTCGAGTTGAACAGCTGCGGGATGTCGGGGGTCACGTTGAAGCTCGTGAAGAAGATCGAGCCGCGCGCCACGGTGATGCTGCCGGAGATCCGGTCCGTCGGGAAGAACTGCGGCGTGGTCGTCGACTGCGCCGTCAGCGTGAAGACGTAGCTCCCGTCCGGGACGAACAGGCCGTTGATGTCGCGGCCGTCCCAGAACTCGGAGATCTTCAGGCGGCCGGCGCGCATGCCCTTGAACGTGATGATCGGGGAGACGGGGATGCTCGCCGGCGGCGGAGAGACCACGGACGAGCTCGTGCAGGCGCCCGGAGGGTTGTTCGCCGCCGCGCAGGGAGGCCAGGAGCCGGTGCTGTTGACGATCACCGAGCCCGCCGGGTAGATGTTCCAGGCGATGAACATCGGCTGCGAGAGCTGGTAGGTCAGCGTGACCTGGTCCGACGCGCCCGCCAGCAGCGGCGTCAGGCCGACGTCGGTGATCCGGAAGTTGTCGAGCGGGAACAGCGCGGTCGTCGTCGACACGTTGGCCGGGAAGGCCGAGTCCGTCGCCGTCAGCTGCACGAGATACGTGCCGGAGGCGACCATCAAGCCGTTGTCGTCGGCCCCGTCCACCCAGGTCTCCGAGTTGTTGAAGAGGCCCGGGCGGGTCTCGTGGTTGACGATCGTCTTGATCAGCTTGCTGCCGGTCGCGTCGAAGATCTTCAGGTCCACGAGGGCGTCGCGGCTCAGCTGGTAGCGGAACGTGAACGGGCTGAGGCCGGCGACGGCCGGGCTCGAGCCGATGATCGTCGAGGTCGGCGTGACCTGCGTGATGCCGACGAGGCCGCGCAGAACCGAGATGAAGCCGGTCTTGGCCAGCGACGTCCAGACGCGGTGGTCCGTCGCGGATCCGTTGTACTTCTGGCCCGCCTGCGACGGCAGGGAGGCGTAGATCACGAAGGAGTAGTCGCCGTCGCCGACGAGGTTGCCGTTGGCGTCGCGGCCGTCCCAGAAGGAGAGCACCGAGGTGCGGGAGGCCTGGTTCTGCGCGATCGAGCGCAGGGGCGCCACCGGCGCGACCGGCCCGCCGGCCAGGCAGCCCGCGGAGCTCGCCGACAGGTTCTTCGCCGGGTTCTGGGTCGGGTTGTCGGTAATCGTGCTGTTCACGTCGCTGAGCGCCGGGAGCAGGTTGGCGTCGTTGCAGAACGAGGTCCCGGGCGGATAGATGTCCACGTACACCGTCGCGGGCTCGGTCAGCTGATAGGAGAGCACCGCCAAGGAGGTGGAGCCGCCCAGCAGCGGCTGGACGCGGATGTCGGTGATCTGCAGGGGATCGATGGCGATCTGCGTCGTGACCGCGGCCGAGAGGTCCGTGCTGAAGGTGGCCGGAGAGCCGGGCACGCCGTCGGCGATCGTGCCGTCGTACTGGTCCGCCGAGTTCGCCTGGAACACCGCGAGATAGCTGCCGGGAGGCAGGATGTTCCCGGAGAAGTCGCGGCCGTCCCACGAGTCGCCGTTGACGAGCGGCTGCGCCCCGGCGGCCCCGAGAGCGCCCTCGCCGGTGCGCGGCAGTCCCGGGATCACGTTCCGGATGTTGGTGAACGGCGGGATCGACTCGTTGATCGTGAGGTACATCGTCGAGTCCTTCGCGAGGCGGTAGGTGAAGTTGTAGGGCTCCGCGGAAACTCCCGTGATCTGGCCGACGACGGTCGGCGTCGACTTGACCACGTGGACGTCGGTCACGTCCACGAGGATGTTCTTCTGGGAGACGCTGTTGCCGTCGGCGTCCAGCGTGGCGCCGGACGGATAGGCGCGCGTCTGGGTGATCGTGATGTTGCCGCTCTGGCCGACCTGGTTGGTCTGGACGGTCACGCGGAAGCCGTACTGGCCGTTGACCTTCCCGATCCCGCCCTGGATGTTCTGGGAACCGTCCCACAGCACGCAATACGCGTTGGTTTGGTCGGGCAAGTAGCAGGTCGAGCCCACGCACTCGGAATCGCCCGAGGTGACGGAACCCGGGGAATCGATGAAGAACGTCTTCAGCGGCGGCGTGGAGCCCGGATCGAGCGGGTTGGCGCCGTCGACGAAGCGGAAGACCTCGAACTCGACCTCGTCGAGCGAGACGCTGCCCGAGACCTGCCCGAGGCCCACTTGGGCGCACAGATAGAGCTGGTCGTTGCAGACGTTATAGCCGATGGTGCCGGCGATGTTGGGATTGGGCGTGCCGCTGAGCGGGAGGTTGCAGCGGGCGCTCGCGTCCTCGGCGAACTGGATCTCGGGATCGTTGGAGATGTTATTGCCTTGGGTCGGCGAGTTTCCGATCTGGCACGTGTAGCGGATCGGCACGCTGGCGCTCTGACCGCAGATCCCGGGGGACGGCGCGAAGGGGCTCGCGACGAAGGCGGTGTTGACGAAGATCTGGACGGACTGGGCGGAGGCGGACGGCGCGCCGAGCATGGACCCGAAAAACGCGGCGGCCGCGAGAGCGGCCGCGCCGAGGGCGCGAGACGGACGGCTCAGGTGTCGGACCATGTTGTCGAGAGATGTCAGGCGCGTCTCGTGCGATTGTACATCACGGACGTTCCGGGACGATTAACAGATTGTTAAAAATGAGCAAAAGGCATCAGCCTTTTCAGCCGGTATCGAACGATCTCCGCCGTCCCCCGCGCTCCCGACGGGCCGGCGAGGACGTACAAGCGCCGGTCGCCGGGGCCGCCCGCCGCGGCGAGGCCGAGGACGCCCGCCGCCGGGGCGGGCTCGACGGCGTCGCGCGTCAGCTTGCCGCCGGCGATCTCGTAGACCAGAAGGCTGCGCGACTTCGCGTCGTACATCCAGAGCCGTCCGTCGGCCCAGGTCATCGCGTTGGGCACGGCGTCGTCGGGCAAGGCGTAGGTCTGCGCGGGCGCGTCGTCGCCGCCGTGGCGGGTCAGCGAGCGGTTGACCGCGTCGTAGGACCAGACGGCCTCGCCGTCGAAGGCCAGCGCGGCCGGCGCGGGGCCGGGGCTGGGACGCGCGGCCAGGATGCGGTCCGGGGCCGCCGTCGAGTGCCGCAGCAGGCGGGACTGCGCCGCGTCGAGCGTCCAGAGGGCGCCGCCGCCCGCGGCGACGGCGGTCGGGCGGTACGGGCCGCCGGGATTGGGCGACGCCGTGAGCAGCACGCGGCGCGGGTCGGAGGGGTCGACGGAGGCCAGCTTTCCGGACCAGTCGGAGACCCACAGCGAGGAGCCGTCGAAGGCGAGGCCCGTCGGATTTCCGACCGGGGCCGGGGCCGAGGACTCCGCCGCGAAGCGCCAGACCGTCGCCGCGCGCCAGGCGGGGCCCGCGGCCGCCGCGAGCGCGGCGGCGACGACGCCCGCGAGGGACCAGCGCCGGATGCGCTCGCCGCGGGCGCGCGCGCGCGCCGCGGCCATGATCGTCGCCTCGGCGGCGGCCGAGGACGAGCGCTCCAGGTCCTCGGCGCTCTTCTGGTCGAAGCTCGTGATCAACTCGGACATCTTCTCGGCGGTCTGCGCCGTCTCGCGGATCTTCCCGGAGAGGTCCTCGGTGAGCTCGAGGTGCGTCTTCTCCTTGACCTGCAGCTCCGCGTGCCACGCCTCGCGCTCGCGGCGCAGGTTCTCCTCCCAGTGCGCCAGCTCGCCGCGCTGGGTCTCCCACGTGGAGCGCTCGCGGTCCCAGAGCTCGCGCCACTGCGCCCGCTCCTCCTCCCAGATCCGCGACATCTCGTCGACGTGCGCGCGCAGCTCGTCGACCTTCTTGAGAGCCGCCTCGCGCTCGGCGGAGGCGCGCTCGCGCTCCTTGCGCTCGAGCAGCAGCTCGGCCAGCGTCTTCTGCAGCGCGTTCTTCGCCTCGGCCAGTCCGGCGTCGCGCGCCCGGAGCTCCTTATCGGAGGCGCCCGCGTCGGCGTCGCGCCGCGCGACCAGGCCCTGGAGCTCCTTCACGTCGATCAGGTACTGCTGCTCGCGCGCCTGCCAGCGCTGCTCGGCGGTGCGCGCCCGGGCGGTCTCGGCGGCGATGCGCTCCCGCAGGCTCTGCATCGCCTCCTCGAGGGCGCGGCGCTCCTCGGCGTGGCGCGCCTCGGCGAGCGCCAGCGCCTTCTGCGAGGTCTCGATGCGCTGCTGCGCGTCGAGCGCGCCGGCCAAGGCGCGCTCGTCCTCGCTCTCGACTCGCGAATGGAGCCGGGAGAGCTCCGTCTCCGCGGTCTCCAGGCGGGCGCGCAGCGTCCGCAGCGCCTCGTCGCGGGCGTCCATCGTCTGCCGCCAGGACTCCTCGCGCTGGCGCGCCTGGCGCTTGAGCAGCGCGACCGTCTCCCAGGCCGCCTCGGCGCCGAGCGAAGCGCCGACGGACGGGCTCGCCGCGATCGATGAGACCGAAGACGGATCCATGGGAATGGAGCTGACGCGCGACCACAGACGGTCGACCTCGCGGCTCAAGTCTTCGGGGGTGAAGTCCGCCACAAAGCTGAGTATAGAGGGCGGGGCCGGCCGAATGTTGACGGAATTGTTACGTCAGCGCGACTGCTGGAGGCGGCGGAGCTCCTGGTTGGCCTCGCCGAGGTCGACGCCGGAGTCCTTGTACTCGATCAGCAGGCGCTGGACGCGCTCGAGCAGGGCCGCGTCCGGGGCGCCGCCGAGCTTGGCCTTCTCGTAGGCGTCCCATTCTTCGCGGAACAGCTCGGCCTTCGTCTTGGCGGCGTTGCGCGCGTGCTCGTCCTGGAGCTGCTGGAACTGCTCCACCGCCTTCTGGTGACGCTCCTCCAGGTCCTTCAGCTTCTGGCGCGCGTCCGCGGCCGACGACGTCTTCTCGGCCAGCGAGGCGCGCAGCGCGGCGATCTCGTCGCGCAGGCGCCCGATCTCCTCCGAGAGAGCCCGCTGCCGCACCGCGCTCGCCTCCAGGGACTGGCTCAGCTGGCGCCGCTCCTTCATCTCCCCCTGGAGCAGGTGCTCGTACTCGGCCTCGGGGTCGGTGCGCCCGAAGCGGATCGCCACGGTCAAGGCATGGGTGAAGCGCGTCACGCCGGTCAGCGGGATGCCCATCGCGTAGTCGACGCGCCCGCCGCCCAGCCTCCAGCCCGCGCCCCAGCTGAAGACGTCCGATTTCGTGCCGAGCATCAGCCCCAGGCGGCCGGCGAAGGACCCGTTGCGCTCGGTGGCCCGCCAGCGCTCCATGCCGACGGCGAAGGTCTGCGACGCCCCCTGTCCGGACGAGCCCTCGCGGAGGGTCCCGTCGACGGTCAGCAGGGAGCCGTGCACCGACTCGGCGCCGCCGACCTTGAGCGCCAGCGGCGCGCGGTCGCTGTAGCCGCCCGGACCCGAGAACTTGGCGCCGCCGAAGTTGATCAGCGACGCGCCGACGGAGCGCTTGTCGCTGACGCGCCACAGCGTCCCGAGGTCGAGCGCGGGCTTCGTCTTGGTCGAGCCGCCGTTCTCCAGGTTGCTGTGCAGGAACTTGAGCCCGCCGCCGAAGTCGAGCCCCCCGCCCTCCGTCTCCATGAGGGTGCGCGTGCCGTAATAGAGGCCGATCTCGCGGTCCTTGGCGATGTCCGTGCGGCGGTCGTAGCGCACGTCGAAGCCGAAGGCGCCGTTGAAGATCTCCTGGCGCACCGGCACCGCGACCGCCGCGCGCGTCACGTCGCGATCGATGGTCCCGGCCGCGGGATGCGTGCCGTTCAGGTAGGCCGCGGAGGCCTCGAGCGCCGGGACTTGGCCCAGCGCCGCCGGGTTGTAGGCCACGGCGCCGACCTCGTCGTGGACCGCCGTGAACGCGCCGCCCATCGCCATGTCGCGGGCGCCGAAGGTGGTGTCGTCGAAAGCGGCGAAGACGGGCGGCGCGGAAAGCGAGAGAGCGGCGGCGAGGGCGGCAAGGCGTCGCATTCTCATGGCCGGGGCGGATTATACCGTTTACTGGAGGCGATAGTCCTCGGGATCGTCGGCCGCGGCGGCGAGATCGAGCGTCTCGGGCGGCGTCAGGCCCTGGGCCTCCAGCAAGCGCGCCGAGAGCCAGGAGGCGAACGCGTAGGAGAGCTTCTCATCGCGGGCGTAGCTCTCGTCGCGCGTCCAGGCGCGCGGGCGCCGCAGGACGGACAGCGGCGCGGGAGCGGGCGGGCGCCTCCCGACGCGCGCGACGAGCCCCTCGGGCGCGAGCGGCTGATCCTGGGACGGCAGACCGAGCGCGCGCAGGTCGTCGAGACCCAGGCCGGTCACGAACACGTCGCCCCGTCCCGCCCGCTCGGCGAGCCACGCGCGCGCGTCGACGAGCCGGGAGGGCGCGACTTCGCGTGCCCGGTCCTCGGGCTCCGCGAGCGCCAGCCAGCGCAGCCCGAACGAGGCCGTGTCGCCCGCGGCCAGCAGGGATCCGCCCGGCGGCACGGCCCGCCGCAGGTCGCGGACATAGTCGTAGGCGAGGAAGTCGTCGCGGTGCTCGGGCCAAGGCGAGCGCGCCGCGAGCGCGAACCCCGGCAGGGCCAGCGCCGCGGCGGCGCCGAGCGCGGTCCCGCGGCGAGTCAGCGCGCCGACCGCCTCGCCGGCGAAGGCCGCCGCGACGAGCGCCGGCAGGAGGAACGCCGGCTCGAGAACCGAGCGCGCCACCCAGTTGGACGGATCGAAGCGCGTCAGGATCAAGAACGCGGGGCCCGTCAAAACGGCTCCGAGCAGCAGGGCTTTTGTCCGCGCGCCGTCCGTCCTCCAAGCGAGCGCCATCCCGACGGCCGAGGCCGCCGCCGTTCCCCACCCGACGGCGTCGATCGTTCCGCGGATCGCGTACGAGATCAACTCCCCTCCCGTCTCGGGCGTGAGCGGCCGCGCGAAGCCGCCGAACAAAGTCCCCGCGCCGTAGCGCGCGCGCAACGCCGTCGCCAGCGCGGGACCGAGCGCGCCGAGGCGGATCCAAAGGAAAGCGTACAGCGCGAGGCCCGCGGCGAGAGGCGCCGCGGCCGCCGCCGCCAGGCTCCCGACGCGAGCGCCGCTCCGAGCGGCCTCCGCGCGCCACAGCCACGCGACGCACGGGATCCAGAACAGCAGGCTTTGATGATTGACGAGGCCCAGTCCCAGCAGAAGTCCGCTCAGCCGGGCGCGGCCGAACGCCGTCTCGCGCTCCCCCTCCGAGAGCGCGAGCAGCGCGACGGCGAACAAGGCGTGGAGCGCGTATTTCTCCTCCAGCAGGGCGAACTTCCAGAGCGGCGCCGACAGCGCCCACAGCGCCGCGGCCGCGAGCCCGCCCCATGCGCCGGCGCGGCGGCGCACGAGCACGAACAGAAATCCGGCGGCGGCCGCGGCCGCGAGCGCGGACAGGACGTTGAGGCGGTAGGCCTCGTTCCCGAACGGGAAAACGGAGATCCACGCGCGCCCCAGGACGCTGTATAGAGGATAACCGGGCGGATGCGCCACGCCCAGCGTCATCGCGGCCGACGCCATGTCGGCGGAGTCGCGCGGCGCGATCGCTGGATAGAGGCAGGACAGGTACAGGGTGAACGCCGCGGCGACCACCGCCAGCGCGGCCGTCATGACAGCGCGAGGCTCGGATCGGCGCGGCTGGAGCGAGGCGGACGCCGCGCGCGCAAGGCGCGCCATGCCGCGTGCGCGATCATCGCGGCGTTGTCGGTGCACAGGATCCGCGACGGCAGACGGACTGCGAAGCCCGCGGCCTCGCCGCGGTCCTTGAGCAACGCGCGCAGGCGCGAATTAGCGGCGACGCCGCCGCCGATCATCACGTCCTTCGCGCCGAACTTCGCGGCGGCGGCGAGCGTCTTGTCGACCAAGGTCTCGGCCACCGCCTCCTGGAACGAGGCGCAGAGGTCGGCGAGCCTCTTCCCCTTGACCGGACCCGGATTGTCGCGCAGGTGGTAGAGAACGGAGGTTTTCAGGCCCGAGAAAGAGAAATCCCAAGTCCCCTGGAGGACCGGGCGAGGGAACGCGACCGCGCGTGGATCGCCCTTGGCCGCCAGCCGGTCGATCTCGGGACCGCCGGGATAGCCGAGACCGAACAAGCGCGCCACTTTGTCGTAAGCCTCGCCCGCCGCGTCGTCGCGCGTGCGGCCGAGCACGCGGTAGCGTCCCGGGGCCTTGGCCAGCACCAGCTCCGTGTGGCCTCCCGAGACGACGAGCGCGACCGCCGGCCAGCGCAGCTCGTGCTCGAGCTCGGCCGCGAGCACGTGCCCCTCGAGATGATTGACGCCGACCGCCCGCACGCCGAGCAGGCGCGCGAGCGTCTGCCCCGCGACCTTCCCGATCAGCAGGGGGCCCATCAGTCCCGGGCCGCGCGTGAAGGCCACCGCGTCCAAACGGCCTTTCCCCGCCTCGGCGAGCGCGCGCTCCACGACGGGGACCAGGTTGGCGAGGTGAGCGCGCGAGGCGAGCTCCGGGACGACCCCGCGGAACGGCCGGTGCAGGGCCGTCTGAGACGACACGACGTTGGACAGAATCTTCCCGTCCTCGACGACGGCGGCCGACGTGTCGTCGCAGGAGGTCTCGATCCCGAGGACCCTCATTTCGCGGGCGCGGGCGCCGGAGCCGTTCCCTCCGTTTTGAGGGCGCCCAGGACGTCTCGGGCCTTGAGCAGCTCGACGGCGCGGTCGAGGACCTCGTCGCGGATCATCTCCTCGGGCTTGACCGCCGACTGCGGCTTCTTGTCCTTGGCGTAGATCATCTCCCACTGCTGATAGAGCTTCGCCTCGTTCTCGGGCGTCACGTCCACCTCGATGTCGGGCACGATGCCCCAGTTCTTGTTCTTGCCGTCGCGGTGGATCATCCGCCCGTTGGGCGTGTAGTAGTGCGCGACCGTCAGGCGCAGGCCGGAGCCGTCGGGCAGGGGGATCAGGGACTGGACGCTGGCCTTGCCGTAGCTGCGCTGGCCGACCACGACGGCGCGCTTGTGGTCCTGCATCGCGCCGGAGAAGATCTCGGAGGCGGACGCCGAGCCGTCGTTGATGAGGATCACGAGCGGCAGGTTCTCGTAAGGCGCCTTCGCCCCGGCGGTGAAGTCCTGTCGGCTCTCGGGCTTGCGGCCCTGCGTGTAGACGATGAGCTTGCCGCCGCCGAGGAACAAGGACGACGTCTCGACCGCGGCGGACAGGAGCCCCCCGGGGTTGTTGCGCACGTCGAGGACCAGGCTCGTCGCTCCGTCCTTCGTGAGCTTGCGCAGCGCGTCCGACAGGTCGTCGGCGGTCTTCGCGCTGAACTCCACGATGCGCACGTAGCCGACGCCGTCCTCGAGCTTGCGCGAGACGACGGACTCGATCTTGACCAGCTCGCGCGTGATCTCGAAGTCGAGGACCTTCCACGTCGCCTCGGCGGCGTCGTCGGGCCCGCGCAGGATCTTGACCTTGACCTTGGTGCCGGGCGCGCCGCGCATCAGCTTGAGCGCCTCGTCCATGTCCATGTCCTTCGTCGGCTTGCCCTCGATCTCCGAGATCCGGTCGTTGGGCAGGATGCCCAGCCGGTAGGCCGGCGAGCCGGGCATCGGCGTCAGCACGGTCAGCCAGTCGTCCTTGAGGTTGAGCCGCAGGCCCACGCCCCCGAACTGCCCCTCGGTCTCGGTCTTCATCTCCCGGTTCATCTCGGGCACGAGGAACTGGGAGAACGGATCGAGCGTGCGCACCATGCCCTCGGCCGCGCCGTAGACCAATTTCTGGGAATCGACTTCTTCGACGTAATTATCCTGGATATAGCCGAGGACGTCGACCAGGAGCTTCATCTGCTCGTACGTGTTGTCCGCGGGCGTCTTCGGCGTCGCGGCACGAAGCGGCGCCGCCAGCAGCGCCAGGCTGATCCCGAGCGCGAAAATCCGTTGAGTTCTCATTTTCTCTCTCTTCTTTTTACTTCTTTTCCAGCCAGGCGGCCGGGTCGAGCGCCTCGGTTCCCCGCCGTATTTCCAGGTACACCCTTCCGGACCCGTCCTTGGCCGCTCCGGCCTTCGCGATCGGCTCTCCCGCGCGCGCGTCGGCGCCCTTGCCCTTGAGGATCTCGCCGAGGCTGCCGTAGACGCTGAAGAAGCCCCCGCCGTGGTCGACGATGACGACCTGTCCGTAGGAGCGGAAGGGGCCCGCGAAGATGACGCGGCCGGGCGCCACCGGGACGACCGGCGCCGCGGCGTCGACGGCGAGGGTCAGGCCCTGATGCACCGTCCACGTCCCGAGCTCCTTGTCCTTCTCGCGCCCGAAGCCGCTGAGCACCTTGCCGTCGGCGGGCCAAGGCAGGGAATGGCGCGGCACGTCGAGCACGGCCTTGACCCCGGCCGGCTTGCGGGACTTCGCGGCCTTGCCGAGCTTGTCGAGCAGCGCGGTCAGCGCCTTCGCGTTCTCCTCGAGCTCCTTCGCCCGCCGCGCGGCGTCGGCGACCTGCGTCTGCGCCTGCGCGAGCTGGGCCTTCTTCGCCTCGTACTCCTTGCGGCGGCCCTCGCGCTCGGCTTGCGCCTGGCGGCGGCTGTCGGCCAGCGCGGCGGCCTTCTTGCGCTCGTCGGCCTCGGCGGCCTGCGTCTTCTTCGAGAAGCCCTTCAAGCCGCGCAGGTGCCGGCTCTTCTCAAGTATCGCCGAACGGCGATACTCGTCGGCCCAGAGCTCGCCCGACCCGTAGAAATCCGAGCGCCCGGCCTCCTCGGCGGCGTGCCGCGCCGTTTCGGCCGAGAGCGCGGCCGTCCAAAACCCCTCGACGCGCCCGGCGGAGTCGAGGCGGGACTTGAGCTCGGCCCGGCGCGACTCGGCGCGCCGGATCACGTCCTGAAGACGCTCGACGCGCTTGCGCGACGTCGCGTCCAGCCCCTCGAGGCGGTTCACGTCCTGGCCGAGGCTCTTCTCCGAGGCCTTCGCCGCCTCCAGCTCGGCGAGCGTCTCGCGCAGCTCGGCCTGGATGCGGGCGAGCTCCTTCTTCTGCTGGGAGTTCTGCGCCCGAGACGGCCTCGCGAGCGAAGCGAGCATGGCGGCCGCGACGGCGGCGGCCTTCAGGGTTCGCCGCGCCATAGCGACAAGGACCAGCCCAGCGCCGCGCACGCGGCGACGAGCGCGGCCTGCGTCCAGGCCGCGGGCCATGCCCAGAGCAGGCCGTCGCGCCTCAGCGGCCACGCGACGAGAGCCGCGAGCGCGAGTCCGGCGGCGCCGCCGAACGCGCCGGCCAAGGCCAGGCGGCGATCGCGGGGGCGCTCGTCGAGCGAGCCGAGCAGGGTCCAGAGGGCCAGGGCCGCCGCCGCGCACAGCAGCGTGCTGAGCGTGAGGCGCAGCCAGCGGCCGTAGAGCCGCGCGCGCAGGACGGCCTGCAGCTGGGCGGGCTTCCAGCGCACGTCGGACCAATCGGCAAGCGCCTGGGCGGAGACGATCCACGCGGCCAGGCGCGGGAGCGCGTCGGGCGCGGGCCGGACCTCGAAGGCGCCGGGCAGGGGGTTCTCGCCGACGACCGCGACCGAGTCCACGAGCTCCGGGTCCTCGCGGCGCAGCGCGGCGAGGCCCTCCTCGGGGGAGACGTAGCGCACGTCGGCGACGTCGGGAGACGCGCGCAGCTTCTCCTCGAGGACCAGGCGCTTGGGCTCGTCGAGCGGTCCGCGCAGGAACATCACGACGCGCAGGTCGTCGCGCAGGGCCGTCTCCAGCTTCCGGCACTGTCCCTCGACCAAGAGCAGCGTCTGCGCCGCGAGCGCGGCGGCGGCGGCGAAGGCGAAGACCCACCAGGCGCGGCTCTTGGCTCCCATAGAGCGCATTCTAATATAAAGGCCGCCGTTCGTTCAGCGGTAAGGACTGAAGACGGAGGCCGCGCGCCGCGCCGGCTCGCGCAGGCTCGGCAGCAGCAGGAGGAGCGTCAGGATGATGAGCCAGGGCCCGCGCTGCACGGCGAAAGCCGCGAAGCCGGAGAGTCCGCCGGCGGCCGGCTCCGCGGGAACGGGCGGCGGGACCTCGCCGCCGAGCGGGATGATCTTCACGACCTCCGGGAGCGCCATCGCGCGGGGGAGCTTGGAGAGCGGAAGGCTGCCGGAGACGACCGCGACCGTGCGGCCGTCGGGAGCGGTCTCGAGCCCGACGACGCGCGTCAGATGGAACTCGGCGGCGCCCTGCAGGGCGCCGACGCCCGCGTCGACGGCCTCGCGCGCGCGGGCCGGGTCGTCGAGGCGCAGGCCGACGAGGAACTCGCCGCCGGTCTCGCGAGGGTTCGACGGCCGCGCGCGCGTCTCGATGCGCACGCTCTTCACGCCCGGCCGCGACATCGCATCGCCGAGGCGGCCCGCCGGCAGCCACCCGCTGTAGAGCACGGTGCCGTTGGGCCCGGGCATGGCCTCGAAGCGCGCGTCGGCGGAGAAGCCCGCCGCGGCGCCGAGGCCCGCGACGGCGTCGCGCAGGGAGCCCGCCTCGCGCGGGTCGAGCGCGAGGGAGACGAAGACCTTTCCGCCGTCGGCGCGCGCGGCGTCGACGGACGCGACGGACGACGGCGCGGCCGCGGGCGCGGGCTTGGCCGCGAGCGCGGGGCGGTCGGGCCCGGGCTTCATGCCCAGGATGTGGGTCTCGTAGTCGCGGTCGGCCTCCGCGCGGGCGGCGTCGGGATCCGAGGCGGAGGCGGCCGCGGAGCCCGTCATCGCGAGCGGCTGCATCAGGCCGTTCCAGAGCGACTGGCGGCCCTCGGGCTTCTTCGCCCCTTCAGGGATCGACGCGTTCCGTCCGGACGCCGCGGGCCGCGCGGCGTCCGGACGGCTCGGCGCGTCGATCCTTGGAGAGGCGGAGACGGAAGGAGCCGCGGGCGCGGACGGCGCGGCGTGCGCCGTCTGCGGAGAGGAGACGCCCGCCGCCGGGACTCCGGGCCCGATCGCCGCGGCCGCGGGGACGTCGCCGGCGGGCGGCGCCTTGCGCTCGTCGTTGGACGCCGCGCCTTGGTCGCCGACCAGGATGCCCTCGGTCGTCTGATCGGCCGGCTTGTAGCCGCCGCCCTCGCCGATGAAGCTCGCCTTCATGGTCTTGGGCTCGTGCGGGTCGGCCGCGAGAGCGATCGCGGCGGAAGCGGCGAGGAAGAGGGCGGCGGCGAGAGGGGCTCTCACGCCCCTATCCTATCACGAGCGCCGTTCTAGGTCAATAGTCCTATGAGCGCTGGGACCTTGGGCCCAGCGCTGGAGGAAGACGCGCAGCGCGGCGAGCGCCGCGGCCGTCGCGAGGCCGAGCGCCCAGGCCGCGGCGCCGTACAGGAGCCCCGCGTCGATCGGAGCGCCGCCCCCGCCGGTCGCGGCGACGAGCCCGGCGGGGCCGAGCAGGCCGAGCAGCAGCCAGCCGCGCGGGTCCGAGGCGAGCTTGGCGAGCGCCTGGCGCGGGTCCGCCGCGTCGCGCTCCTCGACGAGCGCCAGCGACAGCGCCAGGCACGGCACGCCCACGAGCGCGGCGCGCCAATACCACGGCCACCACCACAGCGCGCCCGCGGCCGAGAGGCGGTCGAACGACTCCCAGAACGCCGACGCGCGCAGGGAGGCGCGCGGAGCGAGCAGCAGAGCCGCGGCCAGCGCGAAGGCGATGAGCGCGACGAGGTCGCGGCGGCGCACGGGCGCGGCCCAGTAGCCGCGCCGGGAGGGCTTCGCCGACGCGAACAGCGCGGCCGCCCCGACCGCGAACGGCGCGCACCAGGTCCAGACGGTCCAGGCGCGCGCCGAGCCGTCGCGCCAGCCCTCCGGCGCGACGCCCGCGACGACGAGGCCGGCGAACGCGGACACGGCCCAGGCCGCGGCGAGTCCGGCGAGGACTTGAGGCACCGGAGACGCGACCGGAGCGATCGTCGAGAGCGAAGCGATCGTGCAGAGCTTGGAGCGCGCGAGGCGCCCGGCCTGCAAGGCGGCGCGCGCCGCCAGCAAGGGCCCCGCCAGGCCGAGCAGCCAGACGAGAGCCAATCGACCCGCGCGCGCGGCGCGCCCCTCGCCGGAGTCCGGCCGCGGGGCGGGGAGGGTGTCGGGCTGGCCGGCGTCGCGCAGGGTCTTGAGCGAGGCGCGCAGGAACGTCAGGTTCTCCTCGAGCCCGAGCTCCGGGCGAGGCCGAAAGACGATCAGCCGCAGGGGGCGGCCCAACGCCGCGCGCAGGATCTCTCCCGGGGCGGCATCGACCGGGAGCGTGCGCGTCCAGAGGCGGCGGCCCGCGACGTCGACGACGGCCGCCGTCGAGGCGGCGACCGGGAAGAGGCCGGCGCCGGCGAGCGCGGCGACCGACGCCGGGTCGAAGCCCGCCGGGATCTTCGATAAGTCCGCCCCGGCCGGGATCTCGAGCGCCTTGGCGCCGGCGACGGCCGCGGTCGAGACGTCGAGACCGCGCGCCGCGAACGCGTCGGCCGCGCGCGCGAAGGACTTCGCGTCCTTGGCCCAGAGCGTGCCGCCGCGCAGGGCCGAGGACGGCGCGACGAGCCCCGCCGCGCGCCAGCGGTCCACCTCGGCGCGCGAGTAATTCAGGACCTCGCCGCTGGCCGCCAGGTCGGCGAGCGTCTCCTCGCGCAGGGTCACGGCCGACACGCCCATCGCCTTGAGCCGCTCCCAGAGCTCGCCCGAAGCCTCCGGGCGCTTGCCCTGCAGGGCCGCCATGGCGCCGGCGTCGACGGCGGCGAGCACGGCGCGGTCTCCGGCGCGGCGGGGCGCTCCCGCCGCCGCGGCCAACGCCACGGCCAGCGCGACGAGAAGCGAGAGCCGCCGGAAGCCGTTCACGGCCGCGCCGCCGCCTTGTAAACCTCGAGGTACGCCTGGACGGAGCGCTCCCACGAGAAGTCGCCGGCCATCGCCGCGCGCACGCGCGCGTCCCATGCCGGCGAGCGCCGGGCCTCGAGGGCGCGGTCGAGGGCGTTCGCGAGGTCCGCGCCGTCGTTGGGCGCGCAGAGGAAGCCGGTCTCGTCGGTCACCGTGTCGACGAGCCCGCCCGTGCGCGCCACGACCGGCGCGGCGCCGTAGCGCATCGCGATCATCTGGCCGAGGCCGCACGGCTCGAAGCGCGAGGGCATCAGGAACAGGTCGCTCGCGGCGTACACGCGGTGGGCGAAGGACTCGTCGAAGGAGCGGTGGAAGTGGACCTTCCCCGGGTGCCGCCGCTCGAGCGCGGCGAGCTGCTCGGTCAGCGCGGGATCGCCGGTGCCGAGCACGACGAGCTGGGCGCGGTCGAGGCGTGACTCGACCGCGGGCACCGCGAGGTCCAGGCCTTTCTGGTAGTCGAGCCGCGAGACGATGCCGATCAGGGCGCGGTCCGCGCGCGCCTCGAGGCCGCACTCGCGCTGCAGGCTCTCCTTGCACGCGGCCTTGCCCGCGGCCGCGTCGGCGGAGCCGTACTTGCGCGGCAGGGACGCGTCGCGCGACGGGTCCCACGTCTCGACGTCGAGGCCGTTGAGGACGCCGCTCGTCTGCGCGGCGCGGCGCTGCAGCAGCCCCTCGAAGCCGAAGCCGTGCTGGGAGCCCTGGATCTCGCGCGCGTAGGTGGGACTGACGGTGGTCAGGCGGTCCGCGTAGGCCAAGCCGGCCTTCAGGTAGCTGACCTGCCCGTAATACTCCAGCCCGTCCGAGCTCCAGTCCTCGGCGCCGAAGCCCGCCGCCTCGAGCGCGGCGCGCGGGAAGTTGCCCTGGTACGCCATGTTGTGCACGGTGAACACGGAGCCCGTCTTAGCGAAGTGGGGGTCGGCGGCGTAGCGCCGCTTGAGATGGGCCATCACGGGCCCGGCCTGCCAGTCGTGGGCGTGGACGATGTCGGGCTTGAAGCCGGCGGCCTTGGCGCCCTCGAGCGCGGCGAGGCAGAACAGCGCGAAGCGCTGGTCGTTGTCGGCGTGGTCGCGGCCCGAGATGCCGTAGAGGCCCTCGCGGTCGAAGAACAGCGGATAGTCGACGAAGTAGGTCGTGACGGCGCGGCGATGGAGGAAGCGGAGGCCGACCTCGTGCTCTTCGCCGGCGAGCTGGACCTTCAGGGGCCGCGACTGCCCCTCCTCGAGCGGCGCGGCCTGGATCGCGCGATACTTGGGCAAGAACAGGCACACGTCGTGCCCGATCCCGCCGAGTTTTTGCGCGAGGGTGCCGACGACGTCGGCCAGACCGCCGGTCTTGCACCAAGGGACCGCCTCGCTCGCGACGAAGAGGATCTTCACTTAGGCCAGATGGAGCCTTCGTCGGATTCCTCTGAACCGCCTTCCGGCTCCGCGGGCGTCTCGGCCGCGGCCTCGACCTCGGGAGCGGGCTCCGACCCGGGGTGCTCGGACAGCGCCTCGGCGACGACGGCCTCCTCCGTCTGCGCGGAGAACTCGGGCGCGGGCACGGCGGGCTCGGGCGCGGCCGCCGCGTCGGCGGGAGCGGCCGCGGGCGGGACGTCCTCGGCCGGGGTGAAGGCGTCGAGCGGCGGCAGGTCCTCGAGGCTGCGCAGGCCGAAGTGGCGCAGGAACTCGGACGTGGTGCCGTACATGAGCGGCCGGCCGACGGTCTCCTTGCGGCCGACGACCTTGGTCAGGCCCTTCTCGAGAAGCGTCTCCAGCGCGGCGATGACCTCGACGCCGCGGATCTCCTCGATCTCGGCGCGGGTCAGCGGCTGGCGGTAGGCGATGATCGACAGCGTCTCCTGGGCGGCGGTCGAGAGGCGCATCGTGGCGCGGTCGGCGAACAGCTTGCGCACGTACGGCGCGAGCTCCGGGCGCGTCGCCATCTGCCAGCCCTCGGCGACGGCGATCAGGCGGTAGCCGGCGTTCTTGGCCTCGAGGTCGCGGCGCAGCTCCTCGACGGTGCCGATGATCTTGTCCTGGTCGCGGATGCCGACGAGCTTGCCGAGCTCGGCGGCGGACAAGGGACGGTCGGTGATGAAGAGCAGGGCCTCGAGCGCGCGGCGCAGGAGGTCGTCGTCGTTGGCCGGAGACGGCACGGACGGCGCGGCCGAGACGCCGGCCTGATCGGCGGCCTCGACGGCGTCCTCGGCCTCGACGACCTCGGGCTCGGCGGGAGACTGGGCGGCGGCGTCCTCGCCGATCGCGGCCAGCTGCTCCGGAGTCTCGCCGGCCGGATCAGCTTCCGGGCTGGACATCGGGCTCTCCGGGCTCTCGGGGCTCGGCGGCGGCGTCGCCGGTTCGAGCGTCTCCGCCGAGCGGCTCTCCGGCTGGGGCGTCTCCGACGGGGGCGTCTCCGGCGAGGGGCGTCTCTTCATCGGCGGTCTCCTTCTCTTTCTTGAAGATGCGGATCTTCCCGAAGTTCGCGTCCTGGCGGATGAAAATCTTCTGGAGCTTGGTCAGCTCGAGCATGGCGAGGAAGCACGCGATGATGCCGCGGCGCTTGCGCTCGTCGGCGAACAGGTCCTCCCACGCGATGACCGAGACGTTGGTCAGGAGAAAGAGGATCTTCTCCATCTTCTCCTCGATCGGGAACTCCTCACCGGCGACCTGACGCGACTCGTCGTCGTCCTCGGCGCCGTCCAGGATGACCTTGATGTGCTCCATCAGCTCGAACAGCGAGAGGTTGGGCGACTTGTCGGCCTCCTCGAAGTGCGGGGCGCCGCGGAAGAAGACGTTGGACATCTCGTCGGCCTTGCCCATCAGGAACTTGGAGGCTTCCTTGAACTTCTGGTATTCGAGCAGCTTCTGCGCGAGCTGGGCCGTCGGGTCCGGGCCGTCCTCCTCGCTGAGGACCTCCTGGCTGGGCAGAAGCGCGCGCGACTTGTAGGCCATCAGCGTCGCGGCCATGACCAGGAACTCGCCGGCGACGTCGAGGTTGAGCTCCTTGAGCAGCTCGAGGTAGGCGAGGTACTCCTTCGTGATGTGCGCGATCGGGATGTTGTGGATGTCGAGGTCGTCCTTCTTGACCAGGAACAGCAGCAGGTCGAGCGGGCCCTCGAACAGCTCCAGGTTCACCTGATATGTTTTCTCGGGCATCAGCGGAGCCTCATCGCGCGGCGGACATCGTCCATCGTCTTCTGCGCGATCGCGCGCGCCTTGCGCGCTCCGTCGTCCAGGATCGCGTCGATCTTCTCGGGTTGGGCCGCGTACTCGTCGCGGCGGCGGCGGAACTCGCCGAAGGGCGAGGTCATTTCCGCGAGCAAATCCTTCTTACAAGCCGAGCAGCCGAGCTGTCCCGCGCGGCACTCGTCGCCTCGCTTCTGGTAAAACGCTTCGTCGGCGTAAAGCTTGTGGAGGGCGTACACCGAGCAGCCCGGCGGGTTCTCGGCGCACGGCAGGGGATGGCCCGGGTCGGTCGCGGACTTGCGGTTCGGGTCGGTGTACATCCCCTTCACTTTCTTCTCGAGGGACTTCTCCGTCTCGTAGATCTCGATCGCGTTGCCGTACGACTTCGACATCTTGCGCCCGTCGGTGCCCGGGACCTTGGGCGTCGGGGTGAGGAGTCCTTGGGGCTCGGCGAAGACTTCCCCGAAGGCGTTGTTGAACTTGCGCGCGATCTCGCGCGTCAGCTCCAGATGCGGCAGCTGATCGGCTCCGACGGGCACCTTCGTTCCGTGGTAGAGAAGGATGTCGGCGGCCTGGAGGACGGGGTAGCCGAGGAAGCCGTAGGTGCGGATCTCGTACTGAGCGGCGGTCGCCTCGGCGGTCTCGATGGCCTTCTCGGCCGCCTTCACGACTTTCGCGGGAGGCGCGCCCTCCGCTTTGGCGTGCGCCATGGCCTGCGCCGCGACGGCCTCCTCGGCCTTCGCGTCGAGAGTCTTGCCCATCTTCGTCTTGGAGAGCTCCTGGAGCTGCTCCTTCCAAGTCGGATTGTTCTCGACCGAGGACAGCGGCGTGACCATCGCGAGCATCAGCGCGAGCTCGGCGTGCTCGGGGACGTCCGACTGGCGATAGATCACGCACTTCTGCGGATCGAGACCGGCGGCGAGCCAGTCGAGCACCATCTCGCGGACGTTCTGCCGGAGGCTCGACGTGTCGCCGTAGCCCGTCGTCAGCATGTGCCAGTCGGCGACGGAGAAAATGCAGGAGTATTGGGTCTGCAAGTCGACCCAATTCTTCAATGCGCCCCAATAGTTGCCGAGGTGGAGACGGCCGGTGGGGCGCATGCCGGAATAAACGACGTCCTGGCGCTTCATTCCGACGGGGATTCTAGCGTTTTTTTGGAGCGGAAGGCGAGGGCGTACCAGACGAGCATGACCGCGTAGAGCTTGAAATAGCCCGCGAACAGCGACCAGACGCCCAGGCCCATCTTCTCGGCCGCGGCTTTCGTCGAGTCGAGCAGGGCGCAGACCAGGATCGCCGCGCGCAGGGCCGGCGGCGCGTCGGACTCGAGCGCGACCAGCGTCGGCGGGATCAGCAGCAGGAAGGAGTAGTCCTTGAGGCGCGGCGCGACGAGGGCATAGGCGGCGGCGTAAAGCATCAGGGAGGCGCGCCGCTTGCCGGTCTCCGTCCCCGGTCCCGACCAAAGGCCGCGCAGCGCCCACGCCGTGAGCGCGGCGACGGCCGCCGACCAGACGAGGTTGACGCGCATCGCGGCCGCCATGGCGCGCGCGCGGTCGCGCCAGGCGGTCTCGAGGGCGTGCTGGACCAGGCCGACGAAGGCGCAGTTGTTGGGGCCGCGCTCGTAATGCCACGGCTGGGCGGGGTCGCGGAGCTGGAGGAAGAACTCCTTGAGCAGGCCGGGGTGGACCAGCTCGTTGAGGCCGAACGCGCCCAGGGCGAGGGCGCCGCCGAAGACGAACGCGCCCCAGTTGGGCCGGCGCTTGGCTAGGACGAGCGGCAGAAACGCCGCCGGCAGGATCTTGGGCTGGGCCGCGGCGGCGATGAGGGCGGCGAAAAGGTAATCGCGCTCGGCGATGAAGGCGGCCAGCGCTCCCCACAGGATCAAGTGCTCGAAGGAGCCGGCGTTTCCCGCGCGGAAGTCGGACCAGAAGGGGCTGCCGTAGGCGATCGCCGCGAAGAGCAGGCGGCGCAGATCGTTGCCCGGACGCAGGATGCGGGCTTTCCACAGCCACAGCATCAGGAACATCGACGCGACCTTGAGGACGGCCCAGAACCTTTCCCCCGCCCCCTCGCCGAACTCCGCCGTCACGGAATTGAAGGGTCGGTACAGGTCCATGATCAGCGGCGGGTACAGGCATTGGAAATGGTCGCCGTTGAAGACGGGCTGGGTCGCGTACGGGTCGGCGCCCGAGGCGAGCGTGCGCGAGCACTCCATGTAGATCTTGAGGTCCCACTGCGTCCGCGCCGTGTCGACGAGGAACGCGGCGGCCGCGGCGGCCGCGGCCAATCCCGCGGCGAGCAGGAACGTTCGTCGCCGGCTCTCCGTCAGCCGGTGGAACCGGTTCATCTCTTCTTGAGCCAGGCCACGGCGGCCGCGCGGGTCTTGAGCTCGCCGAGGCGCTGAAGGCGCGCCGCCTCGTCGAGGACGGCGTGGAACTCGGGACCCGGCTTGCGGCCGAGCTTGATCAGGTCCGACCCGCGCAGGAAGGCCGGCTTGAGCGCGGCGCCCGGCAGGCCCGGGAACGCGCGGCGGGCGGCGGCGGAGGCGAGCCGAGACGGCGCCGCGCGCGGAGCGGAATGCGCGTACGCGAGCGAGAGGGCCTCGAGGAGCTGGGCGCGCAGTCCGCGCTCGAACGGGAAGGACTCGACGAACTCGGCGCCCTTGCCCGGCCCGAGCGCGATCGCCATCGCCGCCAGCCGCTCGTCGACCCCCTCCGGCAGCTTCATCCGCCACGGCAGCTGAGGGTGCAGGAGGGCGAGGTAGCCCCACATCTCGAGCAGGCCGAAGGCCAGCGCGGGCTTCTCCTCGCCGAGGAGGCTGCGCAGCTCGTGGAGCAGGCGGTGGCGCGAGAGCTTCGCGGCCTCGCCGAGCTTCAGCACGTCCTTGGCCTCGCCGCCCATGCCGTCGGCGGGCTTGTAGCGCAGGCGGGCGAGGAAGCGCGCGGCGCGGAACACGCGCGTGGGATCGTCGCGGAAGCTGGCGGGATGCAGGACGCGCAGCGTGCGGTCCTTCAGGTCGCGCAGACCGCCGTAGGGATCGACGAGGGCATGAGACCCGTCGTCCAGGCGGACCGCCATCGCGTTGATCGTAAAGTCGCGGCGGAACAAATCCTGCTCGATGGGCACCGAGGTCGCCGTGAGCTCCGGCAGCGCGGCCGGAGCCGGGTACCTCTCGGCGCGCGTCGTGGCCACGTCCACGCGGAAGCGGCTGCGTCCGATCACGCGCCGGGTCCCGAAGCGGCCGAAGGCCTCGACCTTGCCGCCGGCCAGGTTCGCGCACAGCTCGGCGATCGGATCCGGATCTCCGACGACGGTCAGATCGAGATCGAAAGTCGGCCGCTTCAGGAACCAGTCCCTGACGGGGCCGCCCACCATGTAGAGAGGCAGGCCGAGGCGGGCCGCCTCGGCGGCGACGGGCTTGAGGAACCTCGCGGTCGCGAGCGGGACGGCGACCCCGGCGGCGCCGGGCCTCACTTCTTCTTCGCCGCCGGCGGCACGCTCGCCTTCTTGTCCTGCTCGAAGGAGCGCAGGAAATCGGCCCAGGCCGTCAGCGCGTCGTTGGCCTTGACGAGAGCCTTCAGCCCTTCGATCAAGCTCTCGCGCGTGGGCGAGCCCTTTCCCTTGTAGGGGAGCTCGGCCGGAGCGCCGTGGGCGCGCGCCCAGAGCGGGCTGGCATGGTACACGGAGAGGCCGAGCTGCTTGGCGTACTCGAGCATCACGTCGCGCTCGTCGATGCGCCAATCCTCCTTGTCGAGCATCTCGCCGAGGTCGTCCTGGCCGAAGAAGACGAGCGGCTCCATGTCGACGGGCAGCCGGTCGCCGAGCAGGCTCTTCATCTGGGCGAAGTCGGCCTTCATCTTCTCGCGCCAGGTCGACTCCTCCCCCTTCCACTTCTCCGGGAAGACGAAGGCCATGATCTCGGCGTCGGGCTCGTAGTAGATCCAGGAGACCTCGGGCATGAACGCGGCGCCGCACGACGGGCACAGGAGCAGGTTGCACTCGCGGGCCTTGATCGAGTCGCGCAGGGCCGCGTCGGTGCCGCCGTGCACGAAGCTCCAGACGGGAGCGTCGAAGCCGTCGGTGCAGGAGGGGCAGTTGATCTCGACGGTCCCCTGGAATGACATGCCGGGATTATAAGACTTGCGGGCCGCCGGCGCTAGACGGTCAGGCCGTGGACCCAGATCACGCCGAGGAGCGCGTCGGCCGCGAGCAGCAGGAGCAGGTCGAGCCAGGGGCGCGCGGCGTCGCCGCGGACGACTCGCGCCGCGCGGCGGCCGAGCAGATAGGCCGCCCCCGCGTAGGCCGCGCCGAACGCGCCGGCGCCCTGGGCGCGGGCGAGCAGGAACGCGCACTGCCACGTCAGCAGCGCGAGGGCGCCCAGCACGGGCAGGTAGCACAGGAAGGCCGCCAGCCGGAGCGCCGTCGCGGTTGCGGTGCTCACCGTTCAGCCGCCGATGAAGAAGAAGGAGCTGATGAGCGCCGCGAGGATGAGCCCCACGATCAGCATCACGTTTCCCGCGAACAGGGCGAGTCCGCGGCGGTTGGGCGCGACGCCGGAGAAACCCGTCGTTCCCTCCGGAGGCTCCGCGGCCTTGATCACTTTCCAGCCGCCGGCGGCCAGCGCCAAGCCGAGGACGACGCAGACCGAGCCCCAGATCTTGCCGCTCAATGTCCGGGCACCAGGTGCAGGGCGTAGGGCGCCGCGAGCGGCCTCATGACGAGGTTCGCCGGCGCGGGAGCGAGCGCGTCGAGGGCGGCGGCGCCGGCGCCAACCGGCCGGTCCGCGCCGGCCGGCTGGAGCGTGTAGGGCCGGGCGGCCATGTCGGCGACGTCGCGCACGCCGTCGCCGGTCGGGCCGTTCATCGTGCCGAAGAACAGGGAGCCGAGGCCGGTCCCGATCTGCGCCTGGCTGTGGCCGAGGACCTGCGTCGTGCGCCCGTAGAGCCGCGCGCCCGCGCCGAACGTGCCGTCGAGCACCGCGCCGTTCCTCATGCCCGCCGTGACCTCCTGTCCGGTCCGCAGGAGCTGCTGGGCGTATTGCGCGCCGCCGCTGCCTCCCCCGAAGCCGGTCGCGCGGAAGGCTTGGGACTCCAGTTGAGCGTAGGAAGCCGTCTCCCACCGGGCGGCGTTGGCGAACGCCTCCGCGCGCTGCGCGGCGGTCAGCGCCTCCACCGTGGTTCCCGACTGCGCCGCCATCTGCTCGAGCGCCATGACGCGCGTGTAGAGCTGCTGGACCACGTGGACGGTCTCGTGCTGGGCCCCGGCCTTGAGGCTCACGTAGATCGTGCCGCCCTTGGCGACGCTCTCGCCGGTGGTCCCGCCCTCGACGATCCGCACGCCGTAGCGCGCGGCTTTGTCGTTCAGGCTCCCGATCATCGAGCGCAGCTCCGTCGTGCCGACCTTGGCGCCCCGCGGCAGCGCCTCGGCGATCGTCGTCGTGAGGGCGCGGCTCGCCTCCGCGGCCTCGGGCGCGGCGGCGCGGACGGCCCCGGGGACCGCCGTCCCGGCCTTGCCGATCCAGTAAAAGCCCTCGCCGGCCTGCACGCTCTTGGCGAACGAGGCGGCGGGGAGGAAGCTGACCGCCGTCAAGGCGCAGTTGGCGCCGAGCTTGGCGCCGAGCCAGAACTTCTCGCCCTTGCTCACGTCCGGGTTGTCCCAGACGTAGCCGAGGCGAGCCGAGCTCTCCTCGACGGACCTGAGGCCGCTGAAGGTCAGCAGCCCCTTGTTGAGCTTGGAATAGCCCCTCCACAGCCAGCTGCAGTCCGGGTCCTTGGCCTCGCGGTCCCAGTAGTTGTACGACGCGCCGACGGTCCCCGGGTTCTCGTTGATCTCGCGTTGGGCCGCGGCCAGCGCCATGTCCTGCTTCTGCTGTGCCGTATACGGCGACGGCGGCGCGGTCGTCGCGAGATGGCGGAGGATCTGGGCCTGGTTCTGCGGGATCGCGTTGAGCCGCGCGAGCTGCGCGGCGCTCATCCGGGCGCGCTGGCCGTCGGGGAAGGTGACGATGCCGTCGGAGTCGGCCTTGAGCCCCCCGCTGCGGCCGAGCGCGTCCGCCATCGCGAGCGCCTTGCGGCTGAGCTGGCCGCGGATCTCGGGAGCGAGGCGGCCGTCGGACAGCAGGCGGGCCACGACCTCGGCCTCGAGCGCCTGGGCCGCGGGGCCCGGTGCGGGTCCGCCGGCGCGCAGGCGGGGCTTGCCCTTCGGGATGTAGTTCTCGAGGACGGCTCCGGCCTGGGCGTCGCCGATCCCGAGGCGATGGGCGATCAGCTCGACCTTGCCGGCGTAAACCTGGACGTCGGCGGCGGAGGCGCACGGCGCCGCGCAGCCCAGCTGGACGTCCTTGGCCGCCTCGACGGCCAGCCTGGCTTCGGCCAGGCGCGGATCCTCATGGGCTTCGGCGGGCGGCAGCTTGGCCACGGCCTCGAGCGTCGGCTGGCCAGGCCGGTGGGCCGCGAAGCTTTGGCGGGCCGCGGCGAGCGCGGCCTCCGCCGCGCCCGGAGCGGCCGAGGCGGGAAGCGCGCACTGCGAGACGACGATCAAGGCGGCGAGGGAATTCAAGGGGATTGCCGCTCCGGGACGAACTTGTTCCCAGAGTGTGTCCCCGAGAAGCATATCTGTCAAGAGGGTCTTTGAGACGGAGGCGCGGTCAAGGAAGGAGCAGAACCTTGCCGATGCTGCGCCGGCTCTCCAGGAACGCGTGCGCGGCCGCGCCTTCCGAGAGCGCAAAGCGCGCCGCGACGCGGACCCGCAGGCGGCTCGACCGCACCCAGCCGAACAGCTCCTCGGCTCGGCTCACGCGGTCGCCGGGCTTGACGCCGCCCGCCTCGCCGCTCGACGACTCGACGACGCCCGCGCCTTCGTAGCCCGCGACGTAGGGCGGCTTGCCGTCGAGATGGTAGTTCCCCTTGCGCCGGTACACGTCCGCGAAATTGAGGCCGATCGCCTTCACGCGCACGAGCGCGTGCTCCGGCTTCAAGGCCGGAGCGGGCAAGTCGCGAAGCTGGAGAAACTCGGGTCCGCCGAAGCCGTCGAAGCAGAGGGTCTTCATCGCCCGAGCTAGCGCGTCAAGCGCTTGAAGTATTCCTTGATCGCCCCGTCGGCCGCCGGCGGGCGCGGCTCCTGCAGGGAGCGCTCCAGCTCGTCGCGCAGCGCGCGCGGCGGCCGGTACTCGTCGGCCGACGGCAGGCGCACGCGCTCCAGCCCCAGCCCCGTCGAGCCGCGCGGCGCGGCGCGCACGCTCATGCCCGCCGCGGTCCCGCCTCCCATCGACGAGCCCGCTCCGGCGGCCGCCGAGGAGGCCGAGTCCGCGTCGCCGCCGCCTTCCTGAAGGATGGCCAGCGCGGCCTCGGCGTGCTTCAAGCCTTCGCCCGAGTTCCCGCCTTCGAGCGCGGCGCGGCTCGCGTCCTCTTCCGAGATCGCGTCGTCCACGCGCCGGCCCAGGCGCCCGGACAGATAGCCCGCGCCGCGCGTCGCCGACTCGATCTCTCCGCGCAGCATCTGCGCCCGCCCCAAGGCCGAGTTCTGCGTCTCCGCGGCGCCGCGCGCGGCGTCCGCGTCGGCCCGCGGGGCGGGCGGCCCCGCATCGAGCCGCGACGCCAGCGCGCTCAGCTCCGCGTCGCCGCCGAGACGCATCGCCGCGTCGCGCATCATGAGGGCCGCGTTCGGAGCGTCGCCGGCCTTCAAGCGCCTCTGCGCCTCCTCCAGCGCGGCTCCCGCGCCGTTGACGGCGAGCCGTCCCGAGGCCGCGCGCGAGGAGACGGCGCGGTCGAAGTCGCCGGACACCCCCTTGAGCAGCTCGCGCTGCTCCCCCATCATCTTGCCGAGCCGCGCGTCCTCGACCTTGCGCGCCGCCTCGGCGGCCAGAGTCTGCGCCTGCGCCGCCGCCTTCCACGCCCGCTGCACGCGCGACGCGGCCTCGCCGCCCTGCCTGCCGTGGGCCTCCGCCGCGCGGCGACCCGCCTCGCTGAGCGTCTGCGCGAGCTTCTTCATGCGCTCGGCGAGCTTCTTGGCCGCCTTCGCCGCCCCCGCGACGTCGCCGTTCTCGAGCGCGCGGCGCAGCTCCCCGGCCGCCGCTCGAGCGTCGTCGAGCGGGAGGTCCTGCGTTTTCCCGTCCGCCTGCTCCGCCGGGATCTCCGGCAGCGACTTCACCGCCTTGCGCAGGGCCTCGAGGGACTTCTCGATCTCCTCGAGCGACTGCTGCAGCTGCTCGAGCTCCGCGGGCGTGACCGTCCCGTCCTTGCCGCGCGACGCCAGCGCCGCCGCCGCCTCGGCCATTCGGTCGCCCGACTTGGCCCCGCGGTCCATCTTGTCCGCGAAATCCTGCACCTGCTGGGCCTTCGCCCCCTCGCGCATGGACTGCTGGACGCCGCGCGCCTGGTCCGCCAGGGCG